>DATAZX010000001.1:0-13610 GCA_036271815.1 Solirubrobacteraceae bacterium
ATCTTGGCGTCGATATCGCGGTCGTAGTAGTGATTGACCGCTCCGGCGCCCCCTGCCGACAGGTAACCGCCGAGGCAGGTCAGCAGGATCAGGCCCGCGGAGGGATCGCCGGCGACGAGCATCGTCGTCACGGTCGTGAGCAGCAGGAGCGACTGGACCTTCGGCTTCGTCAGCGCCGTGTAGTCCGACAACACCTGCCGGACTGTGGGCGCGACCACCGGGGTCGCCGTGGCGCGCGAGGCCTCCATTCAGATCCGCAGACTACCCGTCGGCCTGCTCGGAGTCGCCGGCAGCGACCCCGGCAGCCACGGGTACAGGGCTCGGCGCTGTCGCGGCGATCTCTGCCTGGCGTGCGATCTGGCGGCGGATGTCCTTCATCGGCTCGACCGAGCGGATCCGCGGCACCGTGTCGAAGTTGTTGACCGGGGGAGGCGACGTGGTGAACCACTCCAGCGTGTTCGCCTTCCACGGGTCGGGTCCAGACGCGACGCCGACCTTCAGCGAGCGCACGACGTTGAGCACCGTCAGCAGGATCCCGATCGCCAGGATGAACGAGCCGATCGTCGAGATCAGGTTGTAGAGCGCCAGGTGCCCGACGTCGGGGTACTCGTAGACGCGCCGCGGCATGCCGTCGAGGCCGATCGCGTGCTGGATCAGGAACGTGACGTTGAAGCCGACGTACATGAAGCCGAACGACCACTTGCCCATGCTCTCGCCGAGCATCCGCCCGCTCATCTTCGGGAACCAGTAGTAGATCCCGGCGAAGATCGCGAAGACGGAGCCGCCGACGAGCACGTAGTGCAGGTGGGCGACGACGAAGTAGGTGTCCGTCAGCTGCCAGTCGATCGGGAACACCGCGAGGAAGACGCCGGTGATGCCGCCGATCAGGAAGATCGAGATGAAGCCGACCGAGAAGATCAGCGGCGTCCTGAACTCGATCGTCCCTCGCCACAGCGTCGCGATCCAGTTGAAGATCTTCACGCCCGTCGGGATCGCGATCAAGAAGGAGCTGATCATGAAGAAGACGAGCACGATCGTCGCGCTCGGCGTCGAGAACATGTGGTGCGCCCAGACGAGCAGCGCCAGGAACGCGATCACGACCGTGGCCGCGGCGATCGCCTTGTAGCCGAAGATCGGCTTGCGGGCGAAGACCGGCAGGATCTCCGAGATCATCCCGAAGCCCGGCAGGACCATGATGTAGACCTCGGGGTGCCCGAAGAACCAGAACAGGTGCTGCCAGAGCAGCGGATCGCCGCCCTTGCTCTGGTCGAAGAACCCGGTGCCGAAATGTCGGTCGGTCAGCAGCAGCGTGACCGCGCCGGCGATCACCGGCAGCGCGAGGATCAGCAGGATCGAGTACGTGAGGATCGACCACACGAACAGCGGCAGGCGGCCCCAGCCCATGCCGGGAGCGCGCATGTTCGCGATCGTCGCGTAGAAGTTGATCGCGCCGAGCAGCGAGGAGATGCCGGTGAGGTGGATCAGGAAGATCCAGGCGTCGATGCCGCCGGTCGGGGAGTAGACGCTGCCGCTCAGCGGCGCGTACGACGTCCAGCCGGCCTCGGGCGGGTGGAACAGCAGCGATCCGTAGAAGACGAGGCCGCCCGCCAGCAGCAGCCAGTACGACAGCGCGTTGAGCTTCGGGAACGCCATGTCGCGCGCGCCGATCATGAGCGGCAGGAAGTAGTTCGCGAAGCCGGCCATGATCGGGACGACGAACAGGAAGATCATCGTCGTGCCGTGCAGCGTGAAGAGCGCGTTGTACGTCGACGGCGTCAGGAACGTGTTGTCCGGGGCGCCGAGCTGCACGCGCATGAGCAGCGCCTCGACGCCGCCCAGGAGGAAGAACGCGAACGTCGTGACCAGGTACATGATCCCGATCCGCTTGTGATCGGTGGTCGTGACCCAGGACACCCAGCCCGTGGGCTCGGCCTCCACGCGATGGGCGATGATCTCCGGGATGCGGATCGGGGCGGTGGTGGTGTCTGTGGCTGCCATGGGGGTTCTCCTAGGGAGCCTTGATCGCGGCGGCGTCGGCCTTCGCGTCGGCGGTGCGGCGGGCGAGCGCATCCTTGTCGCTCGTCAGGATCTGGGCCTTCTTGGACTGCAGCCAGCGCTTGAACTGCGCCGGCGGGACGGCGCGCACCTGCGCGACCATGTCCGCGTGGTTGCGTCCGCAGAGCTCGGCGCACTGGCCGCGGTAGACGCCCGGCTTCTCGATCTTGAACCAGGTGAAGTTCGTGTGGCCGGGAACGGCGTCGAACTTGCCGCCCAGCGCCGGGATCCACCACGAGTGCGCGACGTCCTGCGCCGCGATGTCGAGCGTGACGGTGGTCTTCGTCGGGACGACCATCTCCTCGTAGGAGAAGACCGCGTCGCGGTTGTTCGCCGCGCCGGGGTACGTGAAGCGCCAGGCGTAGCGCTGGCCGTTGACGTGGATGTTCAGCGAGCGGCCGTTCGGCGGGCGCGGCTGGAACGCCGAGGCGTTCTCGATGTTGCCGACGACGGGCGTCGGATAGCCGTCGGCGTCGGAGTTCGGCGGGGTGCGGATCTCGCCGAGCATCGAGAACGTGACGGCGGCGAGCACCACGAGGATCGCGGCGGCGCCGAGCGTCCAGCCCACCTCGAGGCGCGTGTTGCCGCGGATCTGGGCGGGCACGGCGCCCTTGCGAGCGCGGAACTTGACGAGCGAGTAGACCAGCGCGCCCTCGACGCCGACGAAGATGATCACCGCGACGACCATCACGATCTTGAAGAGCGTGCTGACGTCGTCGGCGTTCGGCGAGCCGCCGGACTCTGGTCCGAAGAAGTTGGCGGACGCTCCGCTGGCCAGCACGAGGCCCCCCATGAGGGTCGCCGCGAAGGCAAGAGCGAAGGCGCGGCGGCGGGTGCGGGAGCGAGCTGAAGCCAAGGCGGCGGGCATTCTATTCATGCGGCGGACATCTGCTTCGTACCCCTCCCCGGGGGCGGCGTCAGCCATGGAAATCGGGCTCGCGCTTCTCGGTGAAGGCGGCGACGCCCTCGGCGAAGTCGACGGACCGCGCGAGCTCCTGCTGAAGCTGCGCCTCGAGCACGAGCTGCTCGTCCAGAGCGGCGTACGACCAGGCGTTGAGCTGGCGCTTGATCGCGGCATAGGAGCGCGTCGGCCCGACCGCGAGACGGTCGAGCGTCACGTGCACGGCGTCCATCAGCTCGTCGTCGGGCAGCACCTCGTTGACGAGTCCCCAGCGCAGCGCCGTCGGTGCGTCGACGCGCCCGCCGAGGAGCGCCATCTCGGCGGCGCGGGCGGCCCCCGCTCGCGCCGAGATCAGCGCGAGGGCGCCGCCGTCGGGCGCGAGGCCGACGCGCTCGAAGCCGAGCAGCAGGTACGCGGACTCGCCCGCCAGCGCCAGGTCGCAGGACAGCGCGAGCGAGCAGCCGATCCCCACGGCGGGCCCGTTGATCGCCGCGACGACGGGCTTTCGCATCGTCCGCAGGCCGGTGAGGATCGGGTGCAAGGCCGTCGACAGCGCCGTTGCGACGTCGGGGTGCCCGTCGGGCGTGAGCGCCCGCGAGGTCATGTCGCGCAGGTCGCCGCCGGAGCAGAAGGCGCGCCCGGCGCCGGTCACGCAGACCGCGCGCACGCCGTGGTCGCCGGCGACGGCCCGCACCGCGTGCAGCAGCTCGTCGGCGAGCGGCGCGTTGAGCGCGTTGAGCGCGTCCGGGCGATCGAGGCGGATGATCGCCGCGGCGCCGCGGCGCTCGAGCTGGAGGTTGTCGTACACGGGCCGGGAAGCTACCGGCGCGGCGCGATCGGAGAGCCGCCGGTGTGCGGCTACCGTGCAGCGCATGTCGCGTCCGGCGATCGGCATCTGCACCCCGCTCGAGCGCGTGCGCTTCAGCGTCTGGGACGTCGACGCGTTCGTGCTGGCGCGCAGCTACGTCGATGCGGTCCACCGTGCGGGGGCGCTCGCGTTGCTGCTCGCACCGGATCCGGCGCTCGTCGAGGACCCCGACGAGGTGCTCGACCTGCTCGACGGGCTGATGCTCGCGGGCGGTGCGGACATCGCCGCGGAGGCCTACGGCGCGGCGGCCCACCCGGAGACGGTCGGCACCGTCCCGGAGCGCGACGCGTTCGAGATCGCGCTCGTGCGGCGCGCGCTGGAGCGCGACCTGCCGCTGCTCGGGATCTGCCGCGGAATGCAGATCATGAACATCGCCTGCGGCGGGACGCTGCACCAGCACCTGCCCGAGCTGCTCGGCCACGAGGACCATCGCCGCGTCGTCGGCACGTTCGACGGCGCCGACCACGACGTGCGCCTGCTCGCGGATTCGCTCGCCGCGCGCGCCGCGGGCGAGCAGCTGCACGCGACGAAGTCCCATCACCACCAGGGGATCGACCGCCTCGGCGTGGGGCTGATCGTCACCGGCCGCGCCGTGACGGACGACTTCCCGGAGGCGATCGAGCTGCCCGCCAACCGCTTCGGCCTCGGCGTGCAGTGGCATCCGGAGGCCGACGAGCGCTCGCGGCTGATCGGGGCGCTCGTCGACGAGGCGGCCGCCGTCCGCGCCTCGGCGCGCTGAGCGCGGCCGAGGGCTGGGGCCGGACGTCGCATCCTGGGCGGCGCGCGGCGGTCGCGGCCAAGGTCGGGATCGGCGTCGCGTCGCGGGGCGGGCGCCTCGGGGCCTCGCCGCCCGTCGCGGCGCGGTCCGTCCTGCGACCTATACTCGCATCGCAGCGAGCAGGGATCCCGCCATGGACACGAAGGTCACGCCCCAGGACGGCGCCGCGCCACGCGCCGCAGACGATGGGGACGATCACGACGAGGCGATGCCGCGCGTGCAGCTGACGCGGCGCACGGTGGTGATCCTGTGCGTGCTGCTGGCGGCGACGATCGCGTTCATGATCGTCGTGGCGCCGCAGCTGGGCGACATCGAGGAGAAGGGCAAGCGCGTCAGCCAGGGCGATCCGTGGTGGCTCGCGGTCGCGCTGGCGTTCACCGTGCTGTCCTTCGGCGGCTACGTCGCGATGTTCCGCGGCGTCTTCGTCGGCCACAGCACGCGCATCGACCTGTCGGCCAGCTACCAGATCACGATGGCCGGGCTCGCCGCGACGCGACTGCTCGCGGCCGGTGGGGCGGGCGGCATCGCGCTGACCGCGTGGGCGCTGCGCCGGGCCGGGATGGACCGCCGCAGGGTCGCCGACAAGACGCTCGCCTTCCTGATCCTCACCTACGCCGTCTACATGGCGGCGCTCGTGGTGGTCGGCTTCGGGCTGTACTTCGGTGTGCTCGGCGGGCGGGCGCCGTTCGGGATCACGGTCGTGCCGGCGATCCTCGGGCTGCTGATCATCGCGGTCGGGCTCGGGCTCGCACGGGTCCCGCCCGACCTGCAGCGGCGCCTGGAGGGCTTCGCGCAGCGCGGCGGGCGGCTGGCGCGATGGGCGCAGCGGCTGGCGCACGCGCCGGCCGCCTTCTCGTCGGGCATGCGCGAGGCCGTCTTCCACGCGCGCCGGCGCGATCCCGCGCTGCTAGGGGCGATCGCCTACTGGGGGTTCAGCATCGCCACGCTGTGGGCGTGCTTCCACGCGTTCGGCGACCCACCGCCGTGGGCGGTCATCGTGATGGCGTACTTCGTCGGCTTCCTCGGCAACCTGCTGCCGCTCCCGGGCGGCATCGGCGGCGTCGACGGCGGGATGATCGGGGCGTTCCTGGCGTTCGACGTCGACGGCAAGCTGACGGTGCTCGCGGTCCTGTCCTTTCGCGTGCTGGCGTTCTGGCTGCCGACGATCCCGGGCGCGATCGCGTACTTCCAGCTGCGCCGGACCGTCGCGCGCTGGGACGAGGAGCGGCGCGCGCATGGCGACCTGCCGGCCACGGCGAGTGCGTGAAACCCCAGCGCTATCCTTTGTGAAGTGACCAGCAAAGACATCGAGAACGTCGTCATCATCGGCTCGGGACCGGCCGGCTTCACCGCCGCGCTGTACACGTCGCGCGCCAATCTCGAGCCGCTCGTGATCGAGGGGTTCATGTGGGGTGGCCTGCTCCAGCAGACGACCGAGGTCGAGAACTACCCGGGCTTCCCGGAAGGGGTCACGGGGCCG
Organism: Solirubrobacteraceae bacterium; assembly: GCA_036271815.1. GTDB lineage: Bacteria > Actinomycetota > Thermoleophilia > Solirubrobacterales > Solirubrobacteraceae > CADCVQ01. The sequence continues at coordinate 6,083 of DATAZX010000001.1, forward strand.
GTGCTCATGCAGCACATGCGCGATCAGGCCGAGCGCTTCGGAACGCGCTTCGTCACCGACCAGGCGACGAAGGTGCAGCTCGCCACGCAGCCCGGCGGCGTGCACAGCGTCTGGGTCGGCGACGAGGAGCACAGGACCCGCACGGTGATCCTCGCGATGGGCGCCGAGCACAAGAAGCTCTGCGTCCCCGGTGAGGACGAGCTCGGCGGTCGTGGCGTCAGCTACTGCGCGACCTGCGACGCGGCGTTCTTCAAGCAGAAGCCGACGATGATCGTCGGCGGCGGCGACAGCGCGATGGAGGAGGCGATCTTCTTGGCGAAGTTCGCGTCCAAGGTGATCGTCGTGCATCGCCGCGAGGAGTTCCGCGCGTCGAAGATCATGCTCGAGCGCGCCCGCTCGATCGAGAACATCGAGTGGCTGACGCCGTATGCGCCCGAGGAGTTCGTGGCGGGCGAGAACGGCTCGCTGGACCACGCGCGCCTACGCCATGCGGTCAGCGGCGAGACGATCGACGTCCCGATCTCGGGCGCGTTCATCGCGATCGGACACGAGCCGCAGTCGCATCTCGTCACCGGCACGATCGACGTCGACGACGAGGGCTACGTCATCACCGAGGGTCGCTCGACGCGCACGAAGCTGCCGGGCGTCTTCGCTGCCGGCGACCTCGTCGACCGCACGTACCGCCAGGCCGTGACGGCCGCCGGCTCGGGGACGCAGGCCGCGTTGGACGCCGAGTGGTACCTGCGCGACACCCCGGAGATCGAGACGCCGGCGGGCATGCCCGAGGGCGACCTGGCCGAGGCGCAGTGGGGGCATCCCGCCTGAGCACGCGCGGCCGACGGCTCGCGGGCGCCTCGGGTCCACAAAGCACGCGGACCCGAGACCGTCCGGGTCCCGGGTCCTGAGGCCTCCGTGCGAGTCCGCGCGCCGATGCTGCGCTCGTCGACATAGTGTCGCGCGCCCCAGCCGACCTTCCTAGTCAGCCGCTAGGCTGATTTCTAGAGAGCCGCGGGGCTCGGCACACTAGGGCGGCTCCCCAGTCTTTTGACGAAACACGCACCAGTCGCAGCGGCGAGCATCGGGTCCGGAGTCCTGCTCGAGCGGGAGGCGGAGCTGCGGGCCGTCGCGGAGCTGCTCGACGCCGCGCGGTCGGGCGGCGGCCATCTGCTGCTCGTCGAGGGCCACGCCGGCATCGGCAAGACGGCGCTGCTCGAGGCCGCCGTGCAGCACGCCGCGGGGAGCGGCGTCACCGTCATGCGCGCTCGCGCGTCGGAGCTCGAGAGCGACTTCGCGTTCGGCGTCGCGCTGCAGCTCTTCGAGCCGCTGCTGGCGAGCGCCGACGACGAGACCCACGACCGGCTGCTGGCGGGCTCGGCCGCGCTCGCCGGACCGCTGCTCGAGCGGCCGACGAGCTGGGGCGGCGACGAGGGCGACGACCGCTCGTACTCGGTCATCCACGGGCTGTTCTGGCTGCTGTCCAACCTCGCCGAGACCGGCCCCGTGCTGATCGTCGTCGACGACGCGCACTGGGCGGACCGCACGTCGCTGCGGCTGGTCCTGTACCTGCTGCAGCGCATCGGGACGATGGGCGTCGCGATCGTCGTCGCGCGTCGGCTGGGCGAGCCGGGCGCGCCGGACGACCTGCTCGGTCAGATCGCCGCCCATCCCTCCAGCCACGCCGCGCGGCCGCTCGCGCTGTCGCGCGGGGCGGCGCGCGCGTTCGTCTGCCACCAGCTGCCGGTCGCGGACGAGATCTTCGCCGACGCCTGCTGGCGTATGACCGAGGGCAACTGCTTTCTGCTCGGCGAGCTCGTCAACGCCGTCGACGCGGAGGGCTGGCAGCCGGTCGCGGCCAACGCGCAGCGGATCGGGACGCTCGCGCCCGAGGCGGTGCTGCGTGCCGTCGCGGTCCGGCTGATGCGCCTGTCCGACGACGCGGCCGGGGTCGCGCGGGCCGTGGCGATCCTCGGCGACGACGCGCAGCTGCGCCATGTCGCGGCGCTCACCGGTCGCGACGCCGATCGGGTGGCGGCCGCCGCCGACGCGCTCGCGGCCGGCGAGATCCTGCGGCCCGCCGGCCGCGGCACGCTGCGCTTCGCGCATCCGCTGCACGCCTCCGCCGTCTACGCGGACGTCGGCGCCGGCGAGCGCGCGACGCTGCACCGGCGCGCGGCCGAGATCCTGCGCGACGAGGGCATCTCGCCGGTGCGCGTGGCGGCGCACCTGCTGCCGAGCGCCGGCAGCGGCGAGGACTGGGTCGTCGAGGTGCTCTGCGCCGCCGCCGGTCACGCGCTCGAGGGCGGCGCGCCGGAGTCGGCCGCCAGCTACCTGCGGCGCGCGCTCGAGGAGCCGCCGGCGCCGGCGGCGCGCGCTGGCGTCCTGCGCGAGCTCGGGCTCAGCGAGGCAGCGACCGATCTCCCCGGGGCCATCGCACGGCTCGAGGCCGCGCTCGCGGCCGGCCACGGCGACGACGATCGTGCCCGCACGCTGCTCGTGCTCGGTCGCGCGCGCTCCTGCAACGGCCTGCACGACGCGGCGCTGGCGGCGTTCGAGGAGGCCGCCGCGCTCGCGGGGGCCGAGCCGGACGTCGCCGACCAGGCGCGGGCGGAGGCCGTCGCCCTCGGATTGCTGGACCCCTCCAGGCGCGTGGAGCTGATGCGGACGCCCCGCGCGGTCGCGGGGTCCGGATCGGCGACCGACACCGCGACGAGCCCCGGATCGCGGATGCTGCTGGCCACGCAGTGCCTGCGCGAGGCGCTGGCCGGCGATTCGCGCGCCGAGGTGCTGGCGCTGGCTCGGCGCGCGCTCGAGGGCGACGTGCTGCTCGACGACCGCGGTGGGGGGAGCGTGCTCGCCGGCGTCTCGATGGCGCTGCACGCCTGCGACGAGCTGGCCTTCAACGACCGCGTGCTGACCGCCGCGATGAGCCATGCGCGCGCGCACGGCTCGATGCTGGCGTTCACGACCGCGAGCCTGCTGCGCGGCGTGTCACGCTGGGGACAGGGCCGCCTCGACGAGGCGATGACGGACATCGAGCAGGTCATCGACGCCGAGCGCCACGGCTGGCGGCACTTCCGCCCCGCCGCGTACGCGACCCTGATCGGCATCTGCGTCGACCGCGGGGAGATCGGCGCCGCGCGGGAGTGGGCCGCGCGGATGGACCTCTCCGAGCACGCCGGCTCGGCGATGCTCGGCCCAGGCCATGCGGCGCTCGGCCGGCTCGCGCTCGCCGACCGGCGCGAGTCCGCGGCGCTCGAGCACTTCGGCGCCTGGCGAGATGCCGTCGCCGGCGTGCGCAACCCCGCGACGTTCGCCGCGTGGCGCTCGGCGATGGCCCGGGCGCTGACGACGCTCGGCCGTGTCGAGGAGGCGCGCGAGCTGGCCGTCGCGGAGCTCGAGCTGGCGCGGCGCTTCGGCGCGCCGCGACCGATCTCCGTGGCGCTGCGCGAGCTGGCGCATGCCGACGCGCACGGCGATCTCGAGGGTCCGATCGCGCTGCTCACCGAGGCCGTCGAGGTCGCCGCGTCGTCCGAGACGCCGCTCGAGCACTGCCGTGCGCTGGTCGAGCTGGGGACGGTGCTGCGGCGCACCGGCCGGCGCAGCGACGCCGGGCGCGCGCTCGGGGAGGCGCTCGAGCTGGCGCGGACATGCGGCGCGCGGATGCTGCAGGAGCGCGCGCAGGCCGAGCTCGAGGTCGCCGGGACGCGCGTGCAACGTGCCGCGCGCCGCGGCGCGGACTCGCTCAGCCCGAGCGAGCGGCGCGTCGTGGCGCTCGCGATCGAGGGCCTCTCCAACCGCCAGATCGCGGAGGCGCTGTTCGTGACGCGCAAGGCGGTTGAATGGCACCTCGGCAACGCGTATCGCAAGCTCGACGTCCGCTCGCGAGGAGAGCTCGCGGGCGCGCTCGGAGCGCCGAAGCAGTCCTCGACGTCACCGCCCTGAAGGGCGGCACGAGGGGCGATCCCAGTGGGGCGCCGGGATGCGGGCGCCGCCAGACGAGGACGCAGGATCGCAGGGTGGGGCAGATCGAACGCGATTCCCGCGGGACGCCGGGATGCGGGCGCCGCCAGGCAAGGACGCAGGCCCGAAGGCGGGCGCCCGCCCGTCGAGCGTCCGAGGACGCCGCATGGCGGTGATCCGCGCCCCGCGTCAGCGGACGCCGGCGGAGGGGCCGCACGCCGCGACGTCGTCCACCAGCCGGCGGGCGTGGTCGGGCAGCCAGCGATCGGCGTCGACGAGCTGCTGCGCGAGGTCCTCGACCGCCGCGAGCTCGTCGTACGCGTCGCCGTCGAAGAGAAGGGCGTCCGCGGCCGTGCGGATGATCTGCATCTCTGCGGGAAAGAGCTTCGCCGGACCCTCGTCCGCGAGCATCTTCATGACCCGGCCGTAGGCCTGGGAGCGATCGCTGTTCATGTTGCAAGGCTAGCGATCCCGGCGGGCGCCATCGCGCCTCACGCGTCGGCGGGCAGCGCGAGCTGGCCGCCCGCCGGCACCCCCTCGATCCCGAGCAGCAGGCGCTTGCGGGCGAGGCCGCCGGTGTAGCCGCCGAGCTTGCCGCCGCTGGCGAGCACGCGATGGCACGGCACGACGATCGGGATCGGGTTGGAGCCGAGCGCGTTGCCGGCGGCGCGGAACGCCTGCGGCGAGCCGGCGGCCCCGGCGACCCCGGCGTAGGTGCTCGTCGCGCCGAACGGGATCCGGGCCGTCGCCTCGAGCACGCGTCGCGCGAATCCGGCGCGCACGAGCCGCCAGTCCAGCGCGAGCTCGAAGTCGCGCCGCCGGCCGTCGAAGTACTCGTCGAGCTCGCGCCGCACGCCGTCCAGCCGGGCCGGTGCCTCGACGATCCGCGGCGACAGCCGAGCGGCGATCTCGTCGAGGATCGCGTCCAGGCCCGCGTCGTCGAGCTCGTAGGCGATCCGCAGCAGGCCGCGCGGGGTGGCGGCTGCGACGAGCCGCCCGGCCGGGCCGTCGAGGACCGCGTAGGCGACCTCGGCCGCGCCCTCGTCGGCGGCACGGGCGGCCGTGCGCGCGGCGAGCGCGGCCGCCTCGCCGGGCTGAAGGTCAGGTGGGTGCAGCGACATCGGAGAGCTCCTCTCGCAGGGTCCTGAGTCCGTCGGATGCCGCCCGGCGCGCGGCGTCCTCGCTGCAGCCGAGCGCCATGGCGATCTCGCCGTGCGTGAGATCGCCGGCGTAGCGCAGCGTGAGCACCGCGCGCTGGCGCGGTGGCAGCGCGCGGACGCGCGCCCAGTGGTCCGCGCCGTCGCCGTCGCCACTGCCGGGCTCGGGCGGTGGCGTGCCGCCGCCGACCGGCAGCGCGCGGTCGTCGAGGTCGGCGACCGGCAGCGCCGATCTCGCGCGGGCGCGATGCAGGTCGAGCGCCTTGCGGTGCGCGATCGTCAGCACCCACGCGCGCAGGTTGGAGTCCGGGCGCAGGCGCTCGTAGGCCCGCAGCGCGGAGATGAAGGTCTCCTGGAACGCGTCGTCGGCGTCGTGGCGGCCCACCGAGGCGATCAGGAAGCGCAGGACGTCCTCGCGGTGCGCATCGAGGAAGCGCTGGAAGGGAGGCAGGTTGCGCACTGGAGATAGAACGCGCGGACGGCGCGGTTCGTGAGGTTCAGCCGCGCGGGACCATCGCGTCGATCCCCGTCAGCGCGCGGCCGATGATGAGCTGCTGGATCTGGGAGGTGCCCTCGTAGAGCGTCGTCACGCGCGCGTCGCGAAACCAGCGCTCGACGGGGTGGTCGTCGACGTAGCCGGCGCCGCCGTGGACCTGGATCGCCTCGTCCGCGCACCACACGGCGGCCTCGGTCGCGTGCAGCTTCGCGATCGAGATCTCCGTCGAGCAGGGGCGGCCTTCGTCGCGCAGGAAGCAGGCGCGCCAGACGAGCATCCGCGCGGCGTCCGTGCGGACCCTCATCTCGGCGAGCATCGCCTGCACGAGCTGGAAGCTCGCGATCGGGCGGCCGAACTGCTCGCGCTGCCGCGCGTACGCGACGGATGCGTCGAGGCAGCCCTGGCAGACGCCGACGCAGCCCGCGGCGACCGAGAGGCGCCCGCCGTCGAGCGCGCTCATCGCGACCTTGAAGCCCTGCCCGACCTCCCCGAGCACGTCCTCGTCGGGCACGAAGACGTCGTCGAGCGAGATCGCGGCCGTGTCGGAGCCGTGCAGGCCCATCTTGTGGTGGATCTCCTGCGTCGCGAACCCGGCCTGGCCGGTGTCGACGAGAAAGCACGCGAGGCCGCGATGGCCCAGCGACGGGTCGGTCTGGGCGAAGATCAGCGCGAGCCTGGCGTGGTTGCCGAGCGAGATCCACATCTTCGCGCCGTCGATGCGCCAGCCGCCGTCGACGCGGCGCGCGCGGGTGCGCTGGCTCGCGGCGTCCGAGCCGGCGTGGGGCTCGGTCAGACCGAAGCAGCCCAGCCATTCGCCGCTGCACAGCCGCGGCAGGTACGCGCGCTTCTGGCGATCGTCGCCCCAGCGCAGGATCGAGCCGCAGACGAGCGACGTCTGCACGCTGACGACGGTCCGCATCGCACCGTCGGCGCGGCCGATCTCTTCGACGAGGACGGCGTAGGTGACGTTGTCGAGGCCCGCGCCGCCGTAGTCGCGCGGGACGATCGCGCCGAGGTAGCCCTGGCGCGCCAGCAGGGCGACGAGCTCGAGGTCGAAGTGCGCGTTGCGCGCGTTCTCGCGTGCGCGTGGAACGATCTCGCGGTCGCCGAACGCGCGCGCCGTCTCGCGGACGAGCTGCTGCTCGGCGGTGAGGTCGAAGTCCACGACGGTTAGCGTAGGCGCATGCGCGGACCGCTTGCGACCATCTTCGGCGAGGCCTGATCGGTGCGGATCCTGCTCGTCGGCGGCGGCTGCCGGGGGCTCGCGCTGACCCGATCGCTCGTCGCCGACGGGCACGCGGTGCGCGCCGTGACGCGCGGCGAGGCGCGCCGTGCCGCGATCGAGGACGCGGGAGCCGAATGCTGGATCGGCGATCCGGACGTTGTCGGGACGCTGCGCTATGCGCTCGAGAACGTGACGATCCTCGTGTGGGCGCTCGGCACCGCGAGCGGAGATCCGGCGGCCGTCGCGGCGTTGCATGGCTCGCGGCTGGAGATGATGCTCGGTCGCGTGATCGACTCGACGGTTCGCGGCGTGGTCTACGAGGCCGCGGGGTCGGTCCCGCCGGAGGTGCTCGCGACCGGCGTGGCGGAGCTCGCGCGGACGGCCGTGCGCAACGAGATCCCGTACGCGATCGCGGATGCGGACCCCGGCGACCGGGCAGGGTGGGTAGCGGCCGCACGCCATGCGATCGAGGACCTCGTCGGCGTAGGCTAGGATCAATCCCAGGAAACCGGATCGGAATTACAAAGCCCAGCTCTTCAGGAGGCGACGATGGCGTTGACGATCGGCGATACCGCACCAGATTTTCAGGCTGAGACGAGTGAGGGTCCGGTGTCCTTTCACGAGTGGTTGGGCGATTCGTGGGGTGTGTTGTTCTCGCATCCGCGGGATTTCACGCCGGTCTGCACGACG
>DATAZX010000002.1:0-12054 GCA_036271815.1 Solirubrobacteraceae bacterium
CGATGCGCAAGAACACGAACATCGGGCGCTCACTGGGGCACATCAAGGTCCCGGAGGGGATCATCATCGGCCCGCGCGAGCTGTCGCAGTTCCCCGATCACAAGGTCGTCGTGATCTCGACCGGATCCCAGGGCGAGCCGCTCAGCGCGCTGCGGCGGATGGCGCATCGCGACCACCCGCAGGTCGAGCTGCACGCCGGTGACACCGTGGTGTTCAGCGCCACGCCGATCCCCGGCAACGAGCGTGCCGTCAACGACACGATCGACCGCCTGTACCACATCGGCTGCGACGTCATCACGACGCGCGACGCGCCGATCCACGCCTCCGGCCACGGCTATCAGGAGGAGATCAAGCTGATGCTCAACCTGACGCGGCCGAAGTACGTGATGCCGTTCCACGGGGACTTCAAGCGCATCCACCTGCACGCGAAGCTCGCCGAGTCCGTCGGCATCGCGCCCGAGAACATCTTCAAGGGCGACAACGGCATGCCGCTCGAGCTCACGGAGAAGGGCGCGAAGTGGGGCAAGAAGGTGCAGTCGGGGATGATCTTCGTCGACGGCGTCGACATCGGCGACGTCACCGACGTCGCGCTGCGCGATCGGCGGATGCTGTCCGCCGACGGCATCTTCGTGGTCGTCGCGACGATCTCCGAGCAGGACGGATCGTCGGTCGCCGAGCCGGAGGTCATCTTCCGCGGCGTGCCGTTCGTCGACGAGGCCGACAAGCTCATCGATCAGCTGCGCGACACCGTCGACAAGTCGCTCGCGCGTGCTGCCAAGGAGGACATCCGCGAGATCGACCTGCTTCAGCAGATCCTCCACGACGACCTCGCGGCGTTCGTCTACAACAAGCTCAAGCGCCGTCCGATGGTGCTGCCGGTGGTGGTCGAGGTCTGAGGAAGGGCTCGAGCGCCGCCGGCCGCTCGGGCTTGGCCCGATCGCGGGCATGTGGCAGAGCCATGGCATACTTGGGGCATGGCACGCGTGCGCGTGAGCACCACGGTCGACGGGCAGCTGCTGTCCGATGCACGCAACCTGCGCGCCGGGCTGACGGACTCAGCGCTGCTCGACGAGGCGTTGGCCTCGCTGCTCGCACGTCATCGCGCCGCCGAGATCGACGCCGCGTACGCGGCCTACGACGCGCAGCCACTCGACGCGCCCGACGAATGGGGCGACCTCGCGTCGTTTCGCTCGGCCGCGGCGGCGTCGTGAGCCAGATGCCGGCGCGCGGCGAGGTCTGGTGGTGCGAGCTGCCAGACGTCGGCCGCAGGCCGGTCGTCGTGCTCTCGCGCGACGCTGCGATCCCGCGGCTCCGGCGCACGCTCGTCGCGCCCTGCACGACGACGATTCGCGGCCTCGCGAGCGAGGTGGCGCTCACGCCCGAGCGCGACCCCGTGCCTCGCATCTCGGCCGTGAACCTGGACTCGGTGGAGAGCGTCTGCGTCGGCGTGCTCGTCGAGCGCCTCGGTCGGCTGAGCGACGCGCGCATGCGTGAGGTCTGCGCAGCGCTCGACGTCGCGGTGGACTGGGGTCGCTGAGCACGCGAGGTCGGCCGCGTCGTCTGCGGTCATCCTGACCTATCCGCGAGCCGGTGTCGCGCAGGTACGAACGCGTCTTCGGCGTGCCGGCGATCCAGTCCGAGCCCGTCGACCCGCGACCCGAGGCCGACGCTCAGGTCGTGCGCACCGGGTCGTCGAGCGGCTCGGCCTCGGCCTGCTCGGCCAGCTCGGCATGACGCTCGCTGCCCGACAGCGGCAGCGTGACCTCGAAGCGCGTGCCGAGCGCGCGGCCGGCGCCGTTGCTCGTCGGCGACTGGACCGTGACGGTGCCGCCGTGCGACTCGGCCACGGCATGCACGATCGACAGGCCGAGCCCGGAGGACCCGCCGCGGTCGCCGACGCCGCGAACGAAGCGCTCGAAGATGCGGCTGCGCAGGTCGTCCGGGATGCCCGGTCCGTCGTCCTCGACGGTCAGCCGCACGTGGTCGTCGACGCGCTCGACGGCCGCGCGCACGTGCGTGCCGCGCGGCGTGTGGCGGATCGCGTTCTCCATGAGATTCAGCGCGAGGCGGTGCAGCTCGTCGCGGGCGCCGTCGACGAGCGCGCGGTTGGGCTCGATCGAGAGCTCGTGCTCGTCGGCGATCAGGCCGAGCTCGGCGGCGGCCTCGATCAGCACCTGGCCCAGGTTGGTCGGCGTGTGCGGCGCCTGGCGCGCGGCATCGTGACGGGCGAGCAGCAGCAGGTCCGCGACGAGCCGGCGCATCCGCCGCGAGGAGCGCAGCGCGGAGTGCGCCGCGTCCTGCTGCTCGCCGTCGAGGCTGTCGGCGAGCAGCTCGAGGTTGGCGAGCACGCTCGTCAGCGGCGTGCGCAGCTCGTGCGAGGCATCTGCGACGAACTCGCGCTGGCGCGCCAGCGCGCCCTCGGTCTCCGCGCGCGCGGCGTCGAGCGCTCGGAGCATGTCCTCGAGCGTCCGCGCGAGCTCCGCGACCTCGTCGTCGGCCTCGATGTCGGGCAGTCGCTGGCCGGGGTCGCGGGTGCGCTCGATCCGGCGGGCGGCGGCGGTCAGCGCGGCGATCGGGGCCATCGCGCGGCGCGCGACCATCAGCCCGGCCAGCAGCGCCAGGGTGGAGAACCCGAGCACGCCGATGACGAGGAACAGCCGCAGGCGCCCGACCGTCTCCTCGACGGGGGTCAGCGGACGCGCGTACTGGACGTAGTAGGGCGGCGGGGGGAAGTCGGAGTTGGCCGTCCCGAGGATCGAGTCCATGACGCCCGGTGGGAGCCGGCGCGCCTCGACGCGGTAGCCGTCGATCTGCGTCGAGCCGGTCACCGGCGGCCCGAGGTCCCGCTGCACGCGCGTGCTGTTGAGCTCGTAGCCCTGGTAGTTGACGATGCGGATGATCGCGCCGGTCCCCAGGGTGAACTCGTTGAGGTCCGGCTGCAGGCCGCTGAGGTAGAAGTGGCCGGTGCGCAGGCTCTGACCGGGACCCTGGTAGGTCACGCTCTCCTTCAGCACCCCCGCCGCACGCTCGACCTCCTGGTTGAAGTCCTGGTGCAGCCGGATCGAGGTCAGGCCCGCGACCGCGCCCGCGAAGCCACAGAGGATCACCAGCGTCAGGAGGGCGGAACCGCCGGCGAGACGCCAGCGGATCGGGACCTGCCTAGGCGCGGAGAACGTAGCCTGCGCCGCGGATCGTATGGAGGAGGCGGGGTTCATCGCCTGCTTCCAGCTTCCGTCTGAGGTTGGAGACGAAGACCTCGATCGTGTTCGTCGTGGCAAAAGGGTCGTAGCCCCAGACCTCCTCCAGCAGGCGCTGGCGCGGGACGACGATGCGCTCGTTGCGCATGAGGTACTCGAGCAGCTCGAACTCGCGCTGGGTGAGGTCGATCGTGCGCTGCTCGCGGCGCACCTCGTGCGTGTCGGGGTTGAGCTGCAGGTCGCCGACGACGAGCGACGCGCTGCCGCGCGGCGGGCGCCGTCGCAGCAGCGCGCGCAGGCGGGCGAGCAGCTCCTGGCGCTCGAACGGCTTGACGAGGTAGTCGTCGGCGCCGGCATCGAGGCCCTCGACGCGCGAGTCCAGCGCGTCGCGAGCGGTGAGCATGAGGATCGGCACGTCGCCGTCCTCGCGCAGCCGGCGCGCGACCTCCATGCCGTCGAGCTTCGGCAGTCCGAGGTCGAGGATGACGAGGTCGGGGGTGAACTCGCGCGCGTCGCCGAGCGCCGCCTCGCCGTCGTAGCTCGCGCGCGCCTCGTAGCCCTCCATCCGCAGCGACCGCAGCAGCACCTGCGCGATCTCGTGGTCGTCCTCGACGACGAGCACGCGTGGTGGGCGGTCCATCATGGCTAAAGGAAGGGTAGGGCCGCGGCTCAAGCAGGGGTTAAGCCTCGCTCAAGCCGGCGGCCGAGAGGGTTCAGGGGTCTACGCGGTACACGCGGCCCGTTCGCGTGACGCCGGCCCCACCGAAGGACACCGCCGCGCGGGCACGATGCAGGCCACCGGCGCCGCGGTTGGCGCTGATGACGTCGTCGAACGTGCTCGTCGCGCCGGACACGGTGTCGACGATGAGCACCCGCGCGGTGCCCGCCCCGCGCTTCAGCGAGGAGATCAGCAGCTTGGACTCGTCGAGCGTCAGCGCGGTCCCGCCGGGGTGGCCGAGCAGGATGTGATCGGCGACCGTCGTGACCTGTCCGCCCGCGATGCGCAGCGCGCGACCGCCGCTCGGGTCCGAGTGATCGCTGACGTAGATCGCGCCGGTCTTCGAAATCGCGACACCGTCGGGGGCTCGCGGCGGTGCGCCCTCGAGCAGGACCGTCGGCTTCGGCGCGCCGGCCGCGGCGATCCGCAGCAGGGCGGGCTTGCCGTGGACCCGGCCCGTGTAGACGACGAACGAGCGGCCCTCGAGTGCCTGGATCTCGAGGCCGCGCGGGGCGCTGCCGGCCGTTCCGCGCAGCGTGTACGTGGCGCCGCCGCCCGCGACCGGCACGACGAGGATGCGGTCGGCGGCGCCATCGGCGACGTACAGTCGCCGGCCGTCGTCGGACACGGCGAGCCCGCGGGCGCGCGCAGCGGCCCGCCGACGAGCACGGCGTGCTTGGCGCCGCCCGCGGCGGGGACGTGGTAGATCCCGCGTCCGTCGCTGCCGCGCGTCGTGAAGTAGATCGTGCGGCCGGTCGGATCGGGGCTCGCGTCGAGCACGGTGTCGTTCGCCGGCAGCTGTGCGACGAGCGTCGCGCTCGGGTTGGCGGCCGCGCGCGCCGCGGTGGCCGGTTGAGCGGACGCGCTCGTCATGCAGGCAAGCGCGACACCCCCGCCGGCGCGGCGCCGGCGGTCCATCTGCTGCCCAAGATGCTCATGGGCTCGATCTCCGATCGATGCGGGATTTCGTCCTCGGATCCCGGCGCTCGCCGGCTCGAGGGCGAGGCTAGATCGCAGCACCGTGAGGGCGCATCGGCCGTGTGGCCCATCTCGCTCTAGCACCGAGCCGTGCGTGGCGGGCGGCTTCGCCGCCCAGCAGGACCCGGCGACAGTGCCGGGTCCTGCTGCCAAGCGGCGGCTCGCGTCGGGCGGCTACGCGACCGGTGGTGGCTGCGGCGGCGCAACGGGCATGGCGATCGTTGACGTCGCGGCGGGCGTGCTGACGGTGATCTCCTTCGCGCCGGTGAGCGTCGCGCTGACCACGCCGTCGGCGTCGGCGACCAGCGACCGACGCTGACCATCCGGTTTGATCTGTTTGCAGCGCATTTCCCCGAGCGCGTCGAAGAACGCCTCGACGGTCCTGCGGTCGCGGCCGGCCGCAGCCCAGACCAGCCGGCCCGTGTCGTGATCGACGATGACGGTCAGGTAGCGCTGGCTCTTGCGATGCGAGATCTCATCGATCCCGATCCGGCGAAGGCCGTCCAGCAGATCAGTCTGACGCTGCGCCTCGTCGGCGACGCGTTCGCAGATCGCGCCGACCGTGCGCCACGCGACGCGCATCAGTTCGGCGACCGCGGACTTGCTCGTGTTGACGGCCAGCCACGCCGCCTGATCCTCAAACGCCCGCGTGAAACGCGAGCGATGACGCGCCCACGACACCGCGCAGACGACCACGCCGTGACGCCGACAGCGCACCCGTGGCGCATCGGCCTCCACAAACGCCAGCGTCGTGCCGAGATCCAGCGCGCGCCAACGCCGACGGCCCTCACCGAGATCAAACCCTGCGCATCGGCGCCGGCACACACCGCAACGATCACGCTCGCGCCAGACCGGCCGGACCACGACGACGATCTCGTCCTCAATGCCGATTTTCACGTCTTCCACAACCGCACGCTGCAAGCCCAGCAGCCGCTCCCATACCCTTGTTCCGCGCACGCCGTTTCCCGCTCCTCTTGGTTTGGGTCCTCAAGAAGCCAGAACCCTAGGCGCGGCGCGGCGTGCGCCCCTGATCAGCGGCTCACCTCACCCACGGGAACGTCAGGAGACCCGTAAAATGGCCGGAGTCGCGCCGATATTTGGTGTGAGGTGACAGGGACGTGACGCGGGGTCCGGGTATCGGGGTTGACCCGAGGGACGGTCGTCGAGGTCACGAACCGCCCGGACTCGACGGCGGTACGGGGAGGGGAGTGCGTCCCAGGACACTGGTCTTGACCGTCGAGCCGTCGGCTGCCAGCCACGTGATGGTCATCGGCCAGGGCGCCATGCCGGTGGGAGCGATGACGGCGGCCACGTTGTCGGCTACCGCAGCGCCGACGACGCGGCCATCTCCGAAGTCGGCCTCGACGCGTGTCACCCCGTCTGGAAGCAGGCTGTAGAAGGTGGTCCCGAGCGCGAGGTGAGCCGTCGCGTCGAGGACCTCCGCCGTCGTGTAGCAGCCCTTCACACCACCGTCGCCGTTGTCGTCGGCAATGAACAGGCAGACGACATCGCGCTTGGAGAGATCTCCCGTGTTGGGGATACGGGCGTGCCAGGTCGTCGCGGGCACAAGCACCGCCTTGTGGCCATCCGCGAGGTCGAGGCTGTGGATGTAGTCCGTCCGCACGCCCTGCGTCGAGGTGCCGAAGTAGCGCAGTGCGAGGGTCGCGGCGTCGCGGTCGGCTGGCGTCTGTGACCGTCGTAGGATCCCGATCGTGGCGAGTTGGCGTGCCGGCGGCTTGCCTGCGGTGACAGTGGGCTGCTGCTCAGCCGAGCCCGGGCTGCCGAAGTGTGGCTGCCACGCCGCGGGGACGATGCCGGTCGCCGCCGCGACGCCGCTTCCGGCGAGCGCGAGGGCGAGGGCAGCCGGTGCGGGATGCAGCAGCCGTCGCGCATGGCGTCGGACCCGCGTGAGTGGCCGAACGCCGCGCTCGCGCTGCAGCTGCTCGGCTTGCTGGAGCTCTGCCCGCAACTGCGAGAGACAGGCCAGCTCGTGGCTCGGTGTCGAGCGGTCGGTCATGTTGCCTCCTTCATGGTGCCGGGTCCAAGGCTCTCCAGGGCCGTGGCAAGCTCCCGCAGCCCGCGGGACACGCGCGCGCGAGCCGTGGCCTCGGAGATGCGCAGCCGCTGGGCCACCTCGTCGTACTCGAGCTCGTCGAGGACGCGAAGTCGTACCGCCGCCTGCTGGTCGTCGGTGAGCAGGCCGAACTGATGGGCTACAGCGCCGCGCAGCTCGGCCAGTCCGGCCAGCTCGACGATGCGCGCGTGATCCTCCGGCCCGATGACGGGCACGGTGATGCCGAGCCGCTGTACCGCCCTCTGCTCAGCGTCGCCGCGTCGAGCGAAGTGGCCAAGCTGATGACGCGCGATCGCGTACAGCCAGCCGCCGGCCTCCTCACCCGATCGCCCTCGGAACTGGTGCCGGCAGCGCAACGCCGTGGCGAACGTCTCGGCGGTGAGATCGCTGGCGACATCGACATCGAACGTGCGACGCGTGAAATACACCAACAGCCTCTCGGCATGCTCGACGTAGAACGCGTCGAAGTCGCTGGGAAAGCTCTTGGATCTGGCGCTGGGATTCGAGCGTCGCATCATGGCGTTCAACCATCAAGAGCCGTGAGGGGCCGATCGTGTGACGGACGTCCCTGAGAAGGCTGCTCGGTGAGCATCGCGCGGATGCGCGCGGCCAGCGCCAGCAAGGTCGGGCAGGAGGGCCGACGCCCGCGTCGAAAGCCGTTCCCGCCGACCATGGCCGCTGCCCGAAAGACCGCATCCACCCGCTCCCAGGCGAAGCCCAAGCCGCGCGCCCGCGCGCGGCGCTCGTCGATCGACGCCATGCGCGTGCCGCGGCTCGAGCAGCGCCACCTCGACCTGATCGGCCTCGGGCTCGTCGCGGTCGGCGTGTTCCTCGCGTTCCCCGTGTACCTCGGCTGGGACGGTGGGGCGGTCGGCCACGCCGCGACGAAGGGCCTCGCCTACCTCGTCGGACAGGTCGCGCTCGGCGTCCCGGTCGCGGTCGTGGCGGCGGGCGCGTTGTTCGTCCTGCGGCCCGTGCTGCCGGCGGTACGGCCGTTTCGAGCCGGAGCGCTGTGCCTGTTCGCCGCGCTGACGCTGGCGCTCGCCGCGGGGACGTTCGGCCTCGGGCCGGCCGGCGTGCGCCACGGCTACTGGAACGCGCACTTCTTCGAGCTGCGCGGCGGGATCGCCGGCGATGCGCTGCTGTACGCGACCGCGACGGCGGTATCGACGATCGGCGCCCACATCCTCGCGGTCTTCCTCTTCGTCGCGGGCGTGCTGCTGCTGACCGGTGCCTCGGTCGCGGGCGTGCTGCGGGCGACGGGCTCGGGCCTCGCCGACACGACGCGCGCGCTCGGCCGCGCCGTCCCCGCGCGGCCCCGGGTCGCACCGCGCGAGCGCGAGAAGGTCGCGCGCGCCCCCAAGCGCCGCGCCGCCGGCGACTCCGAGCCCGACCCCGCGGACGATCTCGACTTCGCGCATGAGCCCGTGCACCCGCCGGAGCCCGAGGACGGCGAGGTCATCATCACCGCCTCGCACCTCGACGCGCCGTCGCTGGACGGCGCCACGCGCTACCCCGACCTCTTCGGCGAGCCGATCCCCGAGGACGAGCCGCAGGACGACCTCGCGCTCAACGAGCTCGAGCCCGACGACGCGCCCGCGATCCTCGAGCCGGTCGAGCTTCCGAGCGATGACGCGGACGCGGACGCGGCCGCGGCCGGGGGCGACGACGGCGCCGGCGAGGGCGCTGACGACGTCACGCGCGTGCAGCCCCGCCACCGCGTGCCGACCGCGGACGACCTCACCCCGCAGGGGCGCCTGCGCGGCTCGATCACCGACGACCCGGACTTCCACTGGCAGCTGCCGAGCGTCGGCCTGCTGAAGCGCTCGACCGCCGAGCAGACGCGCCCCGACACGGCCGGCCAGGCGAAGACGGCCGCCCGGCTCGTCGAGGCGCTCGGACACTTCGGCGTCGAGTCGAAGATCGTCGGGACGGTCGCCGGCCCCCACATCACGCGCTTCGAGCTGCGCCTCGCGCCCGGCATCAAGATGAGCAAGGTCGCCCAGCTCAAGGATGACCTCGCCTACGCGCTCGCGGCGACCGACATCCGCATCCTCGCCCCGATCCCCGGCAAGACCGCCGTCGGGGTCGAGGTCCCGAACACGCGCCGGCGGATCGTCCAGCTCGGCGACGTCTTCCAGAACGCGCCCGCCGGCTGGTCGCCGCTGACGATCTGGCTCGGCAAGGACGTCGCCGGCAAGGCGATCGGCGCCGATCTCGCGAAGATGCCGCACCTGCTCGTCGCCGGCACGACCGGCGCCGGCAAGTCGGCCTGCATCAACGCGATGCTGTCGTCGCTGCTCTTGCAGGCGACGCCGCACGAGCTGCGGCTCGTCCTGATCGATCCGAAGCAGGTCGAGCTCAACCACTACGAGTCGATCCCGCACCTGCTGACGCCCGTCATCACGAGCCCGCGGATGGCCGCCAACGCGCTGCAGAACCTCGTCCGCGAGATGGAGCAGCGCTACTCGATCATGTCGCTGGCCAAGACGCGCTCGCTGATCGAGCTCAACCGCTCGCGGATCAAGCGCGGCGACTCCGAGCTGCCGTACATCCTCTGCGTGATCGACGAGCTCGCCGACCTCATGATGGTCGCGCCGGCCGACGTCGAGGACTCGATCATCCGCCTCGCGCAGAAGGCGCGCGCGGTCGGCATCCACCTCGTGCTCGCCACGCAGTCCCCGCGCGTGGACGTGATCACGGGCATGATCAAGGCGAACGTCCCGTCGCGGATCGCGTTCAGCGTGAGCTCGCAGACGGACTCGCGCGTGATCCTCGACCAGAACGGCGCCGAGTCGCTGCTCGGCCAGGGCGACATGCTGTTCTCGCCGGTCGGCACGTCGCGCCTGCAGCGCATCCAGGGCGCGTACATCGACGAGCCGCAGATCGAGGCGCTGACGACGTTCTGGCGCCGCCAGGGCGAGCCCGAGATGCGCGAGGACCTGCTCGAGGAGGTCGAGGGCGAGGACACGGACGCCGGAGGCGGCGCTGCAGGACGCGACGACGTCTTGCACCCCGACGAGGACCCGCTGCTCGAGGACGCGATCCGCCTCGTCGTCGAGATGGGGACCGCGTCCACGTCGATGCTCCAGCGCCGCCTGCGACTCGGCTACACGCGCGCGGGACGCCTCATCGACATGCTCGAGCGGCGCAACGTGATCTCGGGCTACGAGGGCTCCAAGCCGCGCCAGGTGATCGTCGGCGCCGGCGACGTCGAGCGCTTCATCGCGAACCTGCGCGAGCGAGGCGCCGGCACCGCGGACGCGGTGGTCGCCGAGCCCGCGCTCGAGCCCGCCGAACCCGAGCCGGTCCACGAGTAGCCTGAGGCCCGTGAGCGACCACTGATGCCGGACATCGGAGCCACGCTGCGCGAAGCGCGGATGCGCGCCAGGATCGACATCTCCGAGGTCGAGGCGGAGACGAAGATCCGCGCGAAGTACCTGCGTGCGCTCGAGAACGAGGAGTGGGACCTGCTCCCGGGGCCGACGTACGTCAAGAGCTTCCTGCGCACGTACGCGGAGTCGCTGGATCTCGACGCCAAGCTGCTCGTCGACGAGTACAAGCTGCGCCACGAGCACCTGAGCGAGGTCGAGCTGCAGCCCATCAGCGCGGCGGCGCCGGGCCGCGAGCGCCGGCGCCAGGGGCCGGTCGTGCCGCGCTGGCTCGTGCTCGTGCTGATCTTCGCCGGCCTGATCGTCGTGCTCGACCTGCTCGGCCACGACGACTCGAAGTCGCCGTCCAGCGCCGCCCCGAACACGGTCCAGTCGCAGACCGCGACGCAGCCCGCCGCGCCGCCGCCGCCACCACCGGCCGCGCCGCGCAAGGTGCGCCTGCAGATCGTCGCCACGGGCGACGTGAACGTCTGCCTGAAGGCGGGCGACAAGACGCTCATCGACGGCCAGACGCTCGTCGCCGACCAGAAGACGAAGACCTACAGCTCCAAGCACCTGCGCCTCACGCTCGGCAACGACGCCGCGAAGCTCGTCATCGACGGTCGCACGAGGACCGTCCCCGCGGCGACGGACGGGATCGGCTACGACATCACGCCGGGCAGCGGCCGGCGCCCGCTGTCGAAGAGCAAGCGCCCGGTCTGCCGGCCGTGAGCGTCCGCGCCGGGATCGTCGTCACGGGCACGGAGGTGCTCACCGGACGCGTCTCGGACCGCAACGGCCCGTGGCTGTCCGATCGCCTGCTCGAGCTCGGCGCCGACACGGCGGCGATCGTCGTCGTCGGCGATCGGCCCGAGGAGATCCTGCGCGCGCTGCGCTTCCTCGCCGCCGAGGACTGCGCGCTGATCGTGACGAGCGGCGGCCTCGGGCCGACGGCGGACGACCTCACGGCGGAGGTCGTCGGGCGCTTCCAAGGTCGCGAGATGGTGCTCGACGTCGAGCTCGAGGGGCGGATCGGGGAGATCCTGAAGCCGCTCATGAAGCGCTGGCCGGACCTCGATCCGCAGGCCGTGCTGCTGTCCAACCGCAAGCAGGCGGTGATCCCGTCGGGGGCGTTCGTGCTCGAGCCGGTCGGGACGGCGCCGGGGCTCGTCGTGACGCCCGCGTCGGGCTCCGAGCCGACCGTCGTGGTCCTCCCGGGGCCGCCGCGCGAGCTGCAGCCGATGTGGGAGACGGCGGTCGGCACGCCGCTCGTGCAGGCCGCCCTCGCGGGCGCGGTCGAGTACCGCCGCGCGATGCTGCGGCTGTTCGGCATGCCCGAGTCCGAGATCGCGGCGACGCTGCGGGCGGCGGCCTCCGCGGGGATCGATCTCGACCGGTTGGAGGTCACGACGTGCCTGCGGCGCGGCGGGGTCGAGGTCGTGACGCGCTACGAGCCCGCGGACGCGGACGTCTACGCGCAGCTCGAGGCGCTCGTGCGCACGCGTCATGCGGACACGCTCTTCTCCGACGACGGCACGACCGTGGATCGGCAGGTGCTCGCGCTGCTGCGCGACGCGGGGGAGACGATCGCGGTCGCGGAGTCGTGCACGGGCGGGCTGCTGGCCGGCCGGCTGACCGAGCTGCCGGGATCGTCCGCCGTGATGCGCGGCGGGCTGGTCGTGTACTCGAACTCCGCGAAGACCGAGCTGGCCGGCG
>DATAZX010000003.1:0-4175 GCA_036271815.1 Solirubrobacteraceae bacterium
CCGACGACGGCGAGACCTGAACGCTCGCGAACACCGCTGCAGCCCGGCAGGGACCCACGTCCGGCCGGGCTGCTCCGTTTTCCGCGCTTCTGGATGCTCGGCAACACCGGCCCGGGCGCAGATGATGAGGCGAAGGGAGGACACGGCCGCGCCGCCCGAAAAGTGGGCCACCCAGCCGCCGAGGTGCGACACGTCGTCGCGATCACGGCCGCGTGATCCCGAAGGTCAGGGAGGTTGAAGCTCCCTGGCCTTCACGCTTTTTGTGCGGTCGCCCAGATGGTCCCCGGTCGGCGTCACGCCGGCCCACTTCGCCGCGTCGTCCAAAATTCAGCGGTTTTCAACGCTCGCCTACATTCCTTGATGTTGCCGTGGGCCATGGGGCGATCGCCACGAAGCGCGGGCGCGGTCACGGCTCGACGGTCGATGGGATGGTCGTGCACCGTCACGCTCCGAGCGTCCAGCCGTGAGCAGTGGAGCGGCGGCCGCGCGCGCTTCGTGGGTCGCGCCTCGTCAATTCGCTCCGTGCCAGCCGGAGTAGGCGTCTCCATCGACGTGATTGCCATTCCGAAGACAGCGTGCGCGTCGATCGACTCATGAGACGTCGCCCTCGGCGGTTCGGCTGGCGGACGAGCGCTCGCGGAGCTCGGCTTCTTTCCGCGCGCGGCGGGAGCGCAGCGCGAGCACCAACAGCGCCGCGAGGGGGCAGGCTCGTCAAGGCTGCTCGCGCGGGGCCTCGCGGGTCGGGCGGCGCGTGCTCGAGGGAGCATTCGGCCTCGTACGCGTCGCACTTGAACTGCACCTCGTCGCCGGAGTCGAACTTCTCGCCCTTGGGTCGGTGCGTGTACCGCCAGAGGAGCGACTTCACCTCGAGGCCGGTCTGGATGCGCATCGACTCGCGCCCGGGGCCGGCGTTGGCGTCGACGATCACGCCGCGCTGCGAGCCGTCGGCCGCGCGCTGCGCCGTGTTGAGCAGCACGCCGAGCGCCAGGCCGATGACGACCAGCGCGGGGGCGACCCATCCGGGCGAGGCGGCGAGCGCGGTGTGGCGCGCGAGGCTCGCCGTCTCCACGCGCAGCCCTCGCTCCGCGTGCGCCTCGATGACGAAGCCACCCTCCTCGGCCGCGGCGAGCACGCCGTCGACGAGGACGACGTCTCCAGCACGCGCGACGCAGCGAACCGCGTGTCCGCCGTCGCGGCTCTTGCCGTGCTCGAGCGGCGCGACCAGATCGAAGGTCGTCGCGCGGATCGGCGCGCGGGCGTCGTCGATCGCGAGCGCCATCGGCGCGAGCTGGACGGTTCGCCGGTCCTTCACGTCGCCGCGGAGCTGCCACGTGACCTCGACGAGCGGAGCTCCAGGGGCGCGCCCGTCGCCGGCCTCGAGCGTCCCACACCACGACCCGTCGCCGGGCAAACCAAGCACAGGTGATGGCACGAACCGCGCTCGCGCTGCCGACAGCAGGCCGATCGCGCGCGCCGACCGGACGCCCATCACGACGACCGCGCACACGGCGAGCGCGAGCTGGAGGACGAGGAGCGAGCTCAAGCGAGGAAGCCAGAGCCTCCGGCCGGAGGCACTAACCCTTGCGGCGACGCCCGCGCGCGCCGGCCGCAGCGGCTGCGACCGCGACGACGAGGCCGAGCGGGGCGGCGCCGGTCGCGGCGTGGGTCGAGGGCTGGAAGGTGCACCCGCCCGAGTCGTCGTCGCTCGCGTTCGCGTCGTCGCCGCCCGCTCCGCACGCGGCGGTGCTGCAGCCGCTGTCCCCGCATCCGGTGGTGCTGCACCCGGAGCAGCTGGTGCTCGACGTGGTGCACGAGGTGACGCTGCACGTGCAGCTCCCGCCGCCGCAGAAGTCGCAGCACGACCCGCCGCACGACG
The DNA here is from genome assembly GCA_036271815.1 of Solirubrobacteraceae bacterium. GTDB lineage: Bacteria > Actinomycetota > Thermoleophilia > Solirubrobacterales > Solirubrobacteraceae > CADCVQ01. Next base: position 1,877 of record DATAZX010000003.1, read on the forward strand.
TCGAGCACGAAGAGGCCGTGCAGCTGGACGTCGTGCAGCTCGAGCAGGTGGTGTCACCCCCGCCCGTGGCGCCGCAGCCGACCGACCCACCCGCTCCACCGGCGCCGCCGGCGGAGCCACACCCCGCCGCGCCGCCGCCGCCCGTGCCGCCGCCGCCACCCGCGTAGCTCCGCGCGGGCGCGGTGGTGACCAAGCCAACCGACGCGCACGACAAGAGAATGAGTGCAAGATCGCGCTTCATACGAGGTTGTCCTCCAAGGGCCGCGACGAGGCGGTGTCTCGTCCTATTGCGGCGCGCTGAACGCCTGCGCGTTCCCGATGTCGAACCAGTAGATGCACTGCGCGTCGTGCGTGATCGCGAGCGGCGCGACGGCGAGCGATCCCGGGATCTGCTGCGCCATGCCGTTACCGCCGACGAGAGCGATCTTCGAGACGGAGCCGTTGCTGCCGTCGTTGTAGTTGGTCCAGTACACCGCCGACGCCGTCACCGTGATGCCGCGCGGGTTCGGCTGGCCCGACGCGAGCGTGGTGACCTGACCGCCGCCGACCGGGACGAAGCCGATGTTGCCCGACACGTCGGCGAAATAGACGTTCACGCCGTCAGTCGCGAGCCCCTCGACCCCCAACGGCACGATGGGGGTGATCGTCCCGCCGACGACCGGCTGTTGCATGATGGCAGGCGTCGAGTCGATCCAATAGACGTTCACGCCGTCGGTCACGATGGCCTCCGGGCTCTCCTGGCCGGTCGCGAGCGGCGTCATGGCGCCGGTGGCGATCGACACGGCGGTGACGGCTCCTCCGAACGGGTCGGTGGCGTAGACGTTCACGTCGTCGGTCGCGAGGTTCGTGTACCGCTGGCCGGTGGGCTGGTTGGCGAGCAGCAGCGTCGTCCCCGTGCTCTGGTTGACTGGCATGCTCCAGATGCCGCTGTCGTCGGTGAAGTACACGATACCTGCGGAGACGGTCACGCCGCTCGCGTTGGTCAGGCCCGTGTCGAGCGGGATGTTCGCGCCGCCCACCTTCGGGAGCCAACCCACGGAGGCCTCGCCCGCAAAGCCTGCATACAGGTTCGCGAAATAGAGGTGCAGCCCGTCGACCGCGATCGTGTCGGGCTGCGGCGTGCCGGGTCCGATCGCCGTCGTGCCGAGGAGGGTCGCGCCGCAGACGCCGGCGCTGCACGCGCCGCAGGGGCACGGCGTCGCGTCGGGCGCGGGCGTCGCGGCGGCGCACGCGCCGGTCTGCGGGTCGCACGCGCCGGGCATGTTGCACGCGTCACCCGGGCACATCGTCGGAAGGCCGATGCACGCGCCGTGGCGGCAAGCATCCATGATCGTGCAGGCGTCGCCGTCGTCGCACTGCGCGCCGTCGTTCCCGACGGGCTCGCTGCATTGACCGTTCGCCGGGTTGCACGCGCCGGCGACGTGGCACGCGTCCAACGCGACGCACGTGACGCCGGCGCAGGCGTCTCCGCCGTCTCCGCCCTGTCCGCTGCTCGACGACGTGGTCGGGCCCGCAGCCGAGCCCTGGCTGCTGCTCGACTGCGACGTCGACGTGAGCGTGCCGCCGGCGCCGTCATCGAGGTAATAAGGCTCTTTGCCAGGGCAGCCGGCGACCGCCGCCAGCGCCGCCGCGGCGGCGAGCGCGACGCCCCCGGCGCGGGCGAAATCGAAGCGCCGCGCCGCGTTCACCATCGCACAGGCTCGTCGAGAGGTCGGGCGTGCATCGGCTCGCACCCTACCAGAGACGCGGACACGCCGCGACGCGATCGAGGCTCCAGTTTCGTCGGCGTGCGCGTCGCTCGGAGCGCGCGCGGAAGCCGCGGCGCTCGGGCCGAGGCGTCGGGCCGATACCCCTGTGCGCTCGGGAGCGGCCCGACGCAGTTGTCCCATCTGCGGCGAAGTGACGACGGGGTCCGGCGGTGCCAACATCGCACTCCGATGGACTCAGGTCGCCAGTCGGGGAAGTCGGGCACGCGCGCACGCTGCGATCGCTCCGTGCTGATCGTCGACGACGACGGCGACCTCCTCGAGACGCTCGGCCAGGTGCTCGACGAGCAGGCCGGCCACCGCGTCGTCTCCGCGCGCGACGGCACCGCCGCGCTCGACTTCCTGCTTCGTCCCGACGTCCCGCTGCCGTGCTTCATCGTGCTCGATCTCATGATGCCGATCGTCAACGGCTGGCAGGTGCTGTCGTTCCTCAAGACGCACGACCGCTGGGCCGAGCTGCCCGTCATCGTCGTGTCCACGTCGATGAACGAGGAGACGCTGCGAGAGGCGCAGACCGTTCGATTCCTCCGCAA
>DATAZX010000004.1:0-10421 GCA_036271815.1 Solirubrobacteraceae bacterium
ACATCGCACGATCATCGTCCAGTCTGCAGACGCGGCCTGTCGCGGCACCATCCAGCGCCAGTCGACCGTGCTGCTGCCCGACACGGCAACACGTGAGCTGCGAGTGTGGCCGTGATGGGCCGTGAGCCTCAGCAAGCACACGCTCAGCCCATCGGTCTGAACGACCACTCGCGCAACGTCTCCCGCGCGTAAGATCGCTGGCGAGCGCATGATCCTCACCGTCGGCTGCGCGCCCGCCGCCGAAGGCGCTGTGCCGAGCATCCCGGCCGCGAGCAGGGCCGCGATGCGCGAGGATCGGCCGCTTCCACCACAGCACCTCTGTCGCGCTACCATCATGCCCCTATGGATGGCCGAATCGGACCCAAGTAGTTCACCGAGTTCTCGCAGGCGCTGGTCGTAGCGCGACGTGTGCGCATCCTCCTGCGGAAGAAGAAGTAACCGTACCGGCGCGGTCGTGACGACCGCGTCCACCTCTGTAGCGGCTGCATGCGCGCCCTCGTCCAGCGCGTGACGAGCGCGTCGGTGTCGGTCGACGGCGAGCGCGTCGCGGCGATCGGGCCGGGGCTGCTCGTCCTGCTGGGCGTCACCCATGAGGACGGCGAGGTGGTCGCGGACCGCCTCGCGGACAAGGTCCGCGCGCTGCGCGTCTTCCCCGATGCCGACGGCCGCATGAACGAGCCGCTCGGCGAGCGCGAGGTGCTCGTCGTCAGCCAGTTCACGCTCTACGGCGACGCCCGCAAGGGCAACCGCCCGTCCTACGTCGCGGCCGCTCCCGGCGAGATCGCGCAGCCGCTGTACGAGCGCTTCCGCGCGCGTCTGCACGCGCAGGGCGGCGTGTTCGGGGCCGACATGCAGGTGCAGCTCGTCAACGACGGCCCGGTCACGCTGCTGCTCGAGCTGTAGCGGCGATCGGCGACGGCCGCCCTACACTCCGGCGCCATGCCCGCCGATCCGAACTTCGTCTGCCGCTTCGTCGCCGAGCCGCCCCAGGATCCGCTGCCCGACGGTCGCTGGGCAGCCACGCTCAAGCGCCATTTCCTCGGGGCGTGCGACCCGCTCAGCGACGAGGAGGACGGGCTCGGCGACCCCGGCGACGTGACGTTCTATCCCGACCGCACGTGGCACGGCCGCACGTACATCCCCGCCACGACGCTGACCTCGACGGGCTACGAGCTCTTCGGCTACGTCTCCTTCCGGCCCGGCGGCGAGGACCGCGAGCCGAGCGAGTTCGCGGCCGTCGCGGACTTCACGCCCGAGACCGCGGCCGAGAACCCCGACTGGGAGCTCGACCTCTGCGAGGAGGTCGTCGGGATCTGGCGCGGCGAGAACGGCGACAGCGCCGAGATGACGCTCGTCTGGGGCCGCCCGATGGTCGACGGCGGCGAGATCGTGACGGCCGAGCTCGCCCACCTCGTCGTCGACCAGTGCATGCTCGAGGGCAACCGCTTCACGCTGCTCGCCCCCGACGGCTACCGCGGCGGCACGCTCGAGTGCCTGCTGTTCGACGAGGACGGCACCCAGATCGCGCACGAGTCGCTCTACGAAGACGACGACGACGAGGAGTAGCCGCATGGAGCTCGAGGAGGCGATCCGCACCCGCCGCACGCACAAGGCCTACGCACCCGAGCCCGTCGACCGCGCGACGCTCGACGAGCTCTTCGAGCTGGCCCGCTGGGCACCGAACCACAAGCTCACGAACCCCTGGCGCTTCCGCGTCCTCGGGCCGCGGTCGCTCGAGCGCCTGAAGACGGCGGTCGACGACCCGATCGCGGCCGCGAAGCTCGCCCGGGCGCCGACGCTCGTCGTCGTCTCGGCGGCGCTGCGGTCCGGCGACCCGATCCTCGACGAGGAGGACGTCCTCGCGACCGCCGGCGCGGCGTACGTCGTGCTGCTCGCCGCCCACGGGCGCGGGCTCGCCGGCTACTGGCGCACGCCCGCCGTGCTGCGCGAGCCGGCCGGCCGGGCCGCCGCCGGCGTCGGCGAGGACGAGCGCGTCCTCGGCCTGCTGCACCTCGGCCATCCGCGCCAGGAGCCGCGCGCGCCCGAGCGCGCCGCGGTGCAGGACGTCGTCGCGTACCTCGACTGACGGCCTCGCTCGCCGGCCCGAGGGCCGCGCCGCTGACGCGTCGGGACCCGCCGTCGAGCCCCGCGCCGGACCGCGCCCCGGACGCGGCCGGCCCGCCGCCACGGCGCCCGGACCCTCGCCACGACACGCGACGCGGCGTATGGTCAGTGCCGTGCACAGCGCTGCGTCCGAGCTCGCCCCGGGACCGGGCGACCCCCTCGGCGGCGCCGTCGCGGGCGACCCGGAGGTGGCGGCACGCTCGCCGCTGCAGCTGTTCTGGAGGCGATTTCGCCGCGACCGCGTGGCGACCGTCGCGCTGGCGTTCATCGCGCTGCTCGTCGTCGTCGCGGTCGCCGCGCCGCTGATCGTCTCGATCGCCGGCACGCCCGGTCCCAACGCCCAGGACGCGAGCGCGCTGGACTCCTTCACGGGCACGCCGACCGGGCCCAGTCGAGCCCATCCGCTCGGCGTCGACCCCAACGGCGAGGACGTCTTCGCCCGCGTGCTCTACGGCGCCCGCGTGTCGCTCGAGGTCGCGATCCTCGCGACCCTGCTGTCGGTCGCGATCGGCGTCGCGATCGGGCTGCTCGCGGGCTTCTACCGCGGCTGGGTCGACGGTGTGCTGTCGCGCCTCGTCGACGTGATGCTCGCGTTCCCGATCCTGCTGCTCGCGCTCGGCATCGCCTCGGCCTGCTCGCTGGGCAACGGCTGCCTCGGCGGCGCGATCAAGCCCGGCCTCGGCGTCGTGATCCTCGTGATCGTCGTCGTGAACTGGACGACGATCGCGCGCATCGTCCGCGGTCAGGTGCTGTCCCTGCGCGAGCAGGAGTTCGTCGAGGCCGCCCGCTCGCTCGGCGCGTCGGACCGGCGGATCGTCGTGCGCGACATCCTGCCGAACCTCGCGGCGCCGATCATCGTCTACGGCACGCTGCTGGTCCCGCAGAACATCCTGCTCGAGGCGGCGCTGTCGTTCCTCGGCGTCGGCGTCCAGCCTCCGACGGCCTCCTGGGGTGCGATGATCTCCGACGCGATCACGGCCTTTCCGTCTGCGTGGTGGTACATCTTGTTCCCAGGGCTCGCGCTGCTCTGCACGGTGCTGGCCTTCAACCTGCTCGGCGATGGGCTGCAGGACGCACTCGATCCGAGGGCGGCCGCATGAACGCGCCGGATCGGATCGCCGCCGGCGCGGTGGCGCGAAGGACTCACGGGGAAAGGACCGCCATGCCCAAGCTCAGCGTCGTCGCTGCACTCGTCGTATCGCTCGCGCTCACGCTCGTCGCATCCGGATGCGGCGGTGGGGGCGCCGGCAGCACGACCGTCACGCTCAACAGGTCGGTCGGTGGCAGCGGCCCCGCCAAGCGCGGCGGCGAGCTGACGGTCCTCTCGGTCGAGGACGTCACGAGCCTCGATCCCGGCTACTGGTACTACACGTACGACTACCAGGCCCTCGCGGGTCCGACCCAGCGCCAGCTCTACGGCTGGAAGCCGTCCGACACGACGCCGTCGCCCGACCTCGCCGCGTCGATGCCGCAGACCTCGCCCGACGGCAAGACCGTCACGATCAAGATCAAGCCGGACATCCGCTACAGCCCGCCGCTGCAGACGCGGACGGTCAAGAGCGCCGACGTCAAGTACGCGCTCGAGCGCACGTTCATGACGTCCGTGCACAACGCGTACTCGCCCTTCTACTACAACGCGATCGTCGGCTCGGCGGCGTTTCGCGCGCACAAGGCGACGAGCATCTCGGGCCTGCAGACGCCCGACGACACGACGCTCGTCATCAAGCTGTCGCACCCCGTCGGCGTCATCTCCAACGGGCAGGCGCTGGCGCTGCCGGGCACGATCCCGGTTCCGCAGGACTACGCGAGCAAGTACGACGAGCACGACCCCTCGACGTACGGGATGCACCAGGTCTTCACCGGCCCGTACATGATCGCCAACGACGGCAAGGGCACGATCACCGGCTACAAGACGAACCGCATCATCTCGCTCGTGCGCAACCCGAGCTGGGATCCGAAGACCGACTACCGCCCCGCCTACCTCGACAAGATCACGCTGCTCGGCGGCAACGACATCGACGTCGCGAGCCGGCGGATCCTCAGCGGCAAGAGCTTCGCCAGCGGCGACTTCGCGGCGCCCCCGGTGAACATCCTGCGCTCGGCGCTGTCCACGCGCCGCGACCAGCTCGCGATCGTGCCGAGCCAGGGCAACCGCTTCATCACGCTCAACACGACCGTCAAGCCGTTCGACAACGTCGACGTGCGCCGTGCGGCGGCGGCGGTCATCGACCGCAACACGCTGCGGCTCACGCGCGGCGGCCCGACCCTCGGCCCGATCGCGACGCACTTCCTGCCCCCGGAGATCAGCGGCTTCGCGCAGGCCGGCGGCCTGAAGGGGACGCTCGCGTTCATGAAGAACCCCAACGGCGACCTCGCGCTCGCGCGCAGCTACATGCGCAAGGCCGGCTACCCGAGCGGGCGCTACAGCGGCCCGCCGCTGCTGATGGTCGGCGACGACCAGCGGCCGGCGTCGACGACGGCGCAGGCCGTGCGCAGCCAGCTCGAGAAGCTCGGCTTCAAGTTCGAGTACCGCCAGCTGTCGCGCACGACGACGTTCTCGACGACGTGCGGCGACCCCAAGGCGAAGGTCGCCGTGTGCCCGAACGGCGGCTGGGGCAAGGACTTCTTCGACCCGCAGTCGCTGCTGGACCCGGTCTTCAACGGCGAGGGCCTCGGCGTCGGCAGCCCGGACTGGTCGCAGGTCAACGACCCCGAGCTCAACGCGGACCTCGACATCGCGGCGGCCGAGACCGACCCCGTCAAGCGCGCCCGCGACTACGCCGAGATCGACCGCACGGTCACGAGCCGGGCGTACGTCATCCCGTGGCTGTGGGACAACCAGATCAACTCGGTGTCGGACAACGTCCGGGGCGTCGTGAACAAGTTCACGGTCTCGTGGGACCTGTCGTACATGTCGCTGAAGTGAGCGCGGCCGCGCGCGCCGCGCCGCCGCCGGCTCGTGCCCGATGACCGGCTACGTCATCCGCCGGCTGCTGTGGACGGTCGTGCTGCTGTTCGTCGTCAGCCTGATCACGTTCGTCATCTTCTACCTGCTGCCGTCGTCCGACCCGGCGGTGCTGCGTGCGGGGCGCAACCCGAGCCCGGAGGTCGTCGCGCAGATCCGGGTGCAGCTCGGCCTCGACCGGCCGTGGACGGTGCAGTTCGCGCACTACCTCGGCCGTCTCGTGCTGCACTTCGACCTCGGCCACAGCTATCACAACGACGCCTCGGTGAAGTCGGAGATCTTCGAGCGGCTGCCCGCGACGATCTCGCTCGCGCTCGGCGCGCTCGTCGTCTGGCTGACGGCCGGGATCGCGATCGGCGTGATCTCGGCGATGCGGCCGGGCAGCCTGTTCGACCGGCTCGCGATGGGCGGCGCGCTCGTCGCGATCTCGGCGCCGGTCTACTGGCTCGGGCTCGTCGCGCTGTACCTGTTCTCCGACGACTTCGGCGTGCTGCACGTCTTCCCGGGGGCCGGCAGCTACGTGCCGCTCACCCACGACCCCGTGCGCTGGTTTGCGTCGCTGATCATGCCGTGGTGCGTGCTGGCGTCGACGTACGCGGCGATCTACGCGCGGCTGCTGCGCGCGACGCTGATCGAGACGCTGTCGCAGGACTACATCCGCACGGCACGCGCGAAGGGGCTGCGCCCGCGGCGCGTCGTCCTGCGCCATGGGCTGCGCGGCGCGATCACGCCGGTCGTGACGGCGGCCGGGGTCGACCTCGGGGTCGTGCTCGGCGGGGCGATCCTGACCGAGAGCGTCTTCAACATCCCGGGCATCGGCCGGCTGGCGGTCGATGCGATCAACGACGCCGATCTGCCGTTGATCCAGGGCACGGTGCTGGTCGGCGCGCTGTTCATCGTGCTCGCGAACCTCGTCGTCGACGTCCTGTACGCGTTCCTCGACCCGCGCGTGCGCTACTCGTGAGCGTCGCCGCGACGCCGCTGCTGGCGGTGCGCGACCTGCACGTGTCCTTCGACACGGCGGACGGCGTCGTGCACGCGGTCGACGGGGTGAGCTTCGAGGTGCGGGCGGGCGAGACGCTGGCGATCGTCGGCGAGTCGGGCTCGGGCAAGACCGTCTCGGTGCTGACGATCATGGGCCTGACGCGCGCTCCGCGGACGCGGATCGCGGGCTCGATCCTGCTGGCCGGCCGCGAGCTCGCGACGGCGACGGAGGACGATCTGCGCCGCATTCGCGGCGACGACGTCGCGATGATCTTCCAGGACCCGCTGTCGTCGCTGCATCCCTACTTCAAGATCTCCGACCAGCTCGTCGAGGCGGTGCGCGCGCATCGCGAGGTCGGGCGCGGCGAGGCGCTGCGGCGCGCGCTGGAGCTGCTCGACCTCGTCGGCATCCCGGACGCCCGCCGGCGGGCGGCGGGCTATCCGCACGAGCTGTCGGGCGGCATGCGCCAGCGCGTGATGATCGCGATGGCGCTCGTCAACGACCCGCGGCTGCTGATCGCCGACGAGCCGACGACCGCGCTCGACGTGACCGTGCAGGCGCAGATCCTCGAGCTGCTCGCGCGCCTGCAGGCCGAGCGGGGGATGGCGATCGTCATCGTCTCGCACGACCTCGGGGTCGTCGCCGGGCTCGCGCACGACGTCGCGGTGATGTACGCCGGGCGGATCGTCGAGCAGGCGCCGGCGGCGACGCTGTTCTCCGCGCCCGAGCACCCCTACACGTGGGGGCTGCTGCGCTCGATGCCGCGCCTGGACCGCCCGCGCGAGGAGGACCTCGTCGCGATCCCCGGCCGCCCGCCGAGCCTCATCCACCGGCCGGGCGGCTGTCGCTTCCACCCGCGCTGCCCGTACGTGCGCGAGGCGCACCGTCGCGTGCAGCCGGAGCTCGTCGCCGGCGACGGCGATCCGCTGCATCGGACGGCGTGCCTGCTCGCGGGTCCCGAGCGGCGAGCGTTGTGGGCGTGGCTGCGCGCCGGGGACGCGCCCGCGCCGCCGCGCCGCGCCTCGTCCGCTGCGCCCGTGGAGCCGCCCCCGGCCTCGCCGGCTGCGCCCGGGGAGCCGCCTCCGGCCCCGGCCGCTGCGCCCGGGGAGCCGCCCTCGGCCCCGCCTGCGCCGACGCCCGCGACGATGCCCAAGTCGCCGCCCGCGGCGCCTGAGCCATGAGCGCACCGCTGATCGAGGTGCGCGACCTCGTCAAGCACTTCCCGGCGGGGCGTGGCATCGGACGCCGCGGGGCGGGCGTCGTGCACGCGGTCGACGGGCTGACGTTCGACGTGCGCGAGGGCGAGACGCTGGGGATCGTCGGCGAGTCGGGCTGCGGCAAGTCGACGACCGCGCGCCTGCTGCTCGGGCTGCTGCGCCCCACGTCGGGCACGGTCTCGGTCGGCGGGCGTGAGATCTCCAGCCTGTCGCGGGCGCAGCTGCGCCCGCTGCGGCGCGACATGCAGATGATCTTCCAGGATCCGTACTCGTCGCTGAACCCGCGCCGAACCGTCGGCGCGAGCATCGCCGAGCCGTTCGCGATCCACGGCATCGCTCCCGGTCGCGCGGAGCGCCGCCGGCGCGTGCAGGAGCTGATGGAGAGCGTCGGCCTGAACCCCGAGCACCACAACCGCTATCCGCACGAGTTCTCCGGCGGCCAGCGCCAGCGCGTCGGCGTCGCGCGCGCGATCGCGCTCGGCCCGCGGATCGTCGTGGCGGACGAGCCCGTGTCGGCGCTCGATGCATCGGTGCAGGCGCAGATCCTCAACCTCCTGCGCGGGCTGCAGCGCGACCTCGGCCTGACGATGGTGTTCATCGCGCACGACCTGTCCGTCGTGCGCTACATGTGCGAGCGGATCGCGGTGATGTACCTCGGCAGGATCGTCGAGCTCGCCGACGTCGACGACCTCTTCGCCCATCCGCGCCACCCGTACACCGCCGCGCTGCTGTCGGCGGTCCCGGTCCTCGATCCGCAGCTCCCGGCGCGGCCGCGCCGCACGATCCTCGGCGGCGACCCGCCCTCGGCCACGGACCCGCCGCCGGGCTGTCGCTTCCACCCGCGCTGCCCGCGGTTCGTCGCCGGCGAATGCGACGTGCGCGAGCCGCTGCTGCGCCCGGGCGTCAGCGGCGCGCTCGTGGCCTGCCATCACCCGCTCACCGACGTATCCTCCAGCTCGCCCGTCTCGCCCCGATAGCTCAGCTGGACAGAGCGTCCCCCTCCTAAGGGGAAGGCCGCTGGTTCGAATCCAGCTCGGGGCATCCGCCGCAAGGGAGCCGCTTTGACCTCGACCCTGAGCCCGCGGCGTCGCGCGAGCCGGGCCGTGCCGTGCTGCGCAGTGCAGTGCAGTGCAGTGCAGTGGGGCGGTGCCGCGCCGGCCGCGCCCGCGGCGAGTGCTCAGCGGTCCGGGCGCTCCGGGTAGACGTCGTCGATCGTGCACAGCGCCGCGTACGGCGCTCCCGCCGCGGCCTCGATCTGCGCTCCGCCGCCCATCAGCCGGTCGAGCACGCTGACGACCCCGCAGATCTCATGGCCCGCCTCCTGCAGCGCCTCGATCGCGCGGATCGTCGAGCCGCCCGTGCTGACGACGTCCTCGACGACGAGGCAGCGGTCGTCGGCGCTCAGCAGCGGACCCTCGATGCGCCGCGACAGCCCGTGCGCCTTGGCCTCCTTGCGCACGAAGAAGACCTTCACGTCGGCGCCGGCGGCCAGCGCCGCGCAGCCGACCGGGTCGGCGCCCATCGTCATCCCGCCGACGGCGGTCGCCCCCCACGCGCGCGCCCGCGCCGCGACGAGCTCGCCGAGCGCCGCGAACCCGGTCGGCAGCAGGATCGCGCGCTTGGCGTCCACGTAGTACTGCGCCACCGCGCCGCTGGTCAGCGTCACCTCGCCGAGGATCAGCGCGTGCTCGCGCAGCTGCTCGGCCAAACGTCCAGAGGCATCCATCGTCCTGGGAACCTTAGAGGCGTGCTCGAGCGCCTACTCAGATTCGCTGCGATCGCCTGCAGCCTGATCATCGTGATCAGCTTCGCCATGTTCGCCGTCGACGAGTCCAAGAGCGGCTCGCGCCATCAGGTCGACGAGCTCTCGAGCTACACGCAGCCGGCCCCGAGCGCGGCCGGCGAGCAGGCTCGCGAGCAGCGCGACAGCGCCGTGCGCGAGCACATCGACGACGCGGACGACGTGCTGCTCAAGCCGTTCGCCGGACTCGTGACGTCGGGCGGCGCGATCCTGGAACGCGGCGTGCCGACCGTGCTCGGGCTGCTCGTCTACGGCTTCGGGCTCGGCTACCTCGCCCGCTTCATGCGCGGCCGTGGCAGCGCCCCGGCGCTCGGCTACAAGCCGCGCCGCACCTGACGCCTACGGCTTGGGGCCGTAGTACACGTCGACCGGCGTGCCGATCTTGATCCAGTCGAAGATGCTGCGCGCGTCGGGTATCGGCGAGCGCAGGCAGCCATGGCTCGCGGGGTAGACGGGGACCGTCGCATAGCCGTGCGTGGCGTAGCCGCCGATGAAGTACGCCGAGTCGACCATGCCCTTCTGGTTGATGCCGGGCGTCTTGCTGTAGACCCGGAAGGACCCCAGCACGGTCGGCGTGCTCGGCTTGCCGGAGGAGATCGGGTAGATCCGCAGCGCCCGGCCGCCGGAGATCAGCGCCATCACCTGCCGCGTCAGGTCGGCCTCGATGTGACGCCCGTGCTCGGGATGGCGGACCTTGAACGCCCCGCCGCCGCGGGCGATCCGGCGCATGACGTCGACCGAGGCGTCGGACGTGCGCGCCATGCCCGTCACCTTGCGAAAGGCGAGCACCGCGCGCGCCGTGCGGTCGTCGAAGCTGCCGCGCTTGCCGACGACGTAGCCGAGCGCTGCGAGGCGCCGCTGCAGCGCGCGCACCGCGCGCGGCTGGCTGTGCGGCCCGACGCTGCGCGGGATCACGTCGACGGACTTCGCGGTCGCCGTCAGCGTGCCGAGCGCGGCGGTCGCGGCGTGCGAGGCGCGCACGACGAGCCGTCCCGAGCGCTGCGTGCGGTAGGAGAGCGCGAACTGCCCGGTCCCGTTCGGACCCGGCAGGATCGACTGCCGGCGGGCCTTCCACTTCTTGCCCGCGTAGTAGAAGCGCACCGTCACCTGCTCGCCGTCGACGAACGTCCCGACGCTGCCGCGCACGCGGACGGTCGTGCCGACGAGCACCGTCGCGAGCTTGCCGCCGACGTGGTCGAGGGCGACCTGCATCTGCGACTGCACGGGCGCCGGCGGCGGGGCGACGGCCGGCTGCTGGGCGAGCGCCGCCGACGGCGTCGCGACGAGCGCTGCGAGGGTGCTGATCAGGGCCATGCGACGCATCGGCGG
>DATAZX010000005.1:0-60233 GCA_036271815.1 Solirubrobacteraceae bacterium
GACGGCTCGCCGCCGAGGTTCGAGACGACCTGGCCCGTGCCGCGGCACGGCGAGCACGCGGCGCGCGTGTCGTCCGTCGCGGCGGGGGCGGCGGTCGGGTCGGTGTCGGCAGCGGCGGGCACGGGGCGGGCCAGGCTAGCAGCGCGGCGGCGGCGCTCCCGTGGCTCGCTACGGTGCGCGGATGCTCGCGACAGGTCGCTACGCGCCCTCGCCGACCGGCGCGCTGCACCTCGGCAACCTGCGCACGGCGCTGCTCGCATGGCTGTTCGCGCGCTCGCAGGGCGCCCGCTTCCTCGTGCGCGTGGAGGACCTCGATCGCACGCGGGTGCGGCTCGGCAGCGCGGAGCGCCAGCTCGCCGACCTGGCCGCGCTCGGCCTGGACTGGGACGGTCCCGTCGTGCACCAGTCGCGCCGCCTGAGCCTCTATGACGAGGCGACGCGACGCCTCGCGGCCGACGGCCGGCTGTACGCCTGCTACTGCACGCGCGCCGAGATTCGCGAGGCCGCGTCGGCGCCGCACGGCGCGCCCGCGGGCGGTGCGTACCCGGGGACCTGCCGCGAGCTCTCGGCCGCCGATCGCTTACGGTGCGAGCGCTCCGGGCGCCCCGCGGCGCTGCGGCTGCGCGCGGGCGGGACGGTCGTCGTGTTCGAAGACCGCCTGCTCGGAGCGCGCCGCGACATCGTCGACGATCTCGTCGTGCGTCGCAACGACGGCGCCCCCGCATACAATCTCGCCGTGGTCGTCGATGACGCAGCTCAAGGCGTGGGCGAGGTCGTGCGCGGGGCGGACCTGCTGGACGGCACCGCGCGGCAGCTGCACCTCGCGGCGCTGCTCGGCCTCCCCGCCCCCACGCACGCCCATGTGCCGCTCGTGCTCGGCGCCGACGGCGCGCGGCTGGCCAAGCGCCACGGCGCCGTCACGCTGGCCGATCGCATGGCCGCCGGCGAGTCGCCGCTGGACGTACGCTCGCGGCTCGCGACCTCGGTCGGCCTCGCCGAGCCCGGCGAGCGGCCGACCCTGCACGACCTGCTCGAGCGCTTCGACCCCCGCAGCATCCCGAGCGAGCCGAGCGTGCTGACCGCATGATCGCCGGGCTCGTCTGCCTGGTGGTCGTGGTCGTCGCGGTCGTGGTCACGCTGCTGATCAGCCCGACGCTCTACGGCGCGCTGTTCGCGGTCGTGGTCGTCGCCGGCGGCGCATCGGTCTGGCTGCTGCGCGTCAACTACGCCGAGGTCGAGCGCGAGCAGCAGGACAAGCAGGAGTAGACGGGCGGGCGGCCCGCGATAGGGTCGCGCGCACATGAGCGACCTCGCCATCTCCAGCGACGTCTCCGAGCTGGCCGCGATGGCCCGCTCCGAGGGCCGGCTGTGCATCGACACGGAGTTCATGGGCGAGGGTCGCTACCGGACGCTGCTGTGCCTCGTCCAGGTCGCCGTCGAGGACGCGGACGGCGGCGTGCGGATCGAGGTGCTCGACCCGCTCGACGGCGAGCTCGACCCGACCCCGCTGGCGGAGGTCCTCGCCGATCCCGACGTCGAGATCGTCATGCATGCCGGCCGCCAGGACGTCGCGCTGCTGCGGCGCGTGTGGTCGACGGACATCACGAACCTCTTCGACACCCAGCTCGCCGCCGGCTTCGCGGGCATGCGCGCGCAGCTCGGCTACGAGGCGCTGCTGCACGAGCTGCTCGGGATCCGCCTGGCGAAGAGCGCGAGCTTCACGCGCTGGGACGCCCGGCCGCTGAGCGCCGAGCAGATCGACTACGCCCAGGACGACGTCCGCCATCTGCTGCAGGCGACGACGGTGCTGCAGGAGCGCCTCGCCGCGCTCGGGCGCCTGGACTGGGCGCGCGAGGAGTGCCACGTGCTCGCGCAGGTGACCGACGAGCGCAACCCCGACGCGATCTTCGCCCGCCTGCCGCGCGTGAACTCGCTGGACCCGAAGCTGCGCGCGATCGCCCGCGAGCTCGTCGAGTGGCGCGAGGAGACGGCGCGGACGCAGGACCGGCCGATCCCCGCGGTCCTGTCGGACGCCGCGCTGATCGAGATCGCCAAGCGCCGGCCGAGCGCGATCTCACAGCTCGAGCAGATCCGCGGCATCAACGAGCCGACCCTGCGCCGCCGCGGGCGCGCGATCATCGAGGCCGTCGAGCGCGGCCGCCACCGCCCGCCGATCGCCGTCGAGGGCGAGCGTCCCGCGCAGCCCAACGCGCTCGACGCGCCGGTCATCGCGCTCGCCGAGGCGCTCGTGCGCGCGCGGGCGCTGCAGTGCGAGCTCGCCTACGAGCTGATCGCCGCGCGCGCCGACCTCCAGCAGATCGTGCTCGCCGCGCGCGACGGCGCCCCGATGCCGGCCGTGCGCACGTTGCAGGGCTGGCGGCGCGAGGTCGTCGGCGACGAGCTGCTCGAGCTGCTCGACGGGCGCCGCTCGCTGACCGTCGGGCCCGACCGCCACGTGGCGGTCTCCGAGCGCTGACGGCGCCCGTTCCCGTCGCAGCCGCCGATCCGCCGCACGCGGCCCCGCGGTGCCGCCGGACCCGCCGACGGGCGGACGCGACGCGCCGTCCGCCGACCTCGCGATCGCCGGCCGCGAATGGCTACGTCCGCGCGGCGACGATCGCGCGGATCGCGTCGCGCATCTGCGCGGCCTTGAGCGCCTTCGGCATCCAGCCGTCGGTGCCGAGCTCCCGCGCCTCCTGCTCCAGGCGCGACGGCGCCATGTTCGACATCAGCAGGATCCCCATCCGCGGGGCCAGCTCGCGGATCCGCGCGACGAGGACCGCGGGCTCGGGCACGTCGGGCAGCAGCAGGTCGAGCAGCAGGACGTCGGCCGGCGTCTGCGCGAGCGCGTCGAGCGCCTGCTGGCCGCCGCTCGTCGCCGAGACGACCTCCATGTCGCCCTCCTCCTCGAGCACGTGGCGCAGGTAGAGCTTCACCGCGCGGGCGTCGTCGCAGACCGCGACGCGGATGACGGGGGTCGCCGTCACGCGCCGAGGTGGTGCGTGTGCAGGAACGCGGCCGCGACCTCGCGCACCGGCGTGTGGACCGCCTCGGCGTTGAGGACCCGCATGATCGGCGTCGTCAGCAGCGCGCTCACGGCGTTCAGCGTCGCCGCGAGGATCGGGCCGTGCTGCGCGAGCGCCTTGCGGCTGATCAGCGGCGCGACGTGCTGGACGGCGAACAGCCCCTTCGGATCGCGCAGCAGCGTGAAGTGCCCGCCGGCGAGCCTGCTGTCGGTCGTGAACACGAGCCCGACGTCGATCCCGCCGTTCTCGAGCGCCGGGTACTCGAGGCCCTTGTTGGAGTTCACCGCGATCATGTGGACCTTGCGCAGGCCGTACACGCGGCGCAGCCCGACCATCCCCTCGAAGCGGTTTTCGAACTCGGGCGGGGCGCCGAGCCTCACCGTCCGCAGCCGCGCGAGGTCGGAGATGCTGCGAACGCCGCTGCGGCGCGCGAACGCGTTCGTGACCGCAAGCGCGTCCTCGTTGCTGAGCCGCGTCTCCTGCAGCAGCGTGAACCCGCGCCGCTGCTCGATGCCCTTCGCGAGCCGGTAGGCGGCCTGCTCGCCCGCCGGCCGCTTGACGATCTTGTCGACCTCCGACAGCAGCACCCCGATGTACTCCGGGTACATGTCGAGCAGCCCGTCGCGCAGCGCCGCGTTGGTGACCTCGGTCGTGCCGACGGCCGACTGCAGGTCGACGCGCAGGCCCTTCGCCTCGAGCGCCTGCTTGTAGAGCTCGCCGAGGATCTCGGACTCGGTGAAGTTCTTCGTCCCGATCCGGACGGGGACGGTGTCGGCCCGCGTCGCGGACCCGGCGCCACCGCCGCCGCCGCACGAGGACAGCGCGAGCGCGACGAGCAGGGCGAGGAGCGGGGCGAGGGCGCGCACCGAGCTAGCTCGCGGCCGTGACCGGCGGCGGGGCGCTCGCGGCCGGCTCGCCGCCGGGCGCCTGCGCGGCCGGCATCGTGAACGAGAACACGCTGCCCGCGCCGGGCTCGCTCGTCACCCAGATGCGCCCGCCGTGCTGCTCGACGATCCGCTCGCAGACGGCGAGGCCGATGCCCGTGCCGGCGTAGGCGTCCTCGCCGTGCAGGCGGCGAAACGGCTCGAAGATGCGGCGCGTGCTGTCGGGGTCCATGCCGATCCCGTTGTCGCGCACGTCGAAGCGCCACATCGTGCCGTCGGGTCGCGCCTCGATGCTGACCTCGGGGTCGTCGCCGCGCGTGAACTTGACGGCGTTGCCGACGAGGTTCTGAAAGACCCGGCAGAGGTTCGAGCGGTCCGCGAGCACGACGGGCAGCGAGCCTACTCGGACGTGGGCGCCCGTCGCCTCGATCGCGCCGGCGAGCGCCTCGAGCGCTTGGTCGAGCGCGACCTCGGCCCCCTGCGGCTCGAGCGTGAGGTCGCCGCGGCCCGCGCGCGAGTACTCGAGCAGGTCGCGGATCAGGGTGCGCGCCTGCCGCGTCGCGCCGCGGATGCCGTCGATGAGGTCCGCCGCCCCCTCTCCGCCCGCCGCCTGACGGCGCTCGAGCAGCTCGGCGTACATCGAGATCGTCGTCAGCGGCGCCTGCAGGTCGTGGCTCGTGACGGACGCGAACTGCTCGAGCTCGGCGTTGGAGCGCGTCAGCTCGGCGTTCGAGCGCTCGAGCTCGGCCTGGCCGCGCTCCAGCGAGTCGGCCATCGTGTTGAACCCGCGCGCGAGGTCGCCGATCTCGTCCTCGCGGCTCGCGGGCACGCGCGTGGAGAGGTCGCCGGCCGCCAGCTGCCCCGTCGCCTGCGCGACGCTGACGACCGGCCGCACCACCGCGCGGCGCAGGTACAGGGTGCCGCCGGCGACGACGAGCAGGACGAGCCCGAGGCCGCCGATCCCGAAGGCGATCGCGAGCGTCGACTGCGCCTCGGCGTGGTTCTCGCGCTGCGCGACGAGCGTGCGCTCGCGGTCGGCGAGGTCGCGCAGGTCCTTGCCGAGCGCCTCGACGCGGTCGCGCGTGTCCGTGTAGAAGAGCTGGTTGCGCGCCGCCTCGGGATCCTCCTTGGCGAGCGTGATGAGCGGCGTCGCGCGGATGACGTACTCGTTGATCTTGACGCCGATCTCGGTCACGCGCGCGCGCTGGCCGGGGTCGCCGGAGACCTCCTGCGCGAGCGCGCGCTGCTGGCCGGGATAGGCCTTCAGGAGCGTGGTCACGGGCTTCAGCGGCCGGGTGGGGTAGCGCTCGACGTAGTCGCGCAGGCCGTTCTCGATCGCGAACAGGGACGTCTCCAGACGGCTCGTCAGCGTCAGCGCCTTCTGGGACGCGAAGGCGATCCGTCCGGCGTCACGCTGGCCCGTGACGGCGATGATCAGCAGGATCAGGGTCGCGCCGAGCAGCACGGCGACGGTGGCGCTCAGCGTCAGCACCCGCGTCGTGATCTGAGTCCTGAGGCTCCGTCGCAGCATGTCGTGATCGCGGTCCGCCCGCGCGCCCGGCTAACTCTAGTGTCGGTACGGTTGTCCGCAGCAGGGGTACGGTCAGCCGTATTGAGATCGCCGCCGAGTGTGTCGAGAATCACACTATGTCCCGCACGATTCTGATCGTCGACGATCACACCGTCTTTCGCAGCTGCGTGCGGGCCGTGCTGGAGGCCGACGGCTACGACGTCGTCGGCGAGGCCCACGACGGGCGTGCCGGGCTCAGTGCCGCGCTGACGCTGAAGCCCGACGTCGTGCTGCTCGACGTGCGCCTGCCGGACATGGACGGCTTCGCGGTCGCGCTGTCGCTCGCCGAGGGCGGTGGCGGGCCGGCGGTGATCGTCACGTCGAGCTCGGACGACCCGCTGTATCCGGCGCGCGCGGCACGCAGCGGCGCGCGCGGGTTCGTCGCCAAGCACGACGTCTGCGGGGCCGCGCTGGACCGCATCCTCGCCTGAACGTCGCGATCGTACGTCGCTGCTGCCGCCGAGCACCTCGACCTGCCCGAGCGCCGCGTGCGGGCGGCGATCGACTACTACGCGGGCTTCACCGAGGAGGTCGACGCGTACCGCGCCGAGCAGCGCGATCTCGAGCAGCGCGAGCGTGAGCGCTGGGAGCGCTCGCAGCGGGTGCTCGGTTGAAGCTGCTGCTCGACGAGCACTGCGCCGACGCGATCGCCGTCCAGCTCCGAGCCGCGGGCCACGACGCCATGACCGTGTCCGAGCAGTACCGACGACGAGCCGTTGCTCGCGCCACCGCGCGCTCGTCGACCAAGTTCGCTGGCTGCCCTGATCGGGAGCCGATCGCGCCCGCCCGGGTTTGTCGGCGGTTCCGGCGGACGCCGGCGCTCGCTCGCCCGAGCGTCGCCGCGCCGCGCCGCGTGCGACCCTTAGGCGCATGCGCGTCGTGCTCGCCGATGACTCGGTCCTGCTCCGCGCGGGCCTCGCCCGCCTGCTCGAGGACGCGGGCTTCGAGGTCGTCGCACAGGCCTCCGACGCGGAGGACCTGCTGCGCAAGGTCCGTGCGCACCGGCCGCAGGTCGCGGTGACCGACATCCGCATGCCGCCGAGCCAGACCGACGAGGGCCTGCGCGCCGCCCAGCAGATCCGCAGCGAGATGCCGGGGGTCGGCGTGATGGTGCTCTCGCAGCACATCGACGAGGGCTACGCGGTCGAGCTGCTGCAGGGCAGCGCCGAGGGCGTCGGCTACCTGCTGAAGGACCGCGTCGCCGACATCGACGCGTTCACCGACGCGCTGCGCCGCGTCGGCGACGGCGGCTCGGTGCTCGATCCGGAGGTCGTCTCGCAGCTGCTCGGCCGCCGCCGCGCCGACGACCCGCTCGATCGCCTGACCCCGCGCGAGCGCGAGGTGCTCGGCCAGATGGCCCAGGGCCGCTCCAACGGCGCCATCGCGCGCGAGCTCGTCGTCACCGATCGCGCGATCGAGAAGCACGTCACGAGCATCTTCAGCAAGCTCGGCCTGTCGGCGGCCGACGACGGCCACCGCCGCGTGCTGGCCGTGCTGCGCTACCTCGACGGCACCTGACCGGAGGTTCGCGGCGATCGCGAACGGCCACGATCGCGCGCCGGGATGGCCCGGCAGCGTCGGGGCGCTCGCGCGGCGGCGATCGCCTGCGCGCCGGAGGCCGCCCCGTCGCCACGAGTGAGGGCGTGGCCAGATCCCCTCCTCGCCACGAACGGCAAGCAGGTCGCGCCGCCGATGACTTCCGGCCGCGGACGGCGTCTGAGGGGTGTGGCTACCCGCACCCCCGAACACCTGCTGCCCCCATCGACTCCGACCTCGCCCGTTGCGAGGGTTACGAGCATGCCGACGGTCGACTCCCACCCCGGATCGCCGGCTCCATGTGACGCGCGAGGTCGTCGCCGGGAACCCCCCGTCCCGGCGCCGGCCTCGCGCCCTCACGCGCCGGCGGCGGCCTCCCCCCTCCCGGACCGCCGCCGGCTCGCTCTTCGCTTCGCGCTCGTGCTCGTCGTGCTCGGGGCGATCGCCTTCGCGATCGGCTCGCTGCCCGGCCTCGGCGACGTCCGCCACCGGCTCGCCGAAGCGTCGCCCGGCTGGCTCGCGCTGGCGTTCGTGCTCGAGATCGGCTCCTGCCTCGCCGGCGTCGTCGCGTTCCGCGGCGTGTTCTGCCGCCGCCTGCCGTGGCGCCTGAGCTATGACATCGGAATCGCCGCGCAGGCGACGAACGTGCTGCTGCCGTCCGGCGGCGCGGGTGGGCTCGCCCTCGCGGCCTGGGCGCTGCGGCGCACCGGCATGCAGCCGGAGCGGATCGCCCGCCGCACCGTCGCCTTCTACATCCTGACGAGCGGCGTGAACTTCGCGACCGCGGCGCTGGCGGGCGGCCTGCTCGCGCTCGGGATCCTCGCCGGCGGCGGGGCGCTGGCGGCGACCGCGCTCCCCGCCCTGGCCGCGGCGCTCGTGATCGCCGGCGTGCTCGCGCTGCCGCGGATCCTGCGGTCCGACGCGGCGCGCCGGCAGCCGTCCGGGGGCCGCGTCGGCCGCATCCTCGCCTGGGTGCGCGGCGCGCTCGGCGACGGCGTCCGCGACGCCGTCGCGCTCGCGCGCAGCGGCGACCCGCAGGTCGTCGGCGGCGCGATCGCCTTCATGGCGCTCGACGTCGCGGCGCTCGCCGCCGCGTTCGCGGCGCTCGGCTCGCTGCCGCCGGTCGGCGTGCTGCTGCTCGCCTACGTCATCGGCCAGCTCGGCGGGCTGATCCCGCTGCCCGGCGGCGTCGGCGGCGCCGACGGCGGCCTGATCGCGGCGCTCGTCCTCTACGGCACGCCGCTCAGCGGCGCGGCGGCGGCGGTCCTCGCCTACCGCGCCTTCCAGCTCGGCCTGCCCGCCGTGCTCGGCGGGATCGCGATCACGCGGCTGCCCGGGATCGTCGAGCGCGCCCCGGACACCGGCCCGCTGTGCGAGCCGCGGCCCGACGCCGCACGTCGCGGTCAGGGCAGCGCGGGGCTGCCGACGCGCGCGGCCGCCGCGATGTGAGCGCCGGACGGCCGGCGGTCGGCGCGAGCCAGGCGGAAGGACCGGGCGCCGCGATGCGGGCGGAACGAGCGCACCGGCGGCTTCGGCGCCGGGATCCGGAAGGCGATCTCCGGGAGCAGCGTGCGCGCCATGCAGCGCACGACGATCGCCTCGGCGACGGCGGCCTCGTCGATCGGATAGCTCGCCGCGTCGACGAGCTGCTTGAGCGTGGCGGTTCGTGCGTTCATCGTTGACGGTGGATCGGCGTGGACGGCTCGCAGGGTGAGCGCGGTCGCCGGCACTCGACAGGCGTCCGAGACTCGCCGCGCGCCGGATCGGGACTCCGACTCGACCCTGACCGCGCGGCCGGGTCGCTCCCGACCGCGGCGCAGTGGTGCTACGTGCGCCGGCCGCCGACCGCGCGGCGACCGATCGGCGCGACGCTGCGAGCGATCGTGAGCGGCTCGAGCTTGCGCACGAGCCGGCGCACGTCGGCGCGCTCGGCGGGCGTGAGCCTCGTCGGCACGCCCTGGGACTTCTTGATCAGCGACGCGAGCTGCGCGCGCTCGCCGGGCGTCAGGTACTTCCAGTGGCGCCGCAGCGTGATCGCGAGCTGCAGCACCATCACCCACGGCATCGCGCGGACGCGAGAGATCGGCAGGGCCATGCTCGAGCCCGGCCCTACGCCGACTCGGCGCGGCGCGAGCGCGGCTGCTCTTCGGGAGCCGCCTCGGTGACGAGCGTCGGCGACAGGCCCTTCTCGATCGTCTCCTTCGTCACGACGCACTTCTTGACGTCGCGGCGCGAGGGCAGCTCGAACTGCACCTCGAGCAGCGTCTCCTCGATGATCGAGCGCAGGCCGCGGGCGCCGGTCTCGCGCGCCAGGGCCTTCTCGGCCACCGACACGAGCGCCTCGTCGGAGAAGACGAGCTCGATGCCGTCGAAGCTGAAGAAGCGCTGGAACTGCTTGACGAGGGCGTTGCGCGGCTCGGTGAGGATCGTGATGAGGTCGTCGCGCGTGAGCTGGTGCACGGCGGACACGACCGGCAGGCGGCCGATGAACTCCGGGATCAGCCCGTAGTTGACGAGATCCTCGGGCAGCGTCTGCTCGAACACCTCGCCCTTGTCGTGCTTGGACTTCGACGTGATCTTCGCCCCGAAGCCGATCCCGTTGGAGCCGATCCGCCGCTCGATGACCTTGTCGAGGTTCGCGAACGCCCCGCCGCAGATGAACAGGACGTTCGTCGTGTCGATCGAGAGGAACTCCTGGTGGGGGTGCTTGCGCCCGCCCTGCGGCGGCACCGACGCCGTCGTCCCTTCGAGGATCTTCAGCAGCGCCTGCTGGACGCCCTCGCCGGACACGTCGCGCGTGATCGACGGGTTGTCGGCCTTGCGCGCGATCTTGTCGACCTCGTCGATGTAGATGATCCCGGTCTCGGCCTTCTTGACGTCGTAGTCGGCCGCCTGGATGAGTTTCAGCAGGATGTTCTCGACGTCCTCGCCGACGTAGCCGGCCTCGGTCAGCGCCGTCGCGTCGGCGATCGCGAAGGGCACGTTGAGGATCCGGGCGAGCGTCTGCGCGAGCAGCGTCTTGCCGCAACCGGTCGGTCCGAGCAGCAGGATGTTGGACTTCTGCAGCTCGATGTCCGAGTCGTCGGACTGCATCATCTGCACGCGCTTGTAGTGGTTGTAGACCGCTACCGACAGCGTGCGCTTGGACTCCTCCTGGCCGACGACGTACTCGTCGAGCACGTCGTAGATCTCACGCGGCTTGGGCAGCGACTCGATGTCGAACGACGGCGGAGCCGTGAGCTCCTCGTCGATGATCTCGTTGCAGAGATCGATGCACTCGTCGCAGATGTAGACGCCCGGCCCGGCGATCAGCTTCTTGACCTGGCGCTGGGACTTCCCGCAGAAGCTGCAAAGAAGCTGCTCGTTGGAATCGGTCGGACGGGCCATTGTCTCCCCTGAAGATTATGCCCGACAGACCCCGAAGCTAGTGCTCCGAGATCACCCGGTCGATGATGCCGTATTCCTTGGCTTCTTCGCTCGAGAGGAAGTAATCGCGCTCGGTATCGGTGCGAACCTTCTCGTAGGGCTGCTTCGTGTGCTTGGCGATGATGTGGTCGAGGCGCTGGCGGATGTCGATGATCTCCTTGGCGTGGATCTCGATGTCCGTCGCCTGGCCCTGGAAGCCGCTGGAGACCTGGTGGATGAGGATCTTCGCGTTCGGCAGCGCCATGCGCTTGCCCTCCGCCCCGCCCGATAGCAGCAGCGCGCCCATCGACATCGCGATGCCGACGCAGATCGTCGACACGTCGGGCTTGATGAACTGCATCGTGTCGTAGATCGCGAGGCCGGCGTAGACCGAGCCGCCCGGCGAGTTGATGTACAGCGAGATGTCCTTGTCCGGATCCTCGGACTCGAGGTGCAGCAGCTGCGCCACGATGAGGTTCGCGATCTGGTCGTCCACGGGCGTCCCCAGGAAGACGATCCGCTCGTTCAGCAGTCGGCTGTAGATGTCGAAGGCACGCTCGCCTCGCGACGTCTGCTCGACCACCATGGGGACAAGTGGGCTCATGTTCCTCGCTTCGATTTGGCGTCGTGACGTGAAGTCCTGCCGGGGCAGCGTACCAACCACCCGGCTCGGGTCAGGCGGGCGCGGCATGCCGGCGGACGAACGGCGCAGAGGCCCGCGCCGGCGTGGCCGCGGGGCGGGCTCAGGCGTCCGGCGTCCAGAGCTTCTTGTCGCCGGCGCCCTCGGCCTGGTCGGAGTCCGGAGTCCAGATCTCCTCCTTCGGCTCGGGCTTGCGCTTGGCGGCCGGCTTCTTCTTCTTGGCCGCAGCGGGGGCCTTCTCGGCGGCGTCGGCGGCCTTCTTCGCCCGCTTCTGCGCCTCCTCGATCGAGATCGGCTTGGCCTCCGTCACGACGAGGTCGATCGCCTGCTCGGCGGCGATCTCCTTGGCGAGCGCGTCGACGCGGCCGGCGTGGCGCAGGCGGTCGAGCAGCTTCTGGCGTGACATCTGCTCGCGCTCGGCGGCGCCCTCGAGCGCATCGAGCAGCTGCTGCTCGGTCGGCTCGATCTGCTCGGCCTTGATGACGGCGGCGAGCACGGCCTCGCGCTTGAGCGCGACCTCGGCCTCGGGCTTGGCGTCCTCGACGAGCTCGCTCTCGGTCTTGCCGGAGATCTGGAGGTAGGCCTCCTTCGTGATCCCCTGATGGCCGAGGGCGTGCAGCATGCGCGTCAGCAGCTCGTTCGCGCGCGCGGCGATCAGCGCGTCGGGGACCTCGACGGTCGCGCCGTCGACGAGCGCGTCGAGCGCCGCGGCGCGAAACTCGGACTCGACGCGCTCGGCGTCGAGCTCGGTCATGCGCTCGCGGATGTTCTCGCGCAGCTCCTCGAGCGTGTCGAAGCCGGCGGCGTCGGAGGCGAAGTCGTCGTCGAGGTCGGGGAGGTGCTTGTGCTTGACCTCCTTGACGGCGATCTGAAACTGCGCGCCCTTGCCGGCGACGTGCTTGGCGCCGTAGTCCTCGGGGAACGTCGCTTCGACCGTGCGCTCCTCGCCGGCCGCGGCGCCGACGAGCCCGTCCTCGAAGCCGGGGATGAGGTTGCCCGAGCCGAGCTCGACCAGCTGGTCGCGACCCTCGCCGCCGGGGAAGGGCTCGCCCTCGACGGTGCCCTCGAAGTCGATCGTCAGGAAGTCGCCGAGCTCGGCGGCGCGCTTGACGGTGTGCAGGTGCGCGGAGCGCTCGCGCAGGCTCTCGATCTCCTCGTCGATCTCCTCGTCGGCGACCGACGGCTCGCGGCGGCCGACCTCGACGCCGCGGTAGGTGCCGAGCTGCGCCGTCGGGCGCACGCCGACCTCGAAGCTGAACGTCAGCGGCTTGCCCTCGTCGGGGAGGTCGCCGAGCTCGACCTGGGGATCGCCGACCGGCGCGATGCCGGAGTCGTCGATCGCCTTCATGTACCAGCCGGTCAGCTGGCCGTTGACGGCCTCGTCGAGGATCGGATCGCGCCCGAGGCGCTGGATGACGATCGCCGGCGGGATCTTGCCCTGGCGAAAGCCGGGCAGCTTCATCTCGCGACCGAGCTTGCGGGCCTGGTTCTCGAGCGAGCGCTGCACCTCTTCGGCGGCGATCTCGGCCTCGACGCGCACGCGCGACTCAGGAAGGTCGGTGACGGTGGTCTTGACAGCGGTGGCCATGCAGGGACCTTATCGTCACGGCATGCGCCCGCCCCGCCCGCCTCACGTCGCCGTCGCGGCCTGGATCGTGACCGGACCGCTCGGACATCTCTACGCGGGCGTGCGCGACCTCGTCGAGGCGCTCCTGCGGTACGCCGGCGCCCGAGCGCGCGGCGAGCGGCTGTAGCGACCCGCCGCCGCCGAGCCCGCGGCGCGGTCCGGCGAGGTGTGCGAAGCGGCCACCCAGGGTGGCGCGTCGATCGGCCCCCGGATGCCGTTCTCGGTCGTGCATCCCACCGCCGCCTCGAGGAGCCCTCCCATGCCCCGCCGCCTCCTGCTGACTGCCCTGCTCGCCCTCGCGATCGCCCCGACCGCCACCGCGATGGCCGCCGACAGCCACGCGCCGAAGGGCGCACGCGGCGACTGGCTGCCCTCCTCCGAGTGGGTCATGTCGGACTGGATGCCCTTCGACGAGGCGCGCCTGTACGACGTGCTCGGCACGAGCCGCACCGAGCTCATGACCTGGCTGAACGACAAGCGCACGCTCGGGCAGTTCGCCGCGCAGCACGGTCACGCGAACGAGAACGCGCTCGTGCGGACGCTGCTCGCTCCGCGCCTGCGCACCGCCTCTCCCGCGCTCGCGCGCGAGCTGCGCTCCCGCGCGATGGACATGCTCACGCAGGCGCACCTCGCCCGCCACGTCATGTTCCACATCTTCCACACGCCCGCGATCCCGCGTCACGCGCAGGAGATCTTCGGGATGAGCCCGGCGTCCTACCGCAAGCTGCGCGACGGCGGCTGGTCGCCGCAGCGGATCGCGGCGAAGGGCGGGATGTCGCTGGCGCAGTCGCGCGCCGCGCTGCGCTCGATCCTCGTGCGCCGCGGCGACCAGGGCGTGCGGGTCGGCGCGATGAGCCGCCGCCAGGCGACCGCGCTGCTCGCCCACCAGGACGCCGACCTCACCGCCTACATGACGCGGCGCTACCGCACGCCCGAGCAGCAGGTCGCGTTCGTCTGCCACCTGGCGTCGTGACCCGCGACCGGCGAGCCGCGGCCTCCGAGCCGCCGGCCGCGGCCGGTCAGCGGTTCAGCGAGAAGATCGGCCAGCGGCCCGGCACGCCCTTGAGCCGCTTCTCGCCGCGATAGTCGAAGTCCAGGCCGGCGCCGACGACCGTGCCGTACGTCGTGCCCGAGACGAGGATCTCGCCCGACTCGGCGAGCGCCCCCACGCGCGCGGCGATGTGGACGGCCATCCCGCCGATGTCGTCGCCGATGATCTCGCACTCGCCGGTGTGCAGGCCGATGCGCACGTCGACGCCGTGGCTGGCGACGCTCGCGCTGATCGCCGCGGCACAGCGCACGGCGCGGCTCGGGACGCCGTCGAAGACGGCCAGGAAGCCGTCGCCGATGCGCTGGATGACCTTCCCCTGGAAGCCCTCGAGCGTGCGCCGCACCTCGACGTCGTGCGTCGCGAGCAGGTCGCGCCAGCGCTTGTCGCCGAGCTCCGCGGCGCGGGCGGTGCTGCCGACGATGTCGGTGAACAGCACGGTCAGCAGGCGCCGCTCGTCCTCTCCGCCCCGCCGACCGCCGGTGAGGAACTCCTCGATCTCGCCGAGCAGCGCGTCGGTGTCGCCCACGCTGGGCAGGGAGTCGACGCCCGGCAGCTCGACGAGCTGCGCGCCGGCGATGCGGCGCGCGTACTCGCGCGCGTGGCGCACGTCGAACGTCGCGTCGTCGACGCGGTGCAGGACGAGCGTCGGCGCGGCGATCGCGCCGAGCGCCGGGCGGACGTCGCTGCGGCCCGCCGCCGCCACGAGCCGTCGCGCCTGACCGGGGCTCGCCGCGAGGCGCTCCAGCCGCGCGAGCCAGGCGCGCAGCTGCGGGTCGTCGGCGGCCGTCGGCGCGAGCACCTCCAGGTTCGTGCCCTGGCCCCAGCGCGCCATCAGGCCGCCGACGCGGCGCTGGCGCTCGTCGGCGTCCTCGATCCACGGCAGGTCGTCGTCGCGCACCGCGTGCAGGACGCAGCCGTAGAGCACGAGCGCGCTGACGCGATCTGCGAAGCGCGCGGCGTGCAGCGCCGCCAGTGGACCGCCGGCGTTGTAGCCGAGCACCGCCGCCCGCGCGCTGCCCGCGGCGTCGAGCACCGCGTTGACGTCGTGGACCTCCTGCTCGAGGCCGAGCGGCCCGTCGTCGGACAGCCCGGACCCGCGGCGGTCCCAGATGATCAGGCGCGAGAACTGCGCGAGGCGGGTGAGGAAGCGCGCGAAGCCCGGGTCCTCCCAGACGTGCTCGACATGGGAGATGAACGCGTTGACCAGGATCAGGTCGATCGGGCCGTCGCCGTGGACCTGGTAGGCGAGGTTGACGTCCCCGTTGCAGACATAGCGGGTCGTGGTCGCCATGCGGGCATCATCGACCATCGGCCGGCGAGCCCGACGATCGAGGGCCGATCTGCGGCGGCTATCGCAGCAGGTTCAGCAGCGACAGGAAGATGTTCACGATCGACACGAAGATGCCGGTCGCCAGCCAGACCGCGTCGTCGGCGGTGCCGTGCTGGCGCAGGTAGTTGAAGTCGACCATGATCAGCAGCGCGGAGACGATCGCGATGATCGCGCTGAGGATCGGGTTGCCGCCGCTGGAGAACAGCAGCAGCACGAACGACACGACGACGCAGCCGAGGATCACGAACGACAGCGGCCGCATCCAGCCCGCGAGGTCCTTGCTGAGGGCGAAGCCCGCCGAGCCCATGCCGAGCACGATCAGAGCCGTGCCGCCGGCCGCCTGCGTCAGGACCGTGCCGTCGTTGGCGACGAAGAAGGCGATCGTCGGGCCGAGGCCGAGGCCGAGCAGCAGCGCGACCGCGTACAGCCAGCCGACGGCGAGCGCGCCGACGCGGAAGCGCTGGCCGCCGAAGGACTGCGCGAGCAGCATCACGAAGCCGGCCATGAAGCAGATGAACGCCGTCTTCTGCGACAGGTCCTGCCCGATCAGGGCGCCCGCCGTCAGGAACCCGAGGGCGACGGCGACGAGGAACATCACCTGGCCGAGCAGCGTCGCGGACGCAGCCTGGGCACCGGCACGGGTGCGCGCGAAGCCGCTGGTGGGGAAGTCGTTCATCCGAGGCTCTCCTGAGGTGTGTTGTGGACCGGAGCGTAGCGCCGAGGTGGGTCGTCACCAAGTCGTCACGGGTAGGCTGGCGCGGTGCGCCTGCAAGCCCTGTCCGTCGCCGCGATCAGCGTGCTGGCACTGTGCACGGCCGCGGCGGCCGAGGCACCTGCGCCCCCGCTCGGGAACTTCGGCGGCGGCGCGCTGGTCCCTCCCCCGCGCGGCATCTTCGGTGCCGGAAACGCGGTCGTCGCGGTGCGGGCGCTGCCCAAGCGGCGCCTGGAGATCGAGGCGACCGTGCGTGCGAAGTGCGCCGGCGGCGACATCTCCGCGACGGCGAAGCTCGCGGCCGACGGGCGCTTCGCGGCGAAGGACTCGGCGACCGAGGATCCCGCGCCGGGCGTGACGATCAAGACGACGTACGAGCTGTCCGGTCGCTTCAGCACCGCCACCGCGGCGACCGGCAAGATCTCGGCGACGATCGAGCAGTCCGTCGAGGGCAAGACCGAGAGCTGCGAGACCGGGACCGTGCCGTTCGCCATCCGGCGCCCGACGACCGGCCTCGGCACGCCGGGCGCGCCGAAGGCCGCGCGCTACTACGGCACGACGACCCAGCGCGGCGCAGGTCCCGACCGCCCGATCGTGATGCGCGTCTCCTCCGACGGGCGCCGGCTGACACGCGGGCTGTTCGGCGAGGCGACGAAGTGCAACGACGGCAAGCTCGCGATCGGCCTCGAGGCGCCGAGCACGAACGTCGCGATCGACGCGAACGGGCGCGTGCGCGACCACGAGCACTTCACGATCACGCAGGGCGAGACGGTCGTGCACGTCAACGACCACTTCACGGCGCAGCTCGGCAGCAAGGGCGCCAGCGGCACGCTCTCGCTCAGCGACCAGACCGACGACCGCGCAAGCGGCAACAGGCTGCAGGCGTGCAAGTCGGGCGTCGTGCACTGGCGCGCCTCGCGCTGAGGCCCCGGCGCCGCGCTCGAGCGTGGCGAAACGACCTCGAGCCTCGGTGGCGGCGGGCCGCGATCGGTGCTCGCGGGCGGCGAGCAGGAACAATCATCGGCGTCACCGATGAGTTTGGAGAACCGATGGCGTCACACACCTCATGACACCTCTGCTGCAGGGCAAGAACATCGTCGTCTACGGCGCCGGCGGCGGCCTCGGGCGCGGCGTGAGCCGCACCTTCGCCGCCGAGGGCGCGAACGTCTTCCTCGCCGGGCGCAGGCTCGAGCCGCTCGAGGCGGTCGCCGCCGAGATCGCCGCTGACGGCGCCCGCGCCGAGGTCGCCGTCGTCGACGCGCTCGACGAGCGGGCCGTGCGCGAGCATGCCCAGGGCGTCGTCGATCGCGCGGGCAGCCTCGACGTGTCCTTCAACCTCATCTCGCGCGGCGACCGCCACGGCACGCCGCTCGTCGACCTCGCGCTGGCGGACTTCATGCGCCCGGTCGACAACGGCCTCGCGTCGAGCTTCATCACCGCCCAGGCCGCGGCCCGTCACATGATCGCGCAGGGCAGCGGCGTGATCCTGTCGCTGACGAGCGGATCGTCGCGCTCGCAGGGTCCGGGCATGGGCGCCACCGGCTCGGCCGATGCCGCGACCGAGGCGTTCATGCGCCACCTCGCGGCCGAGGTCGGCCCGCACGGCGTGCGCGTCGCCGGGATCTGGACCGCCGGCGTCCCGGAGACCTTCGCGCAGGCCGACGACACGAACGAGGCACGCGCGGCCGGCGCGATGACCGGCGAGGACGTCGAGCGGATGCTCGGTCCGATGACGATGCTCAAGCGTGCGCCGCGCCTGCAGCAGGTCGCCGACGCCGCGGCGTTCCTCGCGTCCGACCGGGCGGCCGGGATCACGAGCTCGATCACGAACGTGACGTGCGGGCTGGTGCCGGGGTGACGCCGGCGGCCCCGGCCGCCGCGTTCGCGGGCGACGCGTCCGGCGCGTTCAAGCTCGACGTGCTGCGCGTCGAGGGCGGGCTGATCGCCGAGATCACGACGTTCGACAAGAGCTGTTCGCGGCCTTCGGGCTGCCGGCGACGCTGTGACGCGGGCTCAGCTCACTGCACGCGGCTGTGGCGCCGGCCGTAGGCGAAGAAGACGACGAGGCCGACGAGCATCCAGACCGCGAAGCGCACCCACGTCTCGGCCGGCAGGTTGAACATCAGCCACAGCGAGCTCAGGATCGCGAGGATCGGGACCAGCGGGACGAGCGGCGTGCGGTAGGCGCGCTCGAGGTCGGGCTGGGTGCGGCGCAGGACGAGGATGCCGGCCGCGACGACGATGAACGCGAACAGCGTCCCGATGTTGACGAGCTCGGCGAGCGTCTGCAGGTCGACGAGGAAGGCGATGATCGCGACCACGACACCGGTCGCGATCGTCGTGCGGTACGGGGTGCCGAAGCGCGCGGAGACGCGCGAGAAGACGGGCGGCAGCAGGCGATCGCGGCTCATCGCGAAGAAGACGCGGCTCTGGCCCATCATCAGGATCAGCGTCACGCTCGTCAGCCCGGCGAGCGCCCCGAACGAGACCACCTGCGCGATCCCCGATCGGCCGACGGACCGGAACGCCTCCGCCAGCGGCGCCTCGACCTTGATCTGGTCGTAGGGCACCATCCCCGTCACGACGAGCGACACCGCGACGTACAGCACGGTGCAGACGATCAGCGAGCCGAAGATGCCGATCGGCAGGTCGCGCTGGGGGTTGCGCGACTCCTCCGCGGCCGTCGCGACGACGTCGAAGCCGATGAACGAGAAGAACACGAGCGCGGCGCCGGTGAAGATGCCGCCGACCCCGAACGTCCCGGTGTTGAAGCCGATGTCCTGCAGCAGGCTCGTCGTCGCGTCGCCGCCGGGCGCGGGCTTCGATCCGCTCGCGGGGATGAACGGGTGCAGGTTGCCGGTCTTGACGTAGAAGGCCCCCGCGACGATCACGAGCAGGACGATCGTGACCTTGATCGCCACGATCACGGCGTTCACCCGGCTGGAGATCTTCACCCCGACGCACAGCAGCGCCGTGATCGCGAGCACGAGCACGGCCGCGACGACGTTGTGGTGCGCGCCGTCGACCCACGCCGGCAGGTTCACGCCGAGCGTGTCGTGGCAGACGATGCGGAAGTAGCCCGCCCAGCCGGACGCGACGGTCGCCGCGCCGAGCGCGAGCTCGAGGATCAGGTCCCAGCCGATGATCCACGCGACGAGCTCGCCGAGGCTCGCGTACGCGAACGTGTACGCCGAGCCCGCGGCCGGGACCGACGACGCGAACTCGGCGTAGCAGAGCGCCGCGAGGCCGCACGCGATGCCGGCGAAGACGAACGACAGCGCGATCGCGGGACCGGCGAGCGTGCCCGCGGCCTTGCCGGTGAGGACGAATATCCCCGTCCCGATGATGACCCCGACGCCGTAGACGACGAGGTCGACCGGCCCGAGCGTGCGCCGCAGCCCGTTGCCCTCGTCCCTGGTGTCCTCGATCGACTGGTCGATCGACTTCGTCCGCAGGAGGGAGCCGCCGGCCATGGCGCCCGCCTACCCGCCGGCCCGCGGCTTCAGGCCGCACACGCGCGATCAGCCGGCCGGCCGCCGCGCGATCTGACGACCGGCCGCCGCGCGCCCGCCGGGAGGCCCGCCGCGGCGAAATCCGCTCCGCCGGGCCATGGCGACGCGCCGCCGTCATGGACAGGTTTGCGTGCGTGGCGTCCACGCGCGATCTCGAGCCCCCCGAGCCGGCGCAGCGACCGGACCCGCGCAGCGGCGGCGACGATGCGGCGCCCCGCGGCTGGACCGGCCACGTCATCGTCTGCGGGCTGCACGAGGTCGGGGTCCGCACGATCGAGCAGCTGCACCTCGCCGGCGCGCGCGTCGTCGTGCTCGACGACGCGTTCGACGAGCGCTTCGCGCGCGTCGTCCGCGGCTGGGGCATCCCGCTGCTCGCGCGCGGCGGGCATCTCGCCGAGCCGCTGCACGAGGCGGGGATCGCCGGCGCGGCGGCCGTCGTCTGCATCGAGTCCAGCGACCTGCGCACGCTCGAGACCGTGCTGCTCGTGCGCGACCTGCGCGCGGACGTGCGCGTCGTCGCGCACCTCGACAACCCGGCCGTCGCACGCGCGGTCGAGGAGGTCACCGGCGCCGCGACCGTGCTCGACGTCGCGGCGCTGTTCGCCCCGTCGGTGATCGAGGCATGCCTCGGCCGGCGCGCGCACGACATCGCGATCGGCACGACGCGCTTCACCACCGTCGAGGTCGTCGCGCCGCGCGCCGGCACGCTGCGCGAGCTGTACGGCAGCCTCGTCCCGCTCGGCATCGCGACCGATGCCGCGCAGGCGCCGATCGTCTGCCCGGGACGCGACCACGTCGTCGCGCAGGGCGATCGCGTGACCCTGCTCGGCACGCCGGACGAGCTGTCGGAGGCCGGGATCCGCTCGCGCTCGGCGGCGGCGGCCGTCGCGGCCGGCCACGCCGGCCAGCGGCTGCTCGGCGTCGGGCGGCGGCTGCTGGGCAACGTCACCGGCGACGGCGACCACGCGCTCGGGATCGCGCTCGGCCTCGCGGTCGCGCTGCTCGTCCTGTCGACGGTGACCCTGCACGTCGGCTACGTCACCGGCAGCGGGCATCACCTCGGCGTCGTCAGCTCGATCTACTTCACCATGGAGACCGTCGCGACCGTCGGCTTCGGCGACTTCTCGTTCTCGACGCAGCCCGAGTGGCTCGAGATCTTCGGGATCTGCCTGATCCTGGCGGGCACGACGATCGTCACGACGATCTTCGCGCTGCTGACGAACGCGCTCGTGAGCCGGCGGATCGCGCAGTCGCTCGGGCAGACGCGGATCCGCGGGATGCGCGGGCACGTCGTGATGGTCGGGCTGGGGTCCGTCGGGATGGAGGTCCTCGACGGCCTGCTCGCGCGCGGTCGCGAGGTCGTCGTGGTCGAGCGCGACGAGTCCAACCGCTACCTCAACCAGGTGCGCCAGCGCGGCGTGCCGCTCGTGCTCGGCGACTCGACCCTCGGCCAGACGCTCGAGTCCGTGAACCTGTCGCGCGCCGCTTCGGTCGCGATCGTCACCTCCGACGACCTGACGAACATCGAGACGGCGCTCGCCGTCCGCGACCGGCTCGGCGAGCGCTGGGCCGAGGTGCCGGTCGTGCTGCGCGTCTTCGACCGCGAGCTCGGGCGGCGCCTGGAGCAGAGCTTCGCCTTTCGCCACGTCTGGTCGACGGTTGCGATCGCGGCCCCGTGGTTCGTCGGCGCGGCCCTCGGGCTGCAGGTCATCCACAGCTTCTACGTCGGCAGCCATCCGTTCCTGCTCGCGCGCCTGCGCGTGGGCGCGGGCGGCGGGCTCGAGGGCCTCGCGATGAGCGAGCTCGGCGCGCGCATCCGGGTCATCGCGATCGAGCGCGCGGACGGCCGCGGCGAGCTCGAGCATCCGCCGCGGCGCGAGACGCGCCTGCAGGCGGGAGACGACGCGTTCCTCGCCGGTCCGTACGACGAGCTGCTGCGGATCCTGCGCCGCGAGCGCGAGAGTGCGGCCTGAGCCCGCGTCGCCGACCCGGGTGAGACTGCCCGACCGTCAGTGCTCGATCGTGACGAGCGTCCCGATCGGCGTGTAGGGCCAGATCTTCGCCGCCGTCGCGAGCGGCAGCTCGACGCAGCCGAGGCTCTGCGGCGTGCCGAAGGAGGCGCGGTTGAAGGAGTGCAGCGCGTCGCCGCCGTTGAAGTAGCTGACCCACTTGATGCCGGGGTCGTTGTACTTCGTGCCGTCGGGGTTCGTGCCGCTCATCGTCGTCACCGCGAGGTGCTCGAAGACCGGGAACGTGCCGAGCTGCGTCGGCGCGGCCGGGACGCCGGTGTTGCCCGGCGACGTCAGCACGGTCTTGCCGTTGTGCCAGAGGTGCAGGCGCTGGGGCACGTCGCGGTGCACGTAGACGTAGCTGTAGCCGTCGGTGCGACGCTTGCCGGCGATCGTGTCGTCGAGCAGCGCCTTCCAGACGCTCGCCCCCGCGACCGCGTCGACCGCGAGGCTGTGGTCGTTCTGGAACATCATCACCGCGCCGCGCGTGATCGCGTCGACCTTGCCCGGCGTCCACTGGTCCTTGAGCTCGGACGGCGTGTCCGGGTAGCGCCAGCTGAACGTGCCGGCCGGCGCGTTGCTCGCGGCGCGCGACTCGGCTGCGCGCGTGTGCGCGACCGGCGTCCCCGCCGGCGACCAGTCGACCGGCAGGTAGCCCGCCTGCGCGAGCAGCTGCTGCAGGCGCAGCGTCGACCCGGGCTGGCTGATCCAGCTGACCGTCTGCGTCTTGGAGATGCTCGCGCCGTCGGTGCCGGTGACGTCGATCGAGCGCGGCAGCTGCAAATGCACCGGCACGCCGAAGCCCGCGCCATAGCCGCTCGGCGTGAAGACGAGGGTGTGGCTGTCGATCTGCTTCCAGCTGCCGGGCGTCGCCGGCGACAGCGTCGGGCGCTCGCTGCCGATCGCCTGCTGCACGGGAACGCTGAACGTCAGCCGGATCGGGTCCGCCGGACCGCGCTGGCCGCTGGGCTTGGGGCTGACGATCGCGACCGCGCCGCCGGCGTTCGGAAACCAGTCGACCGTCGTCGCCTTGCCGAGCCGCAGCCACGGCCGTGCGGCGGCCGCGACGCTCGCCGTCCCCGCCGGCCCGGGGCGTCCGAGCGAGATCGTGCGCGCCCGCGCGGGGAGCTTGCGCTCGGAGGTCTGGTGCTTGACGACGTACGTCACCCGCGCGACGTCGCCGGAGAAGCGCACGTCGACGCTGCCGTCGGGCCGGACGTTCGTCCAGCGCGACGCGACGGTCGCGCTCGGCGTCGTGACGGTCAGGTGCTTGGTCGTGGTCGCGCCGAGCGCCCAGCTGAGCAGGCCCGAGCGCTTCACCGTGACGGCGACGCGCACGCGCTCGCCACCGGACAGCTGCTTGGCGGGCGTCAGCACCGCGCCGCTGCGGACGAGCTCGACGTGCTTGCCGCTCGGGGTCACCGCCACGGCGCTGCGCATCGTGCCGCCGAGCGCGCCGAGCTTCAGGCGCGCCAGCCCCTCGGGGTCCGCGCCGAGGCTGACGCCTGCGAGCAGCACGGCGGTGACGGCGAGCGCTGCGAGGATGAACACCACCGACCCACCGATCAACGCCCACCTCATGAGTGGATTGTCGCGCACGCGGGTGACGTCGGGGTGAAGTACTGCCATCAGGGGACTGCCGGTACCACCACGAGCGGGCCGTCGCCGAGCTCGTCGAGCTCGAAGATCGGGGTCTGCAGGCGCGCGACGCGCGGCGCAGCCGCGAGGAACGCGTCGTTGGGTTCGAGGAAGCTGATGCGCTCCGTACGGTAATGCATAGGCACGATCCAGCGCGCACCCAGCTGCTCGGCGACCGTCGTCGCCTGCTCGGCGCCGATCGTCGGGCCGTCGCCGATCGGGACGAACAGCAGGTCGACGGTGCCGAGCGCCTCGAGCTGCTCGGCGCGCAGCGCGCGCTGGCCGAGGTCGCCGAGATGCGCCACCCGGACGCCGCCGAAGGTGAACGCGAACAGCGTGTTCGGCCCGCGCTGGGTGCCGGCCGCCTCGTCGTGCTCGGAGGCGACCGCTAGCACCTCGCCGATCTTTGACTGCAGGCGTCCCGCCGTCGAGCGCAGCGTCTCCGGGGAGCCGCCGATCGTCTCGACGCCGTTGTGGTCCATGTGCTCGTGCGTGACGAGCAGCACGTCCGCTTCGACCCCGGAGATCGGCGGATAGTCGAACGTCATGCCTCGCGCCGCGGCCGCGGACATGTCTCCGAAGGGATCGATGAAGACGGTCGTACCCGAATCCCGCAGGGCGAACGCCGATTGGCCGTACCACTCAACTTGCATGCTGCTCCTTTCGACCGGCGGCGCGCGAGCCGAGCGCGACCGCCTTGTCCTCGTGGCGGTAGGTCTCTCCGCGCAGCGCTGATGCCGCGGCCGCGATCAGGCAGGCGACGATCGCGAAGGCGAACGCCGCGTGCAGGCCGGACTGAAACGGCGCGGAGATCAGGTGCGGGAAGAAGCCGGGTCCGGTCAGCACGGACTGGTCGTGGGCGGAGAGCCCCGCGAGCGCGTGCGGGCCGACCAGGTGGGCGATCGGGTTGTAGCCGAGGAACGCCGCGAACAGGATCGACACGGGCGGCAGCAGCGAGACGTGCGTCGCCGTCGCGGGCGACACCCCGTGGGCGACGAGGCCGTCGTGCATCGCCGCCGGCAGCGTCGCCGCCAGGCCCAGCACCATCAGCGTGAAGAAGATCCCGATCGACATCACCTGTGCGGAGTTCTGGAAGGTCTGGTTCATGCCTCCTCCTGCACCACGATCTTCAGGAGGGAGGCTGTTCATGACCGCGGCGCGGTTCGGCGCGATGAAGAGCCCCATCGACGCGCCGCTCAGCAGCAGCGTCAGCGCGAACCAGACGTAGGGGAAGTCGGTCGGCAGCAGCAGCAGCAGGCCGAAGCTCACGGCCTGGCCGAGCATCCCGACCGTCGCGAACAGGCGCGAGCCGAAGCGGTCGGAGAGGTAGCCGGAGATCGGCCCGACGAGCAGGATCCCGCCCGTCAGCGGGAGCATGTAGATGCCCGCCCACAGCGGCGTCGAGGTGAAGCTGTAGCCGTGCTGGGGCAGCCAGATGCCCTGCAGCCAGATGATCAGGATGAACATCAGCCCCCCGCGCGCGACCGCCGACAGGAACGTCGACAGCGTGCCGAAGGTGAACGCGCGAATCCGAAACAGCGGCAGGCGGAACATCGGCTCGGCGACGCGGCGCTCGATGACCGCGAACGCCGCCAGGCAGAGCACCGCGGCACCGAGCAGGATCAGCACGCGCGGGCTGCCCCAGCCCGTCGGGTGCCCGCCGGCTGGCCGGATCCCGTAGGTCACCGAGACCATCGCCAGCACGAGCCCGAGCGCGAACGTGACGTTCCCCCACCAGTCGACCTTCGCCCGCCGCGGCGTGCCGCGCTCCTCGAGGCGCAGGTACGCCCAGACGGTGCCCAGCAGCCCGACCGGCACGGAGATCAGGAAGACGAGGCGCCAGTCGATCGGCGCGAGCAGGCCGCCGAGCACGAGGCCGACGAACGTCCCGCTGACGGCGACGATGTTGTTGATGCCGAGCGCCATCCCGCGCTGATGGGCCGGGAACGCGTCGGTGATGATCGGCGCGGCGTTGGCGAGCAGGCACGCGCCGCCGATCCCCTGGACGACGCGGAAGCCGATCAGGTACGTCGCGCCGGCGCGGCCCGTCATCCAGTCGACGGCCAGCAGCAGCGAGGCGATCGTGTAGATGACGAAGCCGAGGTTGTAGATCTTCACACGGCCGAACATGTCCCCGAGGCGCCCGAGGCTGACGACGAGCACGCTCGTCACGACGAGGTAGCCGAGGATCATCCACAGCAGGTAGAACGAGTTGGATGGGACGAGCGGGTCGAGCTTGATGCCGCGGAAGATGTCCGGCATCGCGATCAGCGTGATCGAGCCGTCGAGCGTCGCCAGCAGCACGCCGAGCGTCGTGTTGGAGAGGGCGAGCCACTTGTAGCGGGCCTCGTCCGTCTGCGTGCGCTTGGCGTTCATCCGACGACAACTCTACAGGCAACCTGTACAGTTTCCCTCCAGTTCCCGATGGGATGGCATCCCGCCACCCGCTCCCGCACCCCGCACCTAGACTGCGACCATGACCACCCGGCAGTCCTCCGCGCTGCTCGCCAGCGAGCTGCGCGAGACGCTCGGACACCTCGTCCGCAGGCTGCGCGCGGAGCACGGCTTCCCGCTATCGCAGGGGACCGTCCTCGGCCGCCTGTCGCGGTGCGGCAAGCAGAGCATCAGCGATCTCGCCGTGGCCGAGCGCGTGCGGCCGCAGTCGATGGCCCAGACGGTGCGCGACCTCGAGACCGCCGGCCTCGTCGTGCGCCACCCCGACCCCGACGATGGCCGGCGCGCGTTCGTCGAGCTGACGCCGACCGGCCACGTCACGCTCGAGGCCGATCGCCGCGCGCGCGAGGGCTGGCTCGCGCAGGCGCTCGAGCACGACGTCAGCGAGCACGAGCGCGAGGTGCTCGAGGAGGCCGTCGGGCTGCTGCGGCGGCTCGCGTCGAGCTGAGCCCGCGGCGCGCTCGCCCCGCTCGCTCGCCCCGGCGCGACCGACCGACCGACCGCTACCGCGCCGCGGGGCGCCAGGCGCGCATCGCGTCCTGCACCTGCACGACGTCCAGGCCCGGGTGCGCCAGCGGCGTCGGCGCCTCGCGGTGCGCGCGCAGGCCGTCCATGACGATCCCGAGGTAGCGCCGCCACGCGTCGGGGTCGACGTCGCGCGTACACTCGCTGAGGGCGCCGAGCATGAGCTGGATCAGCGGCAGGTCCGTCGGCACGACGTCCGCCCGCAGCTTGCCGTCCGCCTGCGCGCGATGCACGAGCCGCGTCACGACGGGGACCATCAGCTCGCGGGCGCGCGACACGCGCTCGAGGCCGTGCACGCCCGACAGCGCGACCTCCTTGAAGCCGCGGTCGCAGGCGTGCACCTCGCAGGCCTGCTCGACGAAGCGCATGAGACCGTCCCACGAGTCCTCCGCGCCGAGGCAGTCCTCGGCGAGCGCCACGAACCCGCGGATCTCGTCCTCGAACAGCGCGTCGATGAGCTGCTCCTTATCGGGGAAGCGGCGGTAGACCGTTCCGACGCCGACGCCCGCGCGGCGCGCGATCTCGTCGAGCGTGACGCTCAGGCCGTCTTCCGCGAAGGCGTCGCGCGCGGCCGCGAGGATCGCCTGGCGATTGCGCTCGGCATCGCGGCGCAGGGGACGGTCTGGGGTGATCGGAGAGGTTGCCATTCGCGGGCTCGAAACAGGATCTTCACAAAGTGGAGGCACGTCCTCCACTTCTGTGCTACGGTTCGCGCAGGAAGTCGAGATGGAACCTCCATATGGAGCGTAGCACTCCACTTAGTCGAATCGAGGACACACCCCATGCAAGAGACCGAGCCCTACGAGAACCCCCATCACGAGAAGCGCTGGATCATCCTGTTCGTCATCGCGATCGCGCAGCTGATGGTCGTGCTCGACGCGACGGTCGTGAACATCGCGCTGCCCTCCGCCCAGAAGGCGCTCGAGTTCTCCAACGACCAGCGCCAGTGGATCATCACCGCCTACGCGCTCGCGTTCGGCAGTCTGCTGCTGCTCGGTGGTCGCATGGGCGATCTCTTCGGGCGCAAGCGCGCCTTCGTGATCGGGCTCAGCGGCTTCGCCGTGGCGAGCGCGTTCGGTGGATTCGCGCAGAGCTTCGACATGCTCGTCGCCGCGCGCGCGCTGCAGGGACTGTTCGGAGCGCTGCTCGCACCCGCCGCGCTGTCGCTGCTGACGACGACGTTCACCGACCCCGAGGAGCGCGCCAAGGCGTTCGGCGTCTTCGGCGCGGTGGCCGTCGGCGGTGCTGCGCTCGGGCTGATCCTCGGCGGCGTGCTGACCGAGTACCTCAACTGGCGCTGGTGCCTGTTCGTGAACCTCCTGATCGCCGTGCCCGCCGCGATGGCCGCGACCGCGCTGTTCCACAACCAGGTCCCCGCCGTGCGGCCGAAGATCGACATCCCCGGCACGCTGACCGCGTCGATCGGCATGTTCGCGATCGTCTACGGGCTCGCGAACGCCGAGACGCACAGCTGGACCAGCGGCCTGACGATCGGGATGCTCGTCGCCGGCGTGCTGCTGCTCGTCGTGTTCGTGGCGATCCAGCGCCGCAGCGCCAACCCGCTGCTGCCGCTGCGCGTCGTGCTCGACCGCGACCGCGGCGGGTCGTTCCTCGCGATGCTGCTGTCGGGCGCCGGGATGTTCGCCGTGTTCCTGTTCCTGACCTACTACCTGCAGCAGACGCTCGGCTTCTCGCCGATCCAGTCGGGCTTCGCCTTCGTGCCGATGACGGTCGCGATCGTCATCAGCGCGACGAGCGCCTCGACGCTGCTGCTCGTGCGGATCGGCCCGCGGCCGCTGATCGGCGGCGGCATGATGATCGCCGCGTTCGGGCTGCTGATCCTGACGAGCATCGGCGTGCACACGTCCTACGTCGGGCACGTGCTGCCGGGCATCCTCGTGATCGGCGCGGGCCTCGGGCTCGTGTTCAGCGCGGCGATGGCGACGGCGACGTTCGGCGTCGAGCCGCACGACGCCGGCGTGGCCTCGGCGATGGTCAACACGATGCAGCAGATCGGCGGTTCGATCGGCACCGCGCTGCTGAGCACGCTGGCGGCGTCGGCCGTGACGAGCCAGATCGCGTCGGCGGTGGCCTCGACGGGCGGGCGCCCGACGCCGGCGATCGTGTCGGCCGCGGCCGTCCACGGCTACACGACCGCCTTCTGGTGGGCCGCCGGGATCTACGCCGTCGGCTCGCTCGTCTGCGCCGGGCTGCTCACGCAGCACAGCCGCGCGGCAGCGGCCGCCGCGGCCGCGACCGCCGAGCCGGCGCTCGTGCACGCCGGCTGAGGACCCGCCGCAAGACCGACCGACGGATCGCGCGACCCCGCCGGGCAACCGGCGGGGTCGTTTCGCTTTCTCGTGGGGCGCGAGCCGGCTGGCATCGCCAACGCGACGCCGGTCCCGCGAGGACGACGTCCGCGCGCTACAGCGCGACCACGACCGACTTCGTCTCCTGGTAGGCGTTCAGGACCTCCTCGCCCATCTCACGCCCCCAGCCACTCTGCTTGTAGCCGCCGAACGGCAGCGCGGCGTCGTAGATGTGGTACGTGTTGATGTGCACCGTGCCCGCCTTGATGCGCTTGGCGAGCTTGTGCGCCTTGGAGATGTCCCGCGTCCAGACGCCCGCGGCGAGGCCGTAGATCGAGGCGTTGGCCTGCGCGGCGAGGTCGTCGACGTCGGCGAACGGCATCGCCGCCACGACCGGGCCGAAGATCTCCTCCTGGATGATCCGCTGGTCGGAGGTGGCATCGACCAGCACCGTCGGCTGGACGAAGAAGCCCGGCCCCTCGATCGCGTGCCCGCCGGTCATCGTGCGCGCGCCCTCGTCGGCACCGATCTTCAGGTAGCCGGTGACGCGATCGAACTGCTCGGAGCTCACGAGCGGCCCCATCTCGGTGTCGGGCTGCATCCCGTGGCCGACCTTGATCGCCTCGGCCGCGCGGCTGACGCCCTCGACGACCTCGTCGAAGAGCCTCTCGTGGATGTACAGCCGGCTCGCCGCCGTGCAGACCTCTCCCTGGTTGAAGAAGATGCCCTGCGCGGAGCCGGCGATGGCCGCCGCGACGTCGGCGTCGTCGAGCACGATGTTCGGGCTCTTGCCGCCGAGCTCGAGCGACACGCGCTTGAGGTTCGTCCGGCCCGCAGCCTGCGCGATGAGCTTGCCGACCTCCGTGCTGCCGGTGAACGCGACCTTGTCGACGTCGTCGTGCTCGGCCAGCGCGGCGCCGGCGTCGCCGTAGCCCGTGATGACGTTCAGCACGCCCGGCGGGATCCCCGCCTCGAGCGCGAGCTCGCCGAGGCGCAGCGCGCTCAGCGGCGTCTGCTCTGCCGGCTTGAGGACGATCGTGCAGCCGGTCGCGAGCGCCGGGCCGACCTTCCATGCCGCCATCAGCAGCGGGAAGTTCCAGGGGATGATCTGCCCGACGACGCCGACGGGCTCCTTGACCGTGTAGGCGTGGAACTCGGCGCCGGGCATGTATGGCAGCGACGGCGTGACCGTCGAGCCGCGCAGCTTCGTCGCCCAGCCGGCCATGTACCAGAACAGGTCGGCCGCGAGCGGGACGTCGGCGGCGGCCGCGACGGCCTTCGCCTTGCCGTTGTCGAGCGAGTCCAGCTCCGCGAGCTCGTCGAGGTTCTCGGCGATGAGGTCGCCGAGGCGATGGATCACGCGTCCGCGCTCGGACGGCGTCATCCGCGACCACGGCCCGTCGAGCGCGCGGCGCGCCGCGCGCACGGCGCGGTCGACGTCCTGCGCCTTGCCGTGGGCGACGGTCGTGAGCACGTCGCCGTTGCCCGGGTCGATCGTCTCGAACGTCTCACCGTCGGCGGCGTCGACCCAGGCGCCGTCGATCAGGAGCTGGCGGGGCTGCGAGGTGAAGCGGCGGGTTGCGTCTGCGATCGGTACGGCGACGGCCATAGGTGTCTCCTCCGTAGTTGACCCCCTGACCATAGGCAAGCGCACGCTGCGTTCACGTTGCACCTAGGCAACGTTGCATCTACGTTGCACCTAGGCGTTACCTAGCACGCGCACGTGTAGCATCGTCGGCGGGTCTCATGGCCGTTCAGCAGATCAATCCGTGGCTCGCCGTCCGGCCGCAGGGCGACCGGCTCGCGCAGGCTCGCGCGCTGCAGCGCGTCCACGAGGCGTTTCACTGCGGCAAGGACGTCACGAGCAGCCTGCGGGGCGTCGTCGCGCAGTCGTGGGCGCGCTCCGGCGACGCCGGCGTCGACCCGGGCGGCCAGCTCCCGCCGATCCGCATGGACGAGGGCGAGACCGAGGAGCGCTGGCGCCGTCACCCGCTGTACCCCGTGCTGCCGATGCTGCGCGACCTGCTGCGCGACGCGACGAGCGACTCCGCGCACATGCTCGTGATCTCCGACGCCGACGGCGTGCTGATGTGGATCGAGGGCCATCACCGCGTGATCGAGGCGACGCACGACATGCACTTCGTCTGCGGCGCGGACTGGAGCGAGCCGGGCGCGGGGACCAACGCGCTCGGGACGGCGATCGCGGTCGACCATCCCGTGCAGATCTTCAGCGCGGAGCACTTCAACCGGATCGTCCATCCGTGGCAGTGCTCCGGTGCGCCGATCCACGACCCGACGACCGGCGAGATCCTCGGCGTCGTCGACCTCACGGGCCATCTGCGCACGGCGCATCCGCACACGCTGTCGCTCGTCACCGCGGCCGCGCGGATGGCCGAGGCCTACCTGCTCCACGATCGCCGGCGCGAGGACGAGGTCCGGCGCACCGCCTCGGTGGACCGCCCCACGGTGCGCCGGCCGCGGGCGGGGGTGCGGCTGGAGCTGCTCGGCCGCCGGCCCCGCATCCACCTGCCGCGCGGCGGCGTGCTCGAGCTGTCGGGCCGCCACGCCGAGATCCTCACCGTGCTGCTGCTGGCCGGGCGCGGGCTGACGGCCGAGGAGCTCACGCTCGAGGTCTACGGCGAGACCGGCAAGCCGGTGACGCTGCGCGCGGAGCTCAGCCGGCTGCGGCGCGACCTCGACGGCGTGCTGCGCGCCAAGCCCTACGCGTTCGCCGTGCCCGCCTCGAGCGACCTGCAGCAGGCCGAGCGCCACCTCGCCGCGGGACGGCTGGCCGAGGCGCTCGCGCTGACCGGCGAGCGGCTGCTGCCCGCGTCCGACGCGCCGCGCGTGGTCGAGGCCCGCGACCGCCTCGAGGAGGGGCTGCGCGCCGCGGTGCTCGCGGCGGGCGACGCGGACCTGCTCGTCACGTGGTGTCGCAGCACGCCCGGCCAGGAGGACGAGGCCGCGGCGCGCGCGCTGCTGCGGGCGCTCGACCCCGGCGACGCCCGCGCGGCGGCGGCGCGCGCCCACCTCGCGCGGCTGCGACGGATCTTCGCGGTGTAGCCGCCCGTCAGGGCGCGATGCGCCCGCGCGGCGCCGGGCAGACCTTGCCGCTGCCGTGGGGGTTGGGGTGACAGCCCGTCAGCGTGTCGCGCACCTGCGCCTGGACCTCCTGCCTGGTGCGGATCGTGACCTTCGTCGCGGAGTCCGTCGCGATCCTCAGGAGCTTCGCCGAGTCGTCGTCGATCGGCAGGCGCTCGTAGGTGTCGACGTCGAAGTGCATGCGGATCGCGGGCACGCCGGAACGCGGCGGTCCGAACTGCACGTCGCCGTCGATCGGCGCGAAGGTGTCGGGGTCGACGTCGTAGGTCAGCAGCCGCCGGAATCCGTCGGCCGAGCTGTCGCTGACGAGCCGCCGGACCGTGCGGCCGTCGACCTGGCG
Source organism: Solirubrobacteraceae bacterium (assembly GCA_036271815.1). GTDB lineage: Bacteria > Actinomycetota > Thermoleophilia > Solirubrobacterales > Solirubrobacteraceae > CADCVQ01. Next base: position 31,671 of record DATAZX010000005.1, read on the forward strand.
CTCCCCCTCGTCCGTCACCGTGCCCGCGTCGAGCGCGGCCCGCAGCGCGCTCGCCGGGTCGCCGCCCGGGAGGCCGAGGATGCTCGGCACCTGCCCAGCCGGTCCGGCGTCGCTGAAGCCCTTGACGACGTCGAGCGTGTCGCGCTCGGCGATGTAGTCGCTCTCCGCGCCGCCGGCGTAGGCGAACTCCTGCCGCCCGTGGATCGGGCCATGCTCGTCGCCGACCGTGCCCCCAGGCGAGCCCGCAGGCGGGATGACCTGCACCAGCCTCCAGCGCGTCGGATCGGTCGCCGACCACTGCTCGGTGGTGGTCGAGCGCGGACCGCCCGAGTCCGCGAGGCTCGTCGTGATCTTCATGTGGACGATCTGACCGTCGGGTGCGAGCGCGGCCCGCGCCTGTGCGAGGACGTCGAGGTGCCTGCCCGCGCCGCTCGTGCCGGAGAGCGCGAGGACCACGACGATCGCCACGGCGAGCGTCGCGCTCGCCAGTCCGATGCTCATGCCGCGGTGGCGGTGCCACGGCCGCGTGCGTGGGCGCGCGGCCGCGGCCGCGGCCGCCGCCGCCCCCGCCCCCGCCCCCGCCGCGGCATCCGGCGCGCGCGCTCGCCGAACGCGTGACCGCCCGAGACCGCGTCCGCCCGGGGTAGGCACGATCGCTGCGCTCACGGCGCTCGGCAGCGTCTCGCGCAGCCGTGCGACGACCCGCCCGCGCGCGTCCTGCTGGTCATCGCGCAGATCCAGATCCGCGACGGCGCGCAGGATCTCGTCGACCTCGCTGTCAGACATGGGCTCCTCCGGGCTTGGGGTTCGCGGCCGCGGGCGCGGCCTCGGGAATCGCGTCGCGCAGCTGCCGGCGGGCGCGTGCGATCCGCGATCGCACGGTGCCGACGGGCACCCCCGCGGCGGTCGCGGCCTCCTCGTAGCTGAGCTCGCCCCAGACGACGAGCAGCAGCGTCTCGCGGTCGGCCGGGCTGAGCCGGCGCAGCGCACGCACGACGTCGGGCGCGACAGCGGGCGACGCCGGCGTGCCCGAGCCCTGCGGCACAGCTGCGCCGCCGGCCGCGGCGACGCGGGCGATCAGCTTCAGCCGCCGGCGCTCCGCCCGCGCCTGGTCGGCGATCACGAGCCCAGCGAGCCACAGCAGCCACGGCAGCGCCGTCGGATGGCGCGCGACATACCCGCCGCGCTGCTTGAACGCGCGCACGAAGACCTCGGTGGTCGCGTCCTCCGCCACGGCGTCCCCGAGACGCCGTCGCACGTAGCGCAGCACGTGTCCGGCGTGGCGCTCGTAGATCGCGGCGAACGCCGCCGGCTCGCCGACCGAGCGCGCCAGCACGGCGCCGTCTTCGTCGTCGGGGGTCATGTGAACGTCCAATCGCCGCGAGCGCCGAGAAAGTTCACGGCGTTGCGCGGCGCGGCGAGACGGGTACTCCCCACAGATGGCGCACGATACGAGCACCGGCTACGCCGACCGCTGGATCACCTGCACGCCCGACGCGATCTCGATTCGCGGCTACTACTTCCCGTGGGGCACGAAGCGGATCCCGTACACGGCGATCCGCGCGATGCGACGCGTGCCGCTCAGCGCCGCGCGAGGCAGGGCCCGCATCTGGGGCACCGCGAACCCGGGGCTGTGGGCGAGCCTCGATCCGGGGCGTCCGCGCAAGAAGACCGCCCTGATCCTCGACCTCGGCGGCCAGGTGAAGCCGTTCGTCACGCCCGACGATCCCGATGCCGTGGAGGCCGAGATCCGCGCGCACACGGACCTCGGGCCGGCGACCGGCGACGGCGGGCGCGGCCCGATCGTCTGACCCGCGGCCGACCGATCGGCGGAACCGGCGCAGCCCCGTGGATGAGTCGTGCCACGCGTGGGATGCAACGACCCGGCGGAGACCTCGTCGGACCCGGCGCGGCCCCGGCCAGGTCCCTCCCCACGCCCGCTACTGCTGCATGATGCCGATCACGTTGCCCGCGGGGTCGGCGATCCGCGCCGTGATCTCCGGCGCCTCGCCCCCCACCTGCGCCACGAGCGCCCCGCCGTGGGCGAGCACGCGCTCGATCGTGGCCGCGACGTCGTCGACCATCACGTAGACGAGCAGTCCCGCGACCTTCGAGGGCGGCCGGCCGAGGACCCACGTGCCGCTGACCTCGCCCACCCCGTCGTCGAACGCGAGCGCGCCGTCGGAGCGACGGCGGATCGCCCAGCCGAACGCCCGCGCATAGAAGTCCGCGGACACGTGGACGTCCTCGGCGGGGATCTGGAGGTAGCAGACCTTGCCGTCGCCCAGCGTCGGCGCACCGTGCGCCGGCGCGGGCGCGGCGAGCTCGGGACGCGGAGGCGACTCGCCGAAGCCGATCGCCGCCAGCACGCCGAGCCCCGCCCGCATCGCGACGAGCGTCTGCCCGTCGATCACCTCGAGCAGCGCGTGGTCGACGCGCTCGACCGCTTCGCGCAGCACGGTGGCCGCGCCCCGGCCGCGCTCGGTGAGCGCGACGTTCATCCGCCGGCGGTCCTCCGGGTCGGGGACGCGTTCGACGTAGCCGCGCAGCACGAGCGCGTCGACGAGCTGGCTGCCCGCCTGCTTCGTCACGCCGTACGCCATCGCCACCTCGCTCACGCTCGTCCCGCCGCGGGCGATGCGCCCGATCACGCGTGCGCCCGCCGCCGGCATGTCGTCGTAGCCCGCCGCCGAGAGGTCGGAGCGGATCGCGGTGCCGAACGCCCGCCGCGCTTCGGCGAGCAGCACCGGGAGAACCAGGTCGTCGTATTCCGTGGCCATGGATCGCAAGCTAACCGTCAACATGATTGACTGTCAAGGGACTTGTCTCCCTTCGTGCAAATACCTCTGCGACAGAGCTATGCTGTCCCGAGCGTGCCTCCCTCCACCCCCATCGCCACCGGCCCGGCGCTCGCCACCGCGCTGCTCGAGCACGTCGGCGGCCTGCGCCGAGGCCTGCGCCGCGCGACCTCCTCGCCCTGGCCCGGCGGCGAGCTGACGGGGGCGCAGATCGAGCTGCTGCGGCTCGTGCGCCGCGAGTCCGGGCTGTCCGTGCGCGAGGCCGCGGACCGGCTGCGCCTGAGCCCGAACACGGTCAGCACCCTCGTCGGCCAGCTCGGCGAGGCCGGACTCGTCAGCCGCGAGCGCGATCCGGCCGACCGCCGCGTCGCACGGCTGGCGTTGACGGACGGCGCACAGCGCTGGTTGAAGACGTGGCGCGACGAGCGCGCGACGGCGCTGCGCGACGCACTCGAGCACCTGGGCTCCGACGATCGCCGCGCGCTCGAGGCCGCGCTCGGCCCGCTCGAGCGTCTCGCCGGCGCGCTCCGCGACCCGAGCTCCGGCGATGCTTGACGCCCGCGAGGCGCCGCCCGCGGCGGTCGCGCCCGCGGCACGCTCCGAGCGCCGCGCCGTCGAGGTCGCCGACCTCGTCGTGCGCTTCGGCGACGTCGTCGCGGTCGACGGGATCTCCTTCCACGTCGAGCCCGGCGAGGTCTTCGGCCTGCTCGGACCCAACGGCGCCGGCAAGACCACGACGCTGCGCGTGCTGACCACGGTCCTGCCGGCGGGTGGCGGAGGCGCGCGCGTCGCCGGCTACGATGTCGCGGCCGACGGGCTCTCGGTGCGCGCGTCGATCGGCTATGTCCCGCAGGCGCTGTCGGCGGACGGCGCGCTGAGCGCACGCGAGAACCTCGAGTTCTACGCCCGCGTCACCGGCGTGCCGCGCGCCGAGCGCCGCCGGCGCATCGACGACGTCGTCGTCGCGATGGCGCTCGAGACGATGATCGACCGCCTCGCGCGGACGCTGTCGGGCGGGATGCTGCGGCGCTTGGAGATCGCCAGCGCGCTGCTGAACCGTCCCGAGGTGCTGTTCCTCGACGAGCCGACGGTCGGCCTCGATCCGACGGCGCGCGCGAGCGTCTGGGAACGGCTGCACGAGCTGCGCGCCGAGGCCGGGACGACCGTCGTCGTCACGACGCACCTGATGGAGGAGGCCGAGCGCCACTGCACCCGCCTGGCGATCATCGACCGCGGCCGGATCGTCGCGGAAGGCACGCCGGGCGAGCTGCGACAGAGGCACGACGCCGACAGCCTCGAGTCCGTGTTCACGGCCGTCACCGGCCACGACGTCCCCGACGAAGGAGGTCGACTGCGTGATGTCCGCTCACAGCGTCGCATGGCCAGACGGCTCGGTTGAGGTCGCGGCCCCGCCGCGCCCGCCCGCGCTCCGCGCTCCCGCGATCGTGCGCCTCGCCGGCGGGACCGCGGCGATGGCGCAGGCCGAGCTGCGCAAGATCCGCCACGACCCGTTCGACATCCTCACGCGTGCCGTGCAGCCGATGCTGTGGCTGTTCATCTTCGGGACGGCGATGGCGCACAACCACGCGATCGCGCCCGGCGGCATCGAGTACCGCGCCTACCTCGCGCCCGGCGTCATGGCCCAGGGCGCGCTGTTCGTCGCGATCTTCTTCGGCCTCGCGGTCGTCTGGGAGCGCGACGTCGGCCAGTTGCAGCGGCTGCTCGCGACGCCGCTGCCGCGCAGCGCGATGGTGCTCGGCAAGGCGACGGGCGCCGCCGTGCGCTCGCTCGTGCAGGCGACGCTGCTGCTGATCGTCGTGGCGATCGCCGGCGTCGGGCTGCGCTGGACGGTGCCGGGCGTCATCGGGGCGCTCGCGCTGCTCGCGCTAGGCACCGCCTCGTTCGCCTGCCTGTCGATGCTGCTCGCCGCCTGCCTGCGCACGCGCGAGCGCTTCATGGGGATCGGCCAGCTCATCACGATGCCGCTGTTCTTCGCGTCGAGCGCGCTGTACCCGCTGTCGGTCATGCCCGGCTGGCTGCACGTGCTCTCGCGCGTGAACCCGCTGACCTACGAGGTCGAGGGCATGCGCCGCTGCCTGGACGGGACCGGCGCGCACGAGCTGGCGCTGGACTTCCTCTTCGTCATCGGGTTCCTCGTCGTCATGGCCGCGGCTGCGACGAAGGCATATCCGCGCGCGGTGCTCTGAGCCTGAGCGGCTGCGAAGGCGCGGCCGTCAGCCCGAGCCGGCCGCGCCGACGCGCGCGTCCGACGCGGCGAGCCATGCCGCGAAGTCCGGGCCGGCGATCGTGGCCGCCGGGCCGGGGAGCAGAGCTCCGTCGCGCACCGCGTCGCTCACCGGCCCCGGCCGCACCGCGACGTCGTCCCCGCGTTCGGCGACAAGCCGCCGCACCATCTCGACGAGCCGCTCGCGCCGCGGGCCGGCGATCTCGACGTGGGCGCGGTCGTCGGCGTCCGTCGCCATGTCGAGCAGCGCCTGCGCCACGACGGTCATCGCAACCGGCTGGATCGTCATGTCGGAGATCGCGCTCGCGTCGCCGTCGCGGCCCCACTCCAGTGACTGTCCCGCGAACTCGTGGAACTGCGCGGCGCGCAGCACGCGCGGACCGGGCGCGTGCGCCTGCGTGCTGCGCTCGTGTGCGAGCTTCGCGACGAAGTAGCCGTCGTCCGGGGTGCGGTCGACGCCGACGATCGAGAGCACGACGGTGCGGGCGACGCCGGCGCGGGTGGCCGCGCCGCCGAGCCGCTCGCCGACGGTCGCGAAGAACTCCGTCGCACCGTCGCGCTCGGTGGTCGGCGCGTTCGTCACGTCGACGACCGCCTCGACGCCGGTGAGCGCCTCCTCGATGCCGCCGCCCGCGACGAGATCGATGCCCTGCGAGCGCGACAGCTCGACGACGTCGTGGCCGGCCGCGCGTGCGAGGGTCGTGAGCTCGCGGCCGACGAGGCCGGTCGCTCCGGCGATGGCGATGCGCATGGGCTACCTCCTGCTCGAATACGTGGTGTCCGCGATCAGACCAGCGGCTCGGCCTCGTGGCGGACCTGCTCCGCGCGCGCCTCGGCGTCCTTGCGCGCGAGGCGGGCCGTCTCGGCGTCGTGATCGGCGTCGCGCGCTCGCGCGGCAGCCGCCGCCTCCTCCTCGGCATGCAGTTGCGCCTGGGCCTGAAGCTCCTGCGCCTGCGCCTGCGCGTCGGCCTGGGCCTTCAGGCGGGCCTCGCGCGCGGTCCAGGTCTCGAGGTCGGCGAGCTGCAGGTCGCGCAGGCGCACGTCGTGCGACCCGAGCTCGCTGAACTGCGCGGCGTCGAGGCTGTGCGCGTCGGTGGCGACGAGCTCGTTGGCGACGGCGACGAGCTGGAGGCTGTCGCGCGTGACGGTCGCGCCCGACACGACCGCGGCGTGGTGCTTGCGCCCGCCGAGGCCGCTGCGAATGCTGACCGCCGCCGGCTCGTCGCCGCAGAAGTACACGTCGTCGAGCTTGCCGAGCTTCTCGCCCGCCCCGTCGAGGACCTCGGCTCCGATCCACTCCTCCAGGTGCGGCGCCGTGATGGCCATGGCTACGGCCTCACGAACGCGTCGGGATCCGGACCCATGCGCTCGCCGCGGTCGATCTCCGCGATCCGTGCGAGGTCGTCGTCGGACAGCTCGAAGTCGAAGACGTCGAGGTTCGACGCGATCCGCTCCGGCGTGACGGACTTCGGGATCACGACGTTGCCGATCTGCAGGTGCCAGCGGATGACGACCTGCGCGGGCGTCTTGCCGTGCTGCTCGGCGAGGTCGGCGATCGCCGGGTCGTCCAGCGCGCTGCCCTGCCCGAGCGGGCTCCACGCCTCGGTCACCACGCCGAGCTCGGCGTGCTCGCGCCGCAACCCGACCTGCTGGAAGTGCGGGTGCAGCTCGACCTGGTTGATCGCGGGCGCCTCGCCGGTCTCGGCGATCAGGCGCTCGAGATGCGCCGGCTGGAAGTTCGACACGCCGATCGCGCGGATCAGGCCCTCGTCGCGCAGCTCGATCAGCGCCCGCCACGTCTCGACGTAGCGGTCGTGCGCCGGCACCGGCCAGTGAATGAGGTAGAGGTCGACGTAGCCGAGCGCGAGGCGTTCGAGGCTGCCCTGGAACGCGTGCCGCGCGGCCTCGTGTCCGTGGTCGTCGTTGAAGCACTTCGTCGTGACGAAGACGTCGCCGCGGTCGAGGCCCGACGCGTGGATCGCCTGGCCGACCTCGGCCTCGTTGCGATACGCGGAGGCCGTGTCGATGTGGCGGTAGCCCGCCTCGAGCGCGCGCGTCGTCACCTCGAACGTCTGCTTCGGCGGGACCTGGAAGACGCCGAAGCCCAGCTGCGGGATCTCGACGTCGCCGCACAGCTGGGTCTTCGGGATGTGGGTGAGGGAGATGCTCATGCTTGAACGGTTGCCCTCGAAGCCGCCGTCCAAACGTCTGCGGCGCCTACCCGGCGTGGTGCAGCGCCGCCGCGACCTGCCCGCCGCCGCTGCCGTCGGTGTTCGTGACCCACGTCGCGACCGCGTCGCCGCCCGGCGTCATCGCGACCGACGGCCACAGCGCGCTGCGATCGGTCGAGGAGATCGTCTCGTCCGGGCTGAAGGGTCCGCCCGCGCTCGCGCGCGTGACCGCGTGGACGGTCCAGTCGAGGTGCGTCGGCTCGGCGGTGCTGTGCATCCATGCGAGCGTGGCCGCGTCGCCGGGTCCGCCGGCGAGGACGACGCCCTGGGCGGCGTCGGCGATCTGCTGGGCGCCCCCGAACGCGCCGCCCGGCGCGCGGCTGAAGACCTCGAGCGCCCCGCCGTCCTCGTAGTTGGGGCCGGGCTTGGCCCAGGCGACGGTCGCGGTGCCATCCTGCGAGAACGCCGCTGCGACCTGCGGACCCGAGCTCGTGCCCTTGGCGCCTGTCGACAGGACGACCGGGTCCGACAGCGACGCGCCCGCGACGCCCTGCGAGACGTGCAGGCTCGCCGGAGCCTCGTGCCCGGAGAAGTGCTCGTCGAGGTAGGCGACCTGGACCGCGCCGGCCGGCCCGACGGCGAGGCCGACATCGGCGAGGCCGCCCGCGCCGGCGAGCTGCTGGTCAGCTCCGAAGGTGCTGTCGGTCCCGGCCGTGAGCACGTGCAGCGGCGCCTCGGGAAGGTCGGCGCTGCCGCCGATCTGCCAGGTCAGGACGGCGCGCCCGCCGGTGCCGGCGGCGACGTGGATCCACGGCCGCACCTGCTCGCGACCGTGCACGGGAGCGGGAGGCGACAGCGTCTGGGGCTTGTCGAAGCGCGGCTGGCCCGGCCGGCGGATCGCGGCCTGCACGCGCCAGCCGGTCGTGTCGTGCCACTGCCACGCGGCGACGGCGGTGCCGTCGGCCGCGACGTCGAGCTGCGGCTGCGTGGCGGAGTGCGCGTGGTCGGAGATCGTCATCGGGCCGGTGCGCGTGCCGTCGCTTGCGACGAAGGTCGCCCGGATCCGCTGCGTCGGCTTGTGCTTGCGGACGGTCACGACGATCGTGTTGCCGTCGAGCGACGCCCCGTAGTCCCATGCCTTCTCGAACGGGTCTGCGACGGTGAGCGGCGTGAGCGCGCCGAAGCCGTCGCCGCTGCGCTTGGCGAGCGAGACGGTCGGCTGCAGCCAGCCGTCGAGGACGCCGCCCCCGAACGCGCCGACGGCGATCGGGTTCGACTGTGAGCTCGTGTCGACGGTGACCGGAGGCGTCCAGGCGGCGAGTGCCGGGGCGGGAGCGGCGAGCGCGCCGGCGGCGCCGATGGCGAGGAGTGTCTTGTGGAGTCTCATGGCACTGCAACGACCCGCGGTGCGAGAGGTCGCGCGACGGGCCGCGGCAGGCGCACGGCCGCGATCGCCAAGATCAGGGGATGCGCCCGATCGCCGCCCTGCTAGCGCTCGTCGCCGTGGTGTGCCTCGTCGTCGTGATCGCGGACATGGTCCGCCGTGACGACGACGCGGCACGCGGCTGGGTCCTGCGCGCGGTCGCGGTCGGCTGCTTCGCGGCGGCCGTCGTGCTCAACGTGCTCGCGCGCTGAGCGTAGGACCGAGCGTCAGGAGCGGCGGGTGAGCACGACGACCGGGATGTCGCGGTCCGTCTTGCGCGCGTAGGCGTCGTAGTCGGGCCAGACCTCGGTCATCGACGTCCACAGGCGCTCGCGCTCGTCGCCGGACGCGGTCGTGGCGACGACCGGGATCTCCTCGGCCTGCACCTGGATCGTCGCCTCGGGATCGGCCTCGAGGTTCTGAAACCAGCCCGGGTGCTCGGGCGCGCCGCCCTTCGACGCGATGACGACCCAGCGATCGCCGTCGGTGCGATGGATCAGCGGGGTCGTGCGCGACTCGCCGGACGTGCGCCCCGTCGTCGTGAGCAGCAGGATCGTGGTGCCGCGCCAGTGGTAGCCGCGCTCTCCGCCGGTCTCGCGGTAGACGCGGACGTGCTCGGGCCCGAAGAGGGCGTCGTCGGACTCGGTCATGGGCGCGAGTCTACCCCGCGTCGTGGGCGGATCGGGCAGGACGAGCCGGGGCAGCCGGATCGCCTCGGGACCCGCCGGGGAGCGACGCTTGCACCGCCGCCGCGCCGTCGAGCAGGATCGCCGCGACGCCGTCCGCCTCGGGCACCCGCTCGCCGACCACGACGTCGGCCGCGATCCGCAGGTCGTGCGCGAGGCGGTCCAGCGGGTAGTCGCGGCTGGCGAGCACGCGCGCGAGCCACAGCACCTGCTCCTCGAACACGACCGCCCCGTCGTGCGCGCCGAACGCCCAGGCCAGCAGGTGGAGGTTGTCGTGCACGCACCACTCGCGGCCCTCGGGGCCGTAGCGCTCCGCCTCGTCGGGGTAGTGCTCGCCGTAGCGCTCCGCGACGAGCTCGGCGAGCGGGCCGAGCTTGACGACGCGGCCGTCTACGAGCGTCGCGGTCTGCGGAGGCGGTGCGCCGGTGGGCCTGCGGAGCTGCGTCATTCCGCGACGACGTCGAACGAGTGCAGGTGCTCGAGGCGCTGCAACGCGATCGCGTCGCCGAGCTGCGGCGAGATGCGCGTGTGCGACCGCGCATGCTCGTCGCTGCGCATGTACGCGGTGAAGCAGCTGCGCTCGCGCCAGCGGCTCACCATCCAGACGTCCCGCGGATCGCGATCCGAGCGCCAGACCTGGAGGTCGACGAAGCCGTCGGACTGCTCGACGAGCCGGCTGTGATCGCGAAACGCCGCGATCAGCTCATCCGAGTGCGAGGAGTCGACGCGAAGTCGTGAGACGGAGATGTACATGGGGCGTCCTGACGCGGCGGAGCGCGCCGCCCGCAGCGCGGAGTATGGCGCGCCAGAGCTGGCGCGAACGAGCTCGTCCGACGACGAGCGGCGACCGGCGGCGACGACCGGCGACGCGCCACGACCGCGGCTCGCCCCGCCGGGTGCGCTATGAGTTGCGTCATGGACGACGACGACTGGGTGGGCACGCCGCCGGAGGGTCATCACTCGCGCGACCGCGCGAAGCCGGACTTCTGGCGCGCACAGTGGCGGTCGACCGCGATCGGCGCGGGGCTGCTGATGGCGATCCTGCTCGTGCTGCTCGTCGTGGTGATCGCGCGCTGAAAGCGAGGCCTGACGCGGAACGCGCCCGCCGACCTGCGGCACCGCTACGCAAACCGCGCGCCGATCACGCGCAGCGCGTTGCCGAACCGGATCGCCTCCGCGTCCCCCTTGTAGCGGCGGTCGAGCCATCGCGCAAGCGACGTGAGGTCTCGAGACGACTCGATCCCGCTCATGGTCGGCTTGACGAATCCGTCGAGATCGGAGCCGATGCACGTGTGTCTGTGCGACCCGGTGATCTCGTATATCCGGTCGATGTGAGACGCGAGCGTCTGGAATGTGTGCTCGATCACGTTCGCGTCGGCGAGTCCGTCCTGCAACTGGTGGCGCGCGAGGATGAGGCCGATCACGCCGTCGCGCCGAGCGATCTCCTCGATCGTGTGGACGTCGAGCATGTACGCCTGCGTCCCGAAGCGATAGCCGGCATGTGACGCGATCACGGGATACGCCGTCGGATCCGCTCGGTGCTCGCGATCCAGGTCGCGGAGCAGCGCGAACGTCTGCGCGAGTGCGTCTGCGCGCATGTGCGTGACGTCGACCAGGATCCCGTGCTCGTACATCGCCGCAATGGCCGCCCTGCCGAGCTCGGTGAGACCGACGTCGCCACCCTGGCAGAACATCCGGTCGTACCAGCGGTCCGGGATCATCGGTATCGCGGGCGCGTCGGCGGCGATGCCGCGATAGAAGAGATGTGCCAGCGTGATGTACGCGATCCCGCGCTGTGCCAGCGTCGCCACGTTGGTCGTGATCTCGTCCGTGATGGTCCCGAGTTGAAACCCGCCTTCGACGCAATGCACGAACGCCATGCACCGTCTCGCGAGCGCTTCTTCAAGCTGTGCCTGCGATGTCACGACGACATGTCGCAGCGCGCCGGGGTCACTGAGCTGCAGCTCATTCTCGACCTGGTCGAGTTGCACCTCGAGCCGAGCGAAAGCGCCTGCTCGTGGCGTGCTGATGCACGGCCGAGATATGAACTCGTACATCGGGTCATAGAGCGCCGAGAGCACGATCTGGACGTTCGCCTCGACGAGACCTTCGAACCTGACCCGCCAGCTCGTGTGCCGATTGGTGAAGTTGAACCTGCGCGACAGAGACCACATCAGGCGAGCGCGCCGACGGTCGAGCCACCGCGACCATCGGCCCGTGTCGCCGGGCGGGGCCGGATACGGCGCACTGAGCAGCTGCATCGGGTAGTGGCAATGCAGCTCTGCGATCCTGGGCCCCCGGACCCCGAGGCGCTTGCGCCAGTAGTCGGTCAGGAAGATGTCTCGCGGGTCGAGCTCGGCGCGGAGATCGAGGAAGTCCTTCCACCGCGGGTACTGCTCTCGGATCTGCGCCAGCCAGGTCGGATCGTCATCGGCCGGCGGCTGGAACTTCCCCCAGTGCAGACGGAAGGGGATGTGATTGTCACGCAGCAGATTCCAGAACTGCGAGAAGAAGGACTTCGCGGGATCGGCCGCGTTTCTCGCGTACCAGAAGACGTCGACGCGAAATGCACCGCGCGCCCACTTGTCGCCGGGTTGGCTGTACGCCGGGCTCAGCCAGAAGCCATTCGCCTTCTCCGCATAGAACTCGAACGCGAACGTACCGGTGCGGCGGTACGCCTCGTCGATGTCGTCGGGCTCGTCGAAGTAGTCGCGCAGGAGCTTCACGACCTCCTGCGTGCGATCCAGCGGGACCCACATCTCCGTGAATTGGGCGGGCAGGTTCGTGTCGCTCGCGTCGATGTCCATCGGCAGGCCGTGCATGGCCGTGTCCACGAACTCCTGCGTGCCCGGCGGCAGGAAGGCGTCGAGCAATGCGGGGAAGAGCCTCGGGAGCTCGCGCTCGAGCAACTCGCGAACGGGCCGCAGCGTGGCGAGCTCGAGACCCGCGCCCCGGTACTTGTTGACGATCGTCGCGATGTGGTCGTCGACCCCGCGGAGCCCCTCGACCGCCTCCAGCCGCGCGAGGAAGTCCGGCGGGAGTGCGTCGAGAATCGGCTTGAGCTCCCTGATCGCCCGTGCGCCATCCTGGAGGTTCCCGAGCAGCGTGAGCAGGATCGCGATGACGGGCTCGACCACGGCGGGGTCGCCGGTGAACTGCTGGAAGGGGCTCAGCTGGGGATTCTCCTCCTCGGTCCGCGCGCATTGCCACACGAGCACGTGCTCCCCACGCGCGTGCCGTCGCTCCGATCTCCCGTCGCGCTGCGGCCACCACTCCACGCGTGCGTACGGTGCACCGATCAGGAACGTCTGCAACGACGGCTTGTCGCCTGACCCGGACCCGTCGAGATCGATCGCGCAGGCGTCGTACGTCGTGGTCACCTGTTTGCCGGTCACGTGGAAGCGGGGCTCGCACTGCAGGGTGATCGTGGACACGATGCCCAGCAGGCCCAGGTGGGGCGCCATCGCGTGGAAGCGCGGGTCCTCCCGGCCGATGTCATGGGTCTGCCCTGCGCCGTCGATCAGGCAGAAGCTCCAGAGATCGTCGCTGAAGGAGAACCGCAGCGATCCCCCGGCTGATCCGGTCGCCGTGAATCCGCCAACGGTCTGATGCGCGATGCCGCCTGTCTCCGACAGCGTCCATCCTCTGTCCCAGAGCTGCCCCAAGAGGCTCTCCTCGAGGGTCGCGTTCGGATCGCCGGGGATCTCGCCGAGGTGGATTCCGGCCTGCACCGTCACGAGTCGCTCCTGCTCGCACGACACGGAGAACGCACGATAGTGATCGAGCAGGATGTCGATGTCGTCCCCGCGGGGCGCGGTCGGCTCGGGGATGGCGTCGTAGCTCCTGCTCACGTGATCGGTGTAGATCGCGTCGGCGACCGAATGGCCCGAGCCGCGCACGCGGATCTTCAGACGGTGGGCATGTGCCATCTCCACGAGGCTGACCAGCTCGGCGTGCGTGCTCGGGTGATAGAAGTGGTCTTCGGGGTCGCGTTCGATGGTCATGCCGTCACCTCTCCGTCCGCGAGCGGAGACGGGTCCGGCGCGAGCGTTTCGGGAAGGTCGCCGCGTCGTGCGATGCCGAGCTTGCGGTAGACGCTCGTGAGATGCGTCTCCACCGTCCGCAGAGACACGACCAGCGAGCGTGCGATGTCGGCGTTGCTCGCACCGCCGCGGGCGAGCTCGCCGACGCGTCGCTCGGCCGCCGTCAGCGAGTCGACGCCGTTGACGCGCTCGCGGCGAGGACGAGCTCCGGCCACCACGAGCTCGGCGCGCGCAGACACGACGAGCGCGCTGGCGCCGCAGGTCGCCGCGCGGTCGAGACCGCTGCGCAGCAGCGCCACCGCGTCGGCGCGATGGCCGAGTCGACGGGTAAGTGCTCCAAGCTGCACGAGCGCGCGGGCATGCTCGAGCCGCGCTGGGCTGGGCGCGAGAACCTCGACGGCCTCATGCAGCGCGGCCAGAGCCAGGTCGGGCGAGCTCGTGGCGGCCGTGGCCAGCAGAGCGAGCCCGTGGGAGCGCGGGGCACCGAAGCGGCGAGCGTGCTCGAGATCCTCCGCTGCGAGCGCGCGCGCCTGCTCGTGCTCGCCGACGGCGTGCAGGACGGTGGCCAGCTGTGGTCGCCAGCAGATCGCGGCCGGGCACTGAAAGCCCTGGATCTCGATTTCCGCGCGGATCAGCTCGAGATCGGCGCGCGCCTCGACCACCCGACCCTGCGCGATGCGCAGCCGGGCGCGAGCATCGAGCAGTGCCAGGTAGACGACCTGGTCGTCGTCGCGGTGCGGAGGGGCGGCAGCGAGCAGCCGATCGGCCTCGTCGAGCGCTCCGCGAGCGACCAGCGGATCGATCTGGAATGCGCTCACCATCGCGTGATGCGCGTCGTCGAGATCGACGTAGATCTGCATCGCGAGGCGGGCGTCGGCCTCCGCGTCGGCGACGCGTCCCTGCCGCATGCGTCCCAACGACCTCGACGCCGCCGCGAGCGCCACGTCGAGCATCGCGCCGCGCTCCCGCGCGCGTTCGATGACGGCGTCGAGAAACGGCTCACGACGCTCGTGCGCGTCGCACCACGCGAGCCCCGCCATCACCCAGGCGAGATCGGGCGTCCATTCGAGGGACTCCGTGTCACCGTAAGGCTCTGCCGCGAGCGCGCCCTCGAGCTTCCCGACGCATCGCGCGGCGGTGTCCCCGGTCCAGAGCGCTACGAGCGCGGTGAGCCCCACCGCCGCGCGCCCCGCGACGGCCGGCGCTTCCGACGCCGCCTCCAGCGCCGCGGCGACGGCGACGATCGTGCGCTGCGGCTGATCGCGCAGCGCAAGCGCGGCGAGCGCACGCTGGGCGAGAAGCTGGATCCTCAGCGGCGCGTCGAGCTGCGCGATCGCGCTGAGTCCGCTCTCGTACACATCGACGGCCTGTTGCGGCTGGTCGACGGCCATCAAGGCACCTCCCACCTCCAGTGCGACCGTCGCGCGCTCGCGGTGGTCGGGCGTGTCCTCGAGGGCCTCGCGCAGCGCCGCCAATCCTTCGTCGCGGCCAGCGAGCAGCAGGGCGCGCCCGAGGTGCAAGGTGACGCCGTGGCGCGGGACGTCGTGAAGTGGCTCGAGCAGCGCGCGGCGGAAGAACGCGGCCGCGCCGTCGTAGGCAGCGCGGCGCATCTCGTGGCGACCCGCCGCGTGCAAGAGGGTGCCGGCCCACGCCTCTCCGACCGGCTCGGCTGCGAGCAGGTGCACGCCTGCCACCGTCGGGTCGACGTCGTCGTGCGCGAGCATCCGGGCAGCGCGTCGTCGCAGCTCGTCGGCGCGCGCGGCGCCGAGCTGCGCCTTGACGACCTCGCGCAGCAGCGGATGCGTGAAGTTCAGCGGCAGCTCGTCGGTGAAGAAGCCCGTGCCTGACAGATAGGCCGCGGCACGCACCGCGTTCGTGCGGGGGATGCCCGCAAGCTCGGCTGCCTGGCGTAGCGACGTGTCGACGCCCAGAACCGCGACCGCGTCGCTCAGCGCTCTCGCATCGCCGCCGAGCCGCGCCAGGCGCGGCATCACGAGCGCTGCCAGTCGCTGCGGCCGAGCGTTCCAGACCGCCTCGGCGTTGATCGGTCCGGACGCGAGATGTCGCAGGAGCTGGTCGATCAGAAACGGGTTGCCTGCGGTGACGTCGTGGACGGCGGCGCGCGTCGGCGCGTCGGCCGAGTGGTCGAGCGCGGAGTCGACGAGGCGCGCAGTCGCCGCGCGCGTGAGCGGGGCCGGCGTCAGCGTGGTCGAAGCCGCAGCGTCGAGGTCGGCGAGGAGCTCGGACGCACCAGGCTCGCGCGGTCGGAAGGCGACCACGAGCAGTGCGCTCATGCGCTGCACGCGCGCGGCCAGGTGGCACAGCCATCGCAACGAGGGGCCGTCGGCCCAGTGCAGGTCGTCGATGACCACCACGAGCGGCCGATCGGCCGCGACACGGCTCACGACCAGGGTGAGCGCCGCGACGATCGCCGCCTGCTGCGCGGCGGCCGGCCGGTCCCCGTCGTCGAACGCGCGGTCGTCGGACAGGACCGTGGCGGCGTGGCGGGCCCGCCCGGCCAGCAGAGCCGCGCGATCGCTCGGCCCGCGATCGCCCATGAGCCCTTCGATCACGTCGACGGCGACGCTCCATCCGAGGTCTCGCTCGAGCTCACCCGCACGCGCGTGTGACGAGTGCAGCTCGTGAGCGTTGGCGATGTCCACCGCGGATTCCAGCAACCGCGTCTTGCCGAGGCCAGCTCGCCCGGTCACCGTGATCATCGAGCCCTGGCCGCGCACGAGCGCGTGTGCAGCCGACTCGAGCGTGGCGAGCTCATCGTTACGCTCGAGCAGTTGCACGGCGCGAGCATACGTCCGTCGTACACCGCGCGGGGCGCTACGTCGACGGGCGCGCCGCGGCAGGGCATCACGGTGTGACGCGCGCCGAGCGGACTTCGGTCTGGTGGTCACGCCGTGGGGGTTCCCGGCTTAGTGCCGGTATTGCGCAATCCGGCGATCTTGCTGAGAGCATCGAACCAGAACGGAGCGCCGAGCGAGAGGGCGAGGAAGGTCAGAAGCCAGCCGCCGAGCGTCCTCCAGAGGTGGTTGTCCAGATCGGGCTTCGCCGGATCGCCGGCCTTCTTGTCCCAGCCGAGCGGCAAGCCGAGCTGCTGGACGTTGGTGATGTTGCTCGCGACGGTGTCGAGCGAGTCACCTGCCTTGGCGCTCGTGGTCGTGGCCTGGCTCACGACGGCGGCGCGCACCGCGTCGTCGTTGACGAGCCTGTCGGCAATGGAGATCGTGTTCACGTTGCACGCGAGGGTGACGAGAAGTGCCAGGAAGCAGACGATCACCTGCGTCCTGCGCTTGTACCAGCCCGACACGCGGTCCATGGAGCTGTCGAACCAGCGCTCGAGGAGGGAGCGGAACTTCTCACGATCCCCTCCGGCGCTTCTGGCGAGTGCCAGCAGAGCATGCTCGGTGCCAGCGGCGACGTTCGTCTGCGCGATCGCGGCCGATAGGTTGAGCGGTGCCACAGTGTCACCGCCCGCTGGGCCGCCGACGGGCACCGGCGCGGGTTGGTCCGCCGTCGTGCGGGACTGACTCACGATGTCGAACAAGGCCAAGGCGAAGGTTTGCGACGAGATGTACGACGGTCCGCGCCGGCTCAGCCCGGGCACCCTGGACCCGCGGTACTGGGTACGTATCAGCCCATGGCCCAGAAGCTCATTCGTCAAGGTGGGCACGTCCGAACCGCGTTCAGCGGCCAGCCCACTCGGGGTCGCCCCACCGGCGCCCGGCGCTGGCGGGGGCGGCACGGCGACTCGTGCCCGGCCCGAGCCCGAGCACGTGGGGCCGCTGCCGGGATCATCCAACATGTTGACCAGACCCTGCTCGAGCGTACGTGCGCGCAGGTCCAGCATCCCGGCGATCGCTTCCTGAACGGCGGAGCAGAGGATGCTGAACAGCAGATAGACGAACGCGAGGCCGATCGCCACGTCGAGTGCGGTGTTTCCGGTGAGATTGGGCATGGGTGGGTCTCCTTGACAGTCGGGTGGGCCCACGGCGGGCCGGCGACGCGCGATCGGCGGCGCGGCGTCCAACCCCCGGAGCACTCGCGACTATCTCCGGGCGCGAAAGCGCCGGCATCGTGGTCGCTACCACGAACTTTGTTCGAGCCTGCCGGGCCGTCACCCCGCAGTCACGCCGTGGGATCGCCCTTGGAGGTTCACGTGGCCGCGGGTGCGACCCACCCGACCCGGCCTGTTACGCACGGGTCCTCGTGGACCGGCAGTAGCCGCGCAGGCTGGCGAAGCAAGCCGCCGCGCTCGACGACTGGGGCGCGCCCGATCGCACGGTCGACGGACCGCCGCACCCTGTGACTGCGAGACCGGCCCGCGCGGGCGGGCCGGTCCGCCGTCCCCGCCCAGCGTCAGCCGGCGACCACCGCGTAGAACTGCTCCTCGACGCCGGGATAGACGAGGTTCATGTCGTCGCTCAGCCCGGCCTTGACGTTCGCGCTGAACGCGTCGACCACGGCCTCGGGCCGGCCCTGCTCGAGCGCGTCGAGCGCCGAGACGGCGACCGACTGCGGGGACACCTTCTCGACGTCCAGGCCGGCGGTCAGATCGGTGTCGACGAAGCCGACATGCACGCCGACGACCTGCGTGTCCTGGCGCTTGAGCTCGATGCGGGCGGAGTTCGTGTAGCTCCACGCGGCCGCCTTCGAGGCAGAGTACGTCGACAGGCTCGGCAGCCCGACCCAAGACGCCACCGACAGCACGTTGACGAACGCGCCTCCCCCGTTCGCCGCGAGCACCGGCGCGAACGCCTGCGTCGTCGAGACGAGGCCGAGGAAGTTCGCCTCGAGCTCCGCGCGCGCGCCGTCGAGCTTCGCTGCGAGCGGCGTCGCCGGGCGGGCGATGCCGGCGTTGTTGACCACGAGGTCGACGTCGCCGAGCTGAGCCGCGACCGCGGCGACCTGCGCGGGGTCGGTGACGTCGAGCCGCACCGGCGTCAGCCGGGGGTCCGTCACGTTCGCGACGTCGCGGACCGCCGCGTACACCTTCGCCGCGCCGCGCGCGAGCAGCTCCTCCGCGATCGCCCTGCCGATCCCGCGGTTCGCGCCGGTCACCACTGCTGTCGCGCCTTCGATCCTCATGGCTGCCTCCCTCGAATCTGGATGATGAGCGTCATCCTACGGCAAGATGATGTTCGTCATCCATACACTGGTGCGCATGGGACGCTCGAAGGAGGACAAGGCGGCCAGCCACGAGCGGATCGTGGAGGTCGCCGCCGCGCGGATCCGCGAGTCGGGCACGGTGGCGCCGGGGGTCGCGGAGATCATGCAGGCGGCCGGGCTCACCCACGGCGGCTTCTACAAGCACTTCGCCTCGCGCGACGACCTCGTCGCCGCGGCGGTCGACCGCGCGCTCGCCGACGGCGAGGACGCGATGGCGACGATCACGGCGGACGCCGACGATCCGCTGGCGGCGTTCGTCGACTGGTACGCGTCCTCGGCGCACCGCGACGACCCGGCGCACGGCTGCGCGGTGGCCGCGCTCGGGTGCGATGTCCCGCGCGCCGAGGACCGCGTGCGCGCCGCCTACCGTGCGCAGGTGCAGCGCTACATCGCCCACCTCGAGCAGCTGCTCGGCGGCGACGAGGACTGCCGCCGGCGGGCGATCGTCGCCGTCAGCGCGCTGGTCGGCGGGCTGCTGATCGCCCGCGCGATCGACGATGAGGCGCTGTCGGAGGAGATCCTGCGCGACGTGCGCGACGCGGTGAAGGCGCTGTAGGCGGCCATCGGATCGGCGATCGACCCGGTTGGCTCGGTACGGCCTCGCGGTCAGTCGCCGGCGGCGGGCTCTGGACCGCCGTCGCCGGTCGCCGGATCGCTCTGCGCGACGGGTGGCGCCTCGCCGCGATCGCGCTGGCGCATCGTCGCGACGACCTCGCTCGCCAGTCCGAACCGGGTCGCGCCGATGAGCTCCCACGAGCGCGCGATGCCGATCAGAAAGCAGACCACGATCACGACCGCGATCGTGCTGACCGGATCGGATCGCTCGTCGGCTTCGAAGCGCAGGCCCTCGTAGGCCTCGATCACGAAGACCGCGCACAGCCCGGCGAGGAACGTGACGTGCCGAAACGCGACGCTCGTGCTGCGCCGCAGCCGCAGCACGGACAGCAGCGAGCTCGCGACGAAGAGCAGTCCGAAGACGCCCACGACGATCGTCGTGATGCCGATGCCGACGCCCGGGATCAGCGCGAACAGCGAGATCGTGAGGGCGTTCGTGAAGGCCACGAGGGCGGCGGACGCGCGAATGCGATGGGCATGCTCGGCGGCGTCGCCGGTCACGCGGTGCGGCGCGACGGAGATGGCCACGAACAGCAGCCCGATGAGCGCTCCCGCGACGCCCGCGCTGGCGACGAACATGTCGTGAAACGGCGCGACGACGTCGGCGGACGCGGTCATCCGGCCTCGAAGCCCTCGATGATGAGCTCCGAGAAGAAGCGCTCGTGCACGGCCTGCAGGTCGAGCGCGGGCGCGAGCTCGGAGGTGACGGCGTCCATCGCGAGCACGACCTTCATGTAGAGGACGATCAGCGGGTCGGCGGACAGCTGGTGCTCGCGCGCCGCCGACAGCAGCTCGACCTGGAAGCGCGCGAGGATCTCGCGGCGGCGCGCCGCCGGACGCTCGAGATCGTCGAGGAACCGCTTCGTCAGGCGCAGCATGTGCGCCCGCGCGGCCGCGGGGTCCGTGCGCGGCGACGGGCGCAGCCAGCGCAGGAGCTGGTCGACGGCATCCTTGGGATCGCCGCCGAACAGCGATCGCGCGTAGTCGCCGAGCGACTGCTGGACCTCCTGCGAGAGGCGGCCGACGATCCCGAAGTCGACGTAGCCGATCTGACTGCCGCGCAGCAGCAGGACGTTGGCGGGATGCAGGTCGCCGTGGAAGACGCCGGTCGCGTAGACCTGGTGCAGGAAGTTACGCACGACGTTCTCGGCGGCCGCGTCGAGGTCGTGCCCGGCCGCGCGCAGGCGTCGCGTGGTACCGGCGCGGTCGGCGCGCAGGTCGCGAATGACGTCGACGACGGGGATGCCGTCGAGCCGCTCGGCGGTGAGGACACGGCGGGTCGAGAGGTCGAGGTGGATCTCGGGGACGTACTCGGCGTCGTGGTCGCGGATGTTGGTGCGGATCGCGATCGCGTTCGCGGCCTCGACGGTGTAGTCGAGCTCCTCGCGCGTCCAGCGCGCCAGCTCGTCGACGACGTCGCGGGTGCGGGTCGCGCCGAGGAGGTGGGTACGGTCGACGATCGTGGCGGCGCGGCGCATGAGCGCGATGTCGCACAGCAGCAGCGCGCCGATCCCGGGGCGCTGCACCTTGACGGCGACGCGGCGGCCGTCGTGCAGGATCGCGTCGTGGACCTGCCCGATCGAGGCGCTGCCGAAGGGCTCGCGCTCGAAGGAGGAGAACAGCTCGGGGATCGGCTTGCCCAGCTCGTCGCGGATGACCTGCTCGACGTCGTCGTACGGGAAAGGCGCGATCCGGTTGAGCAGGTGAAACAGCTCGAGGCAGTAGGCCTCGGGCAGCAGGTCGAAGCGCAGCGCGAGCAGCTGGCCGAGCTTGGCCCAGGCGCCGCCGAGGGTCTCCAGGGCGCGGCGCAGGCGCACAGGTCCTGCGGCGCGGCGCCAGCGGGGTGGGACGAGGAGGGGCGCGAGGCCGCGGACGAGGACGACGCGGCTGAGCTCGAGCATGCGGCGCGTTGCCATCGCGTGGGTCGGTGGGCGCCGTGCGCTCGGTATGACGGGCGGGCGGTCCGGGGTGGTCGCCGTGGCGGTCATCGCGGTGGGTTGGCTCCGGCGACCGGGACCGGCGGGCGTCGGCGGGCTCATCGAGTCCGCAGGCTATGCGACGGTGCCAGCGCATGAACGCCTGTCTCTCGTCGGCGTTCTGAGAGCGAGTCGCGGGCGGCGCCTCCGATGCTTCGGTCGATCCGCGAGCCGGGTCTAGACTGCCGTCGATGGGACTGCGACTCTCGGTGTTCCTCGCAGCCACGGTCATCGTCGCCGGCTCTTCGTCGGTGGCCGCGGCAGCGCTGCCGGCGGTGCTCACGCAGCATGCGCACGAGCCGTTCGCAACCCGGCCTGCGTCGATCTCCTACACCGGGGACGCCACCGGCATCGTCGGAGGGACCGACGGCACCAGCGTTCGCCGTCCGGGGCACCTGCGCTGGACGCGCTACACGCAGCGTCAGGGCACGGCGCGCGGCGTGGTCTGGCTCAACGACTGCGATCCGAGTTGCGCGGGCGGCCGGTTCAGCGCGCTGCCGGCCACCGTGCACGTGTTCTCGCCGGCTCATGGACGATTCACGCGTCTCACCCTGCAGTTCACCGATCACGGCAAGCACGTGACGGACCGCCGCCGCATCCAGCACATGCAGGCCAGCGACGGCACCTCCGGCTACTGGGTGTACGCCATCGTCTCGATCACCCCGCCGGACTTCTGAGCGTTCCGGCACGTTTGCCGATCGCGCGTGCGACCGGGCATCTGCTCAATGGATCCGCTCGTCGATGGCCCAGTCCGCAGACAGGATCGCCAGCGGGTCCGCAGCGACGGGCGGGCGTCAGGTCCGGCGGTGCACGACGAGGACCGACGCCCGGGAGTGCGCCACCGTCGCGGCTGCGACGCTGCCCTGGAAGTGCCCGAGCAATCCGGTGCGGCAGTGGGAGCCGAGGACGATGAGGCTCGCCCCACGCTCCTCGGCGACGGAGACGAGCCCCTGCCAGGTCGGGGCGGCCTGGACCGTCATGCTGCGCGACCGGAAGCCGGCCGCCTCCGCGAGCGATGCTCCGTGGGCGGCCGTCTCCTCCGCCGCCGCCCGGACCTCGTCCGCAGCGGCGGCATGGAGGTGCCGGCCGTCGACCGGCACGAATCCGACATCGGCCGGCTGCCAGACGCAGACGACCAGCGCGTCACGGCCCGGTACGAGCTGCTCGCCGGCCTGCTCGATCGCGAATCCGGCGAGATCCGAGCCGTCGTAGGCGAGGAGGACCGGGCCGGTTGCCTCGCTCTGCGTGTCGCCTTGCGCAGTCTCGGGCGCCATCTCAGTCCACGCCCTCGGTGACGCCCGCGCGCGGCCCACGGACGGAGCGGACGCGGGCCAGCAGAGGAGGCGAGTACCACGCGGAGTTCCTGCCCGCGAGGAAGCCGTCGAGGTCGGGCGTCTGCGGGCGTGCGCCTCCCAGCGCGTAGATCGCGACGCCGAGCACGGCACCGCCGATCGCAAGCCCCAGGCCGATCCACAGCGCGATCGTGACGCCGGTGTTCGGATCGCTGCTGACCGTCACGGCGAAGTGGGCGAAGATCGGCGCGATCATGAACGCGGCCACCGCTCGGAACAGCTCGACGATCGCGAACACGCGCTGCAGGCTGAGGGCGCGCAGCGAGAAGCCCGCGACGAACAGCGCCGGCGCGACCGTCGCGCCGAGCCCGATCCCGGTCAGGAAGGAGCCGACCAGCGTCAGCCCCGGGCTCGAGGGCACCTTGACGAGGAAGACCGCGATCCCGGCGGCGAGGAACCCCATGCCGATCAGCGGCATGTAGTGCAGCGAGCGTTTGGCGATGACGACACCGAGGATCAACGCCGTGATCACCGCGCCGGCGACCTCGGGCAGATAGAGCAGCCCCAGGTGAAGCGGCGCGTAGCGCTCCGACAGCGCGCCCGCGGTGAGCGCCGTCGCCGACACCGACGCCGCGGCAGCGAACAGCGCGACCACGATGCCCGCGATCGGCATCGTGCTACCGAGCATCTCGCGGATCGTCAGCAGCGGGTTCTTGGCCTTGTACTGGTAGACGACCAGGACGACGATCGTCGCCAGACCGCCGGCCAGCGGCAGGATCGTCAGCGGATCGATGAACGGGTGCGTCAGCAGCTGCGAAGCGCCGAAGAAGGCGGCCACGCAGCCCACCGCCGCGAGACCGAGCGCCGGCACGTCGCGGGGTGAGTCGGGGTCGGCCGGCGGCGAGTCCTCGAACGTCAGCAGGGCCAGCACCAGCGCCATCGCGGCGACCCCGGCCACGATCCAGAACAGCGGCCGCCAAGCGCTCGCCTCGGCCTGCAGGCCGCCGATCGTCGGGCCGAGCGCGACCGCCCCGAAGATGCACATGTTCATGATCATCGCGGTGGTGCGCAGCTTGCTCGTCGGGTAGCCGAGCGCCAGCGGCGGCACGGCGGCGATGAGCAGCAGGCTCGTGCAGAGGCCCTGGATGACGTGGCCCGCGATGTAGATCTCGGCGCTCTGCGCGGACGCCGCGAGCACCGACCCGATCACCAGCAGCGCGGCGTACCCGACCATCATCCGGCGCTGCGGCAGGTGCTGTGCGAACTGGACCGCCAGCACGGTGCCGACGGCGTAGGCCGCGTTGCTCAGGCCCGAGCCGAGACTCATCGTCTGCAGGCTCGTGTGCAGCTGCCGGGCGATGATCGGCGTCAGCGGCTGCAGCGCCGCGGAGAGCGCGAGGTACGGGATCAGCGCGAGCATCACCATGCCGGCGACGGCGGGATAGCGACCGGCGAGCGGGCCTTGACGCATCAGCTGCCGCCGCCCGTCGTGCAGCCGTTGCGGACTCGGCGCGTGGGGGCTCCTCGGGTGCATCCGTACGTGAAAGGCATCGGTCCGGGTTGATAGCACAACCGGACATGGATATCCGCTTGAAAATCGCCGCGATCGATAAGGGATCGAGCACAGGCCCGGCAAGCTCCCGGAGAACGCTGTCCGGTCTGTATGCTGCGAGGATCATGGTCGTGGAGTCGTCCGACGAGCTTCGCAAGGACGCCAGACGCAATCGGGAGGCGATCCTCGAGGCCGCGCGAGAGCTCTTCGCCGAGTCCGCCGATGTCGCCATGTGCCAGGTGGCGCGCCGCGCCGGGGTCGGACAGGCGACCCTCTATCGCAACTTCCCCGACCGCGGCGCACTCGCCGCCGAGATCCTCGGCGAGCATGTCGAGCGGATCGTCGAGCTCGCCGCCGACCACGAGGGCGATCCGGACGCCTTCTTCGTGCTGCTGCGCAGCCTCGTCGACGGCATGGTCCACCTGTACGCCCTCGCCGAGCTGGCCCGCGGCGACGCGCGCAGCGACTCGCGCTTCGCGCGCGACCGGCTGCGGATCGCCGAGCTGATGAAGGGTCCCCTGCGAGACGCGAAGGCGGCCGGGACGCTGCGACGCGACATGTCGCTCGACGACGTCTTCCTGCTGCTGGCGATGACCCGCGGCGCGATCGGCGGCACCCGAGGCACCGCCGCGCGCTCCGCCGCCGGGCACCGGGTGCTGACGCTGATGCTCGACGGTCTCACGCCATGAGCGGGAGCGCCTGAGGGGTGGTTCAACGTGAGCCTCGGGCGTGAGCCCGAGGTGAGGGCTCCTCGTGCAGGCTGCGGTGTTGCAGGCTGGTGGTGTGCGCGGACATCCGCTGGTGCCAGGACGCCCCCGCCGAGGCGGTGCCAGCCCGAGGCCACGCGTCGCACAGCGCGGCGGCGTCCAGATCCCGCGCGTCGGTATCGTCGCCGCATGGCGCAGAGGTTCTACAACCGCCAAATTGCAGGGACTTCGACGAGGGTGAGCGAGGGGACTCGAACCCCCGACCGCCTGGACCACAACCAGGAGCTCTACCAGCTGAGCTACGCCCACCGTGCGCGTCTGAATCTAGCACCGCGAGCGCCGGCTTCCCGCGCCCGTGCAGCCCGTCCGCTAGAACATCTGGGCATGAGCTTCGAAATCGGCGATCCCGCACCCGCCTTCACGCTGACCGACACCGACGGTGTCGAGCACTCGCTGCCGGCCGACGACGCGCCCGACGCGACGGTCGTGATCATGATGTGCAACCACTGCCCCTTCGTGCAGGCGTGGAACCCGCGCGTCAAGAAGGTCGCCGAGGAGTACACGCCGCGCGGCGTGCGCTTCCTCGCCATCAACTCCAACGACGCCGAGCGCTTCCCTGCCGACTCCTACGACCGCATGGTCCAGTTCGCCGACGACCAGGCCTGGCCGATGCCCTACCTGCACGACGAGAGCCAGGCCGTCGCCCGCGCGCTCGACGCCCAGGTCACCCCCCACCTCTTCGTCCTCGACAAGGAGCACACGCTCGTCTGGACCGGCTCGCCCGACGCCGATCCCGCCGACGAGGAGGACGAGGAGAACGCCGGCTGGCTGCGCGAGGCGCTCGAGTCCGTCCTCGCCGGATGCAAGCCCGCGATCGAGCAGCGCCCCCTACGCGGCTGCTCGCTGAAGTGGAAGCCGTGACCGCAGCCGCAGCCCGCCCGCCCGGCTGACGCCGGCCCACCCGCGGCAGCCGGCAGCCCGCAGCCCGCAGCCCGCAGCCCGCAGCAGGATCAACCAGCAGCAGCGCCGGACCACCGTCGCCTATGGCCCGGCGGCGAGTCCTCGCCGTACCGATCTGTCCCAGCGGGCGAAGGTCAGCGGCGCGACCCGCGGCTAGCGTTCGCGGCAGCATGCGACTCTCGCCCGCCGACAAGGACAAGCTGCTGCTCTCGATGGCCGGGCTGATCGCCCGCGAGCGCCGCGCGCGCGGGGTCAAGCTCAACCATCCCGAGACCGTCGCGCTGCTGTCCTGCTGGGTGATCGAGGGCGCGCGCGACGGGCGCTCGGTCGCCGATCTCATGGAGGACGGGCGCCACGTCCTCACGCGCACAGACGTCATGGAGGGCATCCCCGAGCTCGTCGCCGAGGTCCAGGTCGAGGCCACGTTCCCCGACGGGCGCAAGCTCGTCACGCTGCACGAGCCGGTCACATGATCCCCGGGGAGCTGCGCACCGCGCCCGGCACGATCGAGCTCAACGCCGGTCGCGAGACGCTCGGGCTCGAGGTCCTCAACACCGGCGACCGCCCGATCCAGGTCGGCTCGCACTTCCACGTCGCCGACGTCAACGCCGCGCTGAAGCTCGACCGCGCCGCAGCGCAGGGCTTTCGCTTCGACATCCCCGCCGGCACGTCGCTGCGCTTCGAGCCGGGCGCCTCGCGCACGGTCACGCTCGTCAAGCTCGCCGGCCTGCGCACCGTCCCCGGCCTGCAGATCGCGGACGGCATCACGCGATGACCCACATCGACCGCTCCCGCTACGGCGCGCTCTACGGCCCGACCGTCGGCGACCGGCTGCGCCTCGCCGACACCGACCTCTGGCTCGAGGTCGAGGAGGACCGCTGCGTCGGCGGCGACGAGGCCGTCTTCGGCGGCGGCAAGACGATCCGCGAGTCGATGCTGCAGGGCAGCCGCACCGCCGCCCAGGGCGCCCCGGACGTCGTCATCACGAACGTCGTCGTGCTCGACCACTGGGGCGTCATCCGCTGCGACGTCGGCATCCGCGAGGGGCGCATCATCGCGCTCGGCAAGGCCGGCAACCCCGACATCGCCGACGGCGTGCACCCCGACCTCGAGATCGGCCCCTCGACGGACATCATCGCCGGCGAGGGCCGCATCCTCACCGCCGGCGGGATCGACTGCCACGTCCACTTCATCTGCCCGGGGATCATCGACCAGGCGGTCGCCGCGGGCATGACGACGCTGATCGGCGGCGGCACGGGCCCGTCCGAGGGCACGCGCGCGACGACCTGCACGCCGAGCCCGCGCGCGCTGCACGAGATGCTGATCGCGCTCGACACCCGCCCCGTCAACGTGCTGCTGCTCGGCAAGGGCAACACGATCTCCCACGAGGGTCTGATCGAGCAGCTGCGCGCCGGCGCGGGCGGGATGAAGCTGCACGAGGACTGGGGCTCGACCCCGGCCGCGATCGACTGCTGCCTGCGCGTCGCGGCCGAGACGGGCATTCAGGTCGCGATCCACACGGACACGCTCAACGAGGCCGGCTACCTGCAGTCGACGCTCGCCGCGATCGACGGTCGCGGCATCCACGCCTACCACACGGAGGGCGCGGGCGGCGGCCACGCGCCGGACATCATCGAGCTCGCCTCGCACCCCAACGTGCTGCCCTCCTCGACGAACCCGACGCGCCCGCACACGGTCAACACGATCGACGAGCACCTCGACATGCTGATCGTCTGCCATCACCTCAACCCGCGCATCCCGGAGGACCTCGCGTTTGCCGAGTCGCGGATCCGCGCGAGCACGATCGCCGCCGAGGACGTCCTGCACGACCTCGGCGCGATCTCGATGATCGGCTCCGACGCGCAGGCGATGGGCCGCGTCGGCGAGACGATCGTCCGCACGTGGCAGACGGCGCACGCGATGAAGGCCCGCCTCGGCCCGACCGCCGGTGCGGCCGACAACGCGAGGCTCAAGCGCTACGTCGCGAAGTACACGATCTGCCCCGCGGTGACGCACGGCATCGACGCGCACGTCGGCTCGATCGAGGTCGGCAAGCTGGCGGACCTCGTGCTGTGGGACCCGGCGTTCTTCGCGATCCGCCCGCGCCTGGTCATCAAGGGCGGCGCGATCGCGTGGGCGCCGATGGGCGACCCGAACGCGTCGATCCCCACCCCCCAGCCCGTCCTCGGCGCGGCGATGTTCGCCGGCTCGGGCCGGCTCGCCGCCCGCAGCTCGATGACGTTCGTCTCCCCCCTCGCGGCCCGCTCGCGCGAGCTGCGCGCGCTCGGCCTGGAGTCGACGATCGTGGCGGTACGCGACACGCGCAGGGTCACGAAGGCGGACATGCCCCAGAACACGGCCTGCCCGCAGATCCGTGTCGAGCCCGACACGTTCAAGGTCTTCGTCGACGGCGACGAGATCGAACCGCGGCCGGTGTCCGAGCTGCCGCTCGCCCAGCGCTACGAGCTGTTCTGAGATGGGCTCGGCCGGCGCCGTCGCGACCCTGCTGCTCGCCGACTCGCGCTTCCCCGCGGGCTCCTACGCGCACTCGCTGGGACTCGAGCAGGCGGTCTCCGAGGGGCTCGGCGTCGACGGCGTCGCGCCCTTCATCGGCGCGCGGCTGCGGCTCGTCGCACAGCCGGAGGCGGCGCTCAGCGTTGCGGCGCGCCGGGCGGCGGCGACGCTCGAGAGCGGGCAGGCGAGCGCGAGCGCGACCACGAGCACGGCCGTCATCGAGGCCGTGCTCGCCGACCTCGACGACGAGCACGCCGCGCGCTGCCCGAGCCCGGTCCTGCGCGACGTCGCGCGGCGCCTGGGCTCGCAGCTGCTGCGCAGCGCGGCCACCGCCTGGCCGTGCGCGACGATCGACCGCTACCGGACGGACTCGACGACGAGCCCGCGCCCCGTCGCGCTC
>DATAZX010000006.1:0-12021 GCA_036271815.1 Solirubrobacteraceae bacterium
AGCCGGATCGGCGGTCCGCGTCGCGCCGGCGACGGTGCGCTCGCATCGCAACGAGGGCGACGAGCCCGTCGAGATCTGGGCGCTCTCGCGGCGCTCCGATCGATCCGACGCGACCAAGATCGAGGACTTCTGGCCCGCGTCGCAGGACGCCCGCCAGCATCGCGGCAACGCCTGACGCGGCCACGCGTCAACCGGCCGCGGGCCGTTCGATGCGCGTGGCGAGGACGAGCACGACCAAGGCGATGGCGACGCAGATCGCCAGGGACTCATGCAGTCCCGACGCCAGGCCGCGATGGGTGGCGGCCAGGGAGCCGAACAGCGCCACGCCGATCACGCTGCCGGTCTGGCGCGCCGTGTTGAGGGTGCCCGAGGCGACGCCGGAGCGGGAGGCATCGACGCTGCCGAGCAGCGTCGAGGTGATGACGGGGACGACGAGCCCGAGGCCGAAGCCGATCGCGACGAGCTGGGCGACGAGCTGGAGATACGGCGTGGCGGCGCCCGTCCCGAGGAGCGCGGCCGACCCGGCGGCGAGCAGGAGCGCGCCGGCGGCGATGACCCGCCGGGCAGCCGGGCCCCTGCCGATGCGTCCGGCGAGGACGTTCGCGCCCATGACGACGGCGGTCATCGGCGCGAATGCGAGACCGGTCTGCAGCGGCGACAGGCCCTGGGCGCGCTGGAAGAACAGGCTGAGCACGAAGATCAGGCCGTAGAACGCGATGTTGACGAGCAGGCCGATGGCCGTGGCCGCGCTGAACGTGGCGGAGCGAAAGAGGCCGAGCGGCAGCATCGGCGCGGCGCGGCGCCCCTCCACGACGAGGAACGTGACGCCGGACGCCGCGGCGAACGCGAAGGCGGCGATGACGGCGGGGTCGCCGAACCCCGCGACACCGCCCTCGATCATCGCGCCGGCCAGCGCGCCGAGCGCGAGCACCGCGGCCAGCTGGCCCGCGAGGTCGACGCCGCGCTCGCTGCGACGCGGCGTCTCGCGTGCCCACCTCGCGGTCATGAGGATCCCGGCGACGCCGATCGGCGCGTTGATGAAGAAGATCGAGCGCCAGCCGAGCGCCGAGGTGAGGATGCCGCCGACGAGCGGGCCGCCCGAGAGCGCGACGCTCGCGCCGGCCGCCCACAGGCCGACCGCCCGCGCCCGGTCGCCCGCGTCGGGATGGGCGTGGTTCAGCAGCGTCAGCGAGCACGGCACGAGCACCGCCGCGCCGACCCCCTGCACCGCGCGCGCGGCGATCAGCGCCCCCAGGCTGGGAGCCAGGCCGCACGCCGCCGAGGCGAGCGTGAAGAGCACGAAGCCGGCGCTGAACACGCGCTTGGCGCCGATCCGGTCGCCGAGCGCGCCGGCCGTGAGGATGAACGCCGCGAAGGCGACCGTGTAGGCGTTCACGACCCATTGCAGCGCGCTCACCCCGCCGCCGAGCGCGGCGCCGATCGGCTTGATCGCCACGTTGACCACGCTGACGTCGAGCTGCACCACGGCGAAGCCGAGGCTCGTCGCGACGAGCAGGCCCCACCGCGGGCCGTCTCGATCCCCTGCGTGCGCGGTCATCGCAACCGATCGTAGATCCGCGGCGCCTCGACGCCGATCGCGGCGAACCGCGCCGCAGCTCGAAGCGGACCGTGCGCGTCGAGGCGACCGACGCACCCCGATCGTCCTCGACCTCTCGGTCGCTCGAGCGGCCCCGAAGCCGGCCGGCCAGAATTGGGTGTTCGGTCCCGGCCGGCCGCCGTAGCGTGCGCGCCATGGAGCGCGGGTCCACGATGCGCTGTCGCGTCTGCGGACAGTCGGCATCGGCCCGTGCGCGGTTCTGCCCGCGGTGTGGCGCCCGCCTCTCGGTCGCGGCCCCGGACCCACTTCGCGGCGGCGATCGCGGCGGCGACGACGACGACGCGCGGGATGCACGAGAGGAGGGCGACGAGCAGGCACCGGACGGCCGCTCCTGACGGCACGACGGACGGAGCGGTGTCAGCCCCCAGGGGCGTGCAGCACGTAGCATCGTCCGGTGTCGGTCGAGTCGCCTGAGCCTGGGACGTTCCTCGCGTTGCTCTCCGATGGCGACCGCGCGTCGCTGCTGACGCGCGGGCGCCCCCGCAGGTTCGCCCGCGGGGAGTGCCTGATGCACGCGGGAGAGCCCGGGGACCACGTTCTGATCCTGCTCGGCGGACACGTGAAGGCGAGCAGCGTCGACTCGCGCGGTCGCGAGATGGTGCTCAGCTTTCGCGGACCCGGCGACGTCCTCGGCGAGCTCACGTTCAGCCACGCCGAGCCGCGGTCGAGCGACGTCATCGCGATCGAGCCCGTGACGGCGCGGGCGATCGCCGCCTCCGAGTTTCGCGACTATCTCGTGCAGCGGCCGACCGCCGCGCTGACCCTCATCGACGTGATCAGCCAGCGCTTCCGCGACGCCAACCGCAAGCGCGTGCAGTTCGGCGACCTCGACACGGTCGGCCGGGTCGCCGCCCGCTTGCTCGAGCTCTGCGAGCGCTACGGCGAGCGCACCGACGCGGGTATCGAGGTCCGGCTCCCGGTCACGCAGGAGGACCTCGGCAGCTGGACCGCGTCCTCGCGCGCCGGCGTCGCCGCCGCGCTGCGCACGATGCGCGACCTGGGCTGGATCACGACCGACCGCCGGCGCATCGTCGTGCTCGACCTCGACGCGCTCACGCGTCGCGCCGCGTGAGCGACACCACCCGATCCAGGCGCTGCGCCGGTTGCGGGCACCGGGCCTCCGAGCGGGCCCGGTTCTGCGAGCAGTGCGGGGCCGCGCTGACCCCGGGCGCCAAGCCGCTGCGGGCGCCGAGCGCGCTCGAGGCGAAGATCCTCGAGCAGCGCGCGGGGATCGAGGGCGAGCGCAAGCAGGTCACGGTGATGTACACCGACATCGTCGGCTCGATGCTGCTCACCAGCTCGCTGGAAGGCGAGCGCTGGGGCGCCGTCCTCGACCGCTTCCTGGCGATCGCCGCTGGGGCGGTGCACGCGCTCGAGGGGACGGTCAACCAGTTCACCGGCGACGGCCTGCTGGCCGTGTTCGGCGCGCCGCTCGCGCACGAGGACCACGCCCGGCGCGCCTGCCTGGCGGTCCTCGCACTCCAACGCGAGGCGGCGCTGCTGGCGGACGAGCTGGCGCGGACGGACGGGGTCGAGTTCGCCGTCCGCTGCGGGCTGAACTCGGGCGAGGTGATCGTCGGCTCGATCGGCGACGACGTGCACATGGATTTCGTGCCGATCGGCACCACGACCGCGCTCGGCAAGCGGATCGAGTCGCTCGCGCCGGCGGGGTCGACGGCGATCAGCGCGTCCACCGCCGCCCTGATCGAAGGCGAGTTCGAGCTGCGCGACCTGGGCGAGTTCGAGCTCAAGGGCGCCGGGGCGCGCCAGCGCGTGCTCGAGCTCGTCGGCCCCGGACCGGCGCAGACGCGGCTCGCGGCGGCCGCGGTCACGCGCGGGCTGTCGCGGTTCGTCGGTCGCGATGCCGAGCTCGCGGAGCTCGAGGCCACGCTCGAGCTCGCCCTGGCCGGCGAGGGACGCGCCGTCGCGATCGTCGGCGACCCGGGCGTCGGCAAGAGCCGCCTCGTGCACGAGCTCGTGGCCCGCTGCGTCGCGCGCGGGCTCACGGTCCACGCGACCTCGTGCGTCGCGCACGGTCGCTACGTCCCGTTCCTGCCGATGCTGGCGCTGTGTCGCCACTACTTCGCCATCGGCGAGCGCGACACGCCCGAGGTCGCGCGCGAGCGGATCCGCACCACGATGCTGACCCTCGACCCGGCGTTCGCTGCCGACGTCGCGGCGCTGTTCGAGTTCCTCGGCGTCGCCGACGTCGAGCGGGCGCCCGGCCCGCCGGATCCCGACGCGAGCAGGGACCGGCTCCTGGCGATCATGACGAGCGCCGTCAGAGCGCGCAGCCGTCACGAGGCGGCGGTGCTGGTGATCGAGGACCTGCAGTGGCTCGACGATGCGAGCGCCACGATGCTCGACGAGCTCGTCGAGGCGGTCGCGGGCACCCGCACGGTCATCGTCGGCACCTGCCGGCCGGAGTACACGGCGGCGTGGATGCAGCGGGCGCCCCACTCCCAGCTCGTGCTCGGTCCGCTGGGCGCCGACGCGACCGGCGACCTGCTCGCCGAGCTGCTCGGGCGCGACCGCTCCGTCGACGGGCTCGCCGGGCTGATCAGGGCGCGCGCCGGCGGCAACCCGTTCTTCGTCGAGGAGATCGTCCGGGCGCTCGTCGAGAACGGCCAGCTCAGCAGCGACCGCTCGGGATACCGGCTCGCCGCCGAGCTGGACGCGCTCGTCCTGCCCGCGACCGTCCAGGCCGGGCTCGCGGCGCGCATCGACCGGCTGCCGGGCCGCGAGAAGGCGCTGCTGCAGACGCTGTCGGCGATCGGCACGGAGATTCCCGGACCGCTGCTGCGCGAGGTCTGCGATCTCGACGAGCGCCGGCTGGCCGAGGTGCTCGAGGTGCTCGCGCGCGCGCAGCTCGTCGTCCCGCGCGGACCGAGCGCCAGCCTCGCGTATGCGTTCAAGCACCCGCTGACGCAGGAGGTCGCCTACGGATCGCAGCTCTCGGCGCAGCGGGTGCGCGCTCACCGCAGGGTCGCCGGCGCGATCGAGCGCACCTACGCCGGCGGGCTGGACGCGCGCGCCGCCCTGCTGGCCCACCACTGCGAGGCCTGCGGTGACATGCTCGCGGCAGCCGGCTGGCACGCGCGCGCGGCGACCTGGGCACATGCCACCTCGCCCCCGGATGCGATGCGCCACTGGCGCCGCGTCCGCGATCTCATGAGCGGCGACCACGACTCCTCATCCGAGCGCGACGAGCTGGCGACGAGGGCCCGCGTCGGCATCCTCAGCCTCGCCTGGCGGCTCGGCATCTCACCCGTGGAGACCGCGGCGATCCACGCCGAGGCGCGCGAGGCCGAGCGCCCGGATGCGGCGCGGACGCACGCCGACGTCGAGCGATTTCGCGTCGACGCCTACTACGCCGGGAACCTCATGCACAGCGGCCGCGAGCGCGAGGGGCTGGACGGCTTCCGAAGTCTCAGCCAGCGGGTCGTGGCGGCCAGCGATCGCGGGGCCGTGCTGACGGCGTCGTTGGGCGTGGCATACGCGAGCTGGATCGCCGGCTCGTTGCGCGAGGCCGCGCAGACCCTCGACCGCGCGCTCGAGCTGGCGGGCGGCGATCCGAAGGCGGGCGCGGGCCTGGTCTTCGTCTGCCCCCTCGCACATGCCTTCGGGCATCGCGGGCAGTGCCTGGGCTACATGGGCGAGCTGTCCGCGGCACGCCGCGACTTCGGCCGCGCGATCGAGCTGGCCCGCGAGCACGACGATCCCGAGACGGAGTGTGCCTCCCATGCGAACCTCGCGCTGCTGCAGGCGCAGGCCGGGGAGATCGAGGCGGCGCGCGGCAACGCCGAGCTCGGCCTCGCGATCGCGGAGCCGACCGGCAACGCGATCCACGTCATCGCCTGCTCGACGCCCGCCGCCGTCGCCGCAGCCGGCGCGGGACGCTTCGCCGACGCGCTCGAGCAGGCGCGATCGAACCTCGCGACGATCCGCGAACACGGGATCGGCCTCTATTACGAGCCGCTGCTGCTCGCCACGATCGCGCGATCGCAGCTCGCGCTCGGCGAGCCCGGCGAGGCGCTCGCCGCGGCCGGCGAGGCCGTCGAGATCGCGCGGGCGCGTGCCCTCACGACGTGCGCGCTGGCCGCGCCGATCGCGCTCGCCCAGGTCCTGATCGCGACCCGCGGCGCCGCCGCCGGTGAGCGGATCGAGGCCGTGCTGCGCGACGCGCTGCGCGTCGCGACAGCCAGCCGCGCGCGCATCTTCGAAGCGCCGATCCGTCGCGAGCTCGCGGCCCTGGACCGGCTGCGAGGCGCCGGGCCGTGAACGCGGGACGAGTGTGCGTCGCGGTGTTGCGGTCCGCGCAGATGACGGGCCCGGCCGGTCACCTGAACACCCTGCGACCGGCGACACGACGCCGGTGCCGAGCCCGGACGGACCCGGGCTCGGCAGCAGTCCCGCCCGCTGCGGCAGTCGGTCTCACTGTTACTCATGCCTCCCAAGTCTTCGAGCGCACCGCATCGCACGCCGGTCGACAACACGTTCACCGCCGAGGCCTGGATCAGGCGCTCGAGCACGACCAAGAGCGTCGAGATCATGAACAAGGGCTTTCAGATCACGATGATGAGCAGCTTGAACGGCAACCAGGTCTGGCTGCGACAAGCCCGACGTCTCGACGATCACGCGCACGATCGCGGGCGTCGGTGCCGGCAACTACCACCACATCGTCGTGACGAAGAACGGCTCGGGACCCGGCGCGGTGAAGATCTTCATCGACGGGGCGCCGGTCGGGGGTCGTCGACGTCTCGCCGGCGCAGGTCATCCAGGACACGTCGACGCCGCTGACGTTCGGAGGTGCTGACAGCAACTCCGTCGACTTCGACGAGTTCGCGCTCTACGACCAGGTCCTGACGCCGCAGCAGGTTCTGCGCAACTACCAGGCGGCCGGCGTGACGTGACGGTCGTCATGCAGGTGTGCGGGCGGTCGGCGGGCCGGCCCGTGCTCAGGTCGGTGGCCGCCGGGCGATGCCGCGCACGATCGGCACACCGCCCGGCCCGGGACCGGAGGGAAAGCGGCTGCACTGCTCGACGACGAGTCCGCTCGCGGCGATCGCGGCGAGCGTGTCGCGCGCCAGGTGGCAGCCGCCGCTGACGCGCGGCCACACGCCCGAGCTGTCCAGGCGCCGCTGCACCCGTGCGGTCGAGCGCCGGTGCGCGACGACGTGCTCGTAGAAGCGCAGCTCGCCGCCGGACCGCAGGACGCGGCGGATCTCGGCAAGCACGGTGGGCTGGTCGGCGACGGAGCACAGCACG
Source organism: Solirubrobacteraceae bacterium (assembly GCA_036271815.1). Lineage (GTDB taxonomy): Bacteria > Actinomycetota > Thermoleophilia > Solirubrobacterales > Solirubrobacteraceae > CADCVQ01. Next base: position 6,887 of record DATAZX010000006.1, read on the forward strand.
AGCGAGCAGATGACCGCGTCGCAGCTGCCGTCTTGCATCGGCAGCCGCTCGGCGTCCGCCGCGAGGACGCGGACGGGCACCGCTGCCGCGCCTGCCGCCGCGTCGGCGAGACCGCGAAGGTAGGGCTCCGGCTCGATCGCGACGACCTCGCGAACCGCCGCCGGGTAGTGGCGGAAGCTGCGTCCGTCGCCGCAGCCGATCTCCAAGACGCGTCCGCTCGTGCCGGCGAGCAGCTGCGCTCGCCGCCAGTCGGGCGCGACGAATCCGGCGATGCGCACCCAGAGGCGTGCGAACACCGGGTGCTCCGTGCGGGCGCAGCCGCTGCTCATGGCGATCACCCGGTTGTGGTTTCCTCAGAGAAGGGCGACGACCCGATGTCGCCGCCGTACCCGTCAAGACGACCGACCACACCGGACTGGACACCTGCGATGCGCGACGACGAGCTCGAGGAGCTGCTGATCAGCGAGGCGCCACGGCTGCTCGGGCTCGCCCGCCGCCTGGCGCCCCAGGGCATCGATGCCGCCGACCTCGTGCAGGACACCGCCGAGCGCGCCTGGGCCGCGCGCGCCCAGGTCACCGATCGCGACCGCGCGCCCGCATGGCTGCGGCGGATCCTCGTCAACCGCCTGCGCGACCTCGCGCGCCGCCGCGCGCTGATCGCGTTCTCCGCCCTGGAGACCGCCGGCGATCCGCCCGACATCACCGTCCAGGACCCGCTCGCCGTCCTGCAGACCGTCGAACGCGAGGGACAGCTGCGCGCCGCGCTGCGGACGCTGCCCGGCGACGAGCTGCTGGCCGTGGTGCTGCACGACAGCGAAGGCTGGAGCGCGGCCGATGTCGCCGCGATCTGCGGCTGCTCGACCGCGGCCGCGCACAAGCGCCTGCAGCGCGGGCGCATGCGCCTCACCGGCGCCCTCGCCGCGGCCGCCGGGTCGCAGCCCGACATCGTCGACGACAGCTGCCACGCCGCGCGACAGCTCGCCTCGGCGTATCTCGACGGGGACCTCGACCAGCATCAGATCCGGCAGGTCGACGAGCATCTCGGCACCTGCGCCTGCTGTCCGCCCGTGCTGCAGGCGCTGCAGGGCGTCGTCGCCGCGCTCGCCAAGGAGCCCCAGACGGCGCCCGTCGAGGGGCTGCTCGACGCGTTTCGCGCCGAGATCGCGGACGCCCGCCTGGCCGGCGCCTGAGCCGGTCTCGACGAGCTTGTCCAGTCGCACGGCGCCGCTCGTCCTGACTGTCAGGCGGGCGCTCGGACGAGTGCCGCGATCACGACGTCGGGAGAACCACCATGGACTTCAGCAACGACTTCGCGGTCGCGCAGCACGTCGACCAAGTGTGGGACACGATGATCAACCTCGAGCGCATCCTCCCGCTCGTGCCGTACACCACCGTCCTCGAAGGCAGCGGCTCGAGTGTCACCGCGCAGATCAAGGTCCGCTTCGGCTCGGTCTCCATGACGTACGTCGGCAGCGCCGAGGTCGTCGAGCGCGACGACCGCAACCACCGCGCCGTGATGAGCGCCAACGCCCGCCAGACCGGCGGGCGCAGCTGCGTCAACGCCCGCGTCGAGATCCAGCTGACCGCGTCCGGTGACCACACGACCGGCACGATCGTGTCGATGATCAACGTCCCCGCGCTGGGCGGGCAGACCGGAATGGCCACGATCAGCAGGACGACCGAGGCCATGATCGCCGCCTTCGCGCAGAACCTCGCCACGATGCCGGCGCCGCTGCTCGCCGCCTGACGGGAGCGGTCGTCGACGACGTCACGCCCGCCGCGACCGCCGCCAGCACTGTCACAGGCGGCGCCTCCATCTCGTCTCACGAGGGCACAGTGAACGAGAGGAGCCGCTATGAAGGTCTTCGTCGCCGGCGCCACGGGCGTGCTCGGCAGGCAGCTGGTCCCACAGCTCGTTGCGCGCGGCCACGAGGTTGTCGGGATGACCAGGAGCGCATGCAAGCAGGATCTGCTGCGCAGCCTGGGAGCGCGGCCGGTCGTGGCCGACGCGCTCGATCCCGATGCCGTCGCCCAGGCGGTGGCATTCGCCGAGCCGGAGGTCATCGTGCATCAGCTCACGGCGCTGTCGGGGCCGATGAGCATGCGGGAGGCGCGGCACCTCGAGCGCTCGGCTGCGTTCACGATGACCAACCGGCTGCGCACCGAGGGGACGGACCATCTGCTGGACGACGAGCCAGCGCCGGTGCGGGAGTGGCTGCCCGTGCTGGCGAGCGCGCTGGATGCCAAGCCGCCGAGGCACGTCCCGCGCTGGCTGGCGCGGCTGGCCGCCGGCGAGGTGGCGACGGTCATGATGACCGACGTGCGGGGCGCCTGCAACGAGAAGGCCAAGCGAGAGCCTGTCGCTCGAGCAGCGCGCCGCGTTCCTGCTGCGCGAGGTCTTCGACGAGCCCTACGACCGGATCGCCGAGATCGTCGGCGCGAGCGAGCAGAACGCCCGTCAGCTCCCACGCGGGCGCGGCGCCAACCCGGACAAGCTGCACCACCTGGGTCCGGTCGGCGACCTGCGCGCGCTGCTGCGCGAGCACGCTCGCGGGTCGGGCGGTGATCTCATGTCAAAACGGGCAGACCTAGCTCGACGTCCACCGCGCATCGCCGCCGGCCGGTACGATCGCGATCGTCGTCGCTCCCGGAATTTCAGAGGTTCCATGCTCGACCACATGCACGAAGTTCGGCCCCGACCGCCCGCGGCTCGCGAAGGCTCGGTGGATCGACCAGCGCCGCGACAGACGCGCGGCGGCATGCAACCCGACGCTGCCGCTCGCGACGACGCGCTGGCCGGGCAGCTCGCGCGCGCGGTCGCCGGCCGGGGCGCCGTCGCCGCCGGTCGCGGTCCCCTTCTGCAGCGCACGCCGCAGACGGCGGCGGCCGCGCTGCGGCTCGTGCATCCGACCGCGACGGCACTCAAGCCGGCCCAGCTGACCACCTGGCTCAAGCAGCGCGCGAACACGTCCGGGGACGACCGCCGCACGAACGCCGACCTGCACGGCGTCAACGCGGGCAGCCTCAAGCTGATCAACCAAGCGCTTGCGACGCTCCCGCTCGGCACCGAGGTCAAGCTCCCCAAGATCGATGTGAGAGACGAGAAGCCGACGCCGCGCAGGGGCGCCAAGAAGACCGAGGTCAAGTCGGTCGAGTTCCCGCACGGCGGCAAGCACCGGCCGGCGTTCTCCAACCGCGAGAAGATCATCGAGTCGACCGAAGGCGGCAACGACGCGAGGTACTTCTCGATGGACCCGCAGACGGTCATCGACCTCGAGGCGAAAGCGCTCGAGGAGGGGCTCGAGATCGGTGGCGGCTTCACGACCGTGCATCGCTTCGACGTGGAGATCGGCGCGGACTCCGGCGAGGCGACCCAGTGCCTGCGGATGGACGGCGAGCACCACGGCCACCCGATCGTCGAGAAGTCGACCGCCACGCCGTCCTTCGTGACCTACGTCTCCAAGGACCTCGCCGACGCGCGCTTCAACGAGAACGCTGGGCAGGAGAAGACGATCACCGAGTACCTCGTCCGGGTCGGCCTCCCCGCATCGACGATGAAGAACCAGATCAAGAAGCACACCGCGACGCTGCTGGAGCATTGGGAGGAGTCCGAGCGCGTCCGCGTGCTCAAGGAGCAGAAGCAGGCGAAGTTCAAGAAGACCCCCGGCAAGGACGTCAAAGACACCGACACGACCGGGACGGACAAGTAGCGGGCTGACGACCTCCCGCGGTCCAGATGCCGCGCGCGTTGCCGGGCGGCGTCTCACCCGTCGATCCCCCGAGGGACGCTGCTGGTTCTGCCCCCGAGCAGCAACTATCAGCGTCGGCTCTCCGCAGCGATGACGACGGCCTCCGGGCGCGGGTGGTGAAGTGCGATGGTCGGCCCTGACGGTGAGTCGACCTGCGCCTGCGCGAAGCCAGCGACTGCGGCTGCGGTCCTCATCAGCACGAGACGCTCCAAGGCTGGTCGCGCCGCTGCCCACGCTCTGTCGATATTCCCGAGCTCATAGGCGATCATGCCACCGGGCGCGGGCTGCCAGGCGATGAGCGCCCCGTGGTACTGCCCCTCTTCCCAGATCGACGGGTCTTCCTTCTTCGCCGGAGGGATCCACGCGACAGAGAGCCCCCAGTTGATCTGGTACATCCCGCCCTTCGATGCTGAGAGCCACACCACGACGCGGATGTCCTCGGTAAGGGTGATCGTCCACTTCGAGCGGCCATGTCGTTTCCATGCGGCAAGTTCGGAGGGGGCTGCGTCGACGACCAACTGATGCACGTCTGCCCGTGGGCCAATGTGATGACGCGAACGGAGCATTCGCTGAAAGCTTGACGACTACCGCTTGCGCCTGTACGGGGCGCTCTCGTCGAGCCCGCGCCGGTGTCGCGGCGGGATCTCGTCGCAGAGTCTGGATGGCGACACCGGCTCGTGGACGGCGAGGATCGCCGTCGGTCCGCGCGCGCCGGACTTGACCGCCCGCACCGCCGTGAGCCAGTCGCACCCATTGCGAGGGGCCGTTCGTACACACCTCGGCCCAAACGCCGCTTGAGGGGCGTCACCCGATGTCTGCACGCGACGACGGCGGGCCCCGAGCATGAACCAGCCGTCTCCATACGTCGGCGCGCGGTCGTGAAGGACTTCGTCCCTTTTGGGACGGATGCGCGCTTGGACGCCGGCCAGGATCGGTACGGAGCACTCGCGATTGTCCCGCGTCAAGGAATCCGCACACTTTGGCGCGTTGCCGCTGTGGCGCTTGACGTGTCGTCGGGGTCGGCGAGGTAGCGCTCGATCGGTCGGGCGCCGGCGAGCGTCTCGTGCGGGCGGACGTGGTTGTAGAGCTGGCGGAACGCTTCGACGCGGGTCGTCATCTCGGCGCCGTCGGCGGGCAGGTCGCGCCAGAGGTCTTCGATCTGGATCGCGCCGTGATAGCGCTCGATGACGCCGTTGGTCTGCGGTGAGCGCCGCCTGGTGCGGACGTGCGTGAGCTCGGGGCCGCGACGCGATGTACTTGGTGAAGCCGTGGCTCTTGTAGCACGGCCCGTTATCGCTGACGACGATCACCGGTGTGATCTCGCCCGTGCTCATGCAAGTGACGTCGTCGAGCAGCGCTTGGCCGAGCAGGTCATGGACCTGGGCG
>DATAZX010000007.1:0-19015 GCA_036271815.1 Solirubrobacteraceae bacterium
GCCCGCGCTACGGCTTCGACCTCGACGAGACGACGATCCCGCAGGAGGCCGGCCTCAACGCGCGCGCCGTCTCCTTCACGAAGGGCTGCTACGTCGGCCAGGAGACGGTCGCGCGGCTCTTCTACCGCGGCAAGCCCAACCGCCACCTGCGCGGCCTGCGCCTCTCCGAGCCCGCGCCCGCGGGCGCCGAGCTGCACCTCGGCGAGCGCGTCGTCGGGCGCCTGTCGAGCTCGGTCGTCTCCCCCACCCTCGGCCCGATCGCGCTCGCGCTCGTGCGTCGCGAGGCCGCGATCGGCGACATGGTGCAGATCGCCGGCGGGGCGAGCGCCGAGGTCGTCGAGCTGCCCTTCGTCTGACGGGTCTCGGCGCCGCGGAGCTCTGCCCCGAGCGACCGCGCGAGGCGCTCGAGCCGGGCGGCCGACCGCGGCCCGTCGCACGCGGCCCAGGGGCGCCTGACACACCGCGCCGCCGAGGAGCGAGCGCGCCCCTCGGTCAGCCGGCCTCCAGCGCCACGGGCGGCGCAGCGGCGCGAGCGGCGAACGCGTCGAGAGCCGCGGCGTCGGGCATCGGCCGCAGGCCCAGCGAATCGGCGTCGTGGCTCGCGAGCCAGGTCTGCACGATCCGCGCCTCGGCGACCGCCTCGGCGGGCAGCTGCGCGACCGCGTCGAGGCGGCCGGCAACGGCCGCGAACGTGCGCGCGTGCAGGTCGGACGGGGTCGGGGCGGTCGCCCAGTCCGCGAGCCGCCCGCCGACGAGCCAGAACGCGTCGTGGCCGGTCGCGCGCGGATGACCCGCCAGCACGAGTCGCGGACGCGCGTGCGTCGCGGCCAGCGCCCCGTCGGCCCCGAGCGAGCGCACCAGCACCGCGATCCGCTCGCGCCGGCGGCGCAGCCACGCCGCCCGCTCGAAGTGCTCCTGCGCCGCGGCGGCGCGCATCTGCGCGTCGAGGTGCGCGAGCAGCGCGCCGCCGCCATCATGGCCCGTGAACAGGCCCAGCGCCTCGTCGAGGTGGCGGCGGTAGAGGTTCGGGTCGAGGTCGTTGAGGCACGGCGACAGGCAGCGCCCCATCTGCCCGTACGCCGACGCCCACGGTCGCAGCCGCAGCTTGCGCCCGCAGTGGCGCAGGCCGAACAGCGAGTCCAGCTGCTCCTTGAGCTCGACCGCTCCCGCGCGGCTGCGCAGCGGGCCGATCGTCACGCCGCGCCCGGCCGCCGGCTCGCGCGCGACCTCGAGCACGGGAAACGCGATGTCGAGGCGACAGCGCAGGTAGACGTACGGATCGTCGTGCTTGTGGACGACGTTGCCCGGCGGGCGCAGCTCGCGGATCAGGCGGTGCTCGAGCACGAGCGCGCCGAGCTCCGAGCACGTCGGGCGGTGGTCGACGATCGCCGCCTGCTCCGTCCAGCCCTCGGCGGGCGCCGACGCCGCGAAGTGCGCCCGCGCGCGCGTGCGCATCGACACGGACTTGCCGACGTACAGCAGCTGACCCGCGGCGTTGCGAAACAGGTACACGCCGGGCGCGTCTGGCAGCGCCGACGTGTCGGGGCGGTGGCGCTTGACCGCGCCGCCGGCGATCGTGCGGCGGGCCCGCGGTCGCGCGCGCCGCACCGGACCGAGCGCGCTCAGCGCGTCCGCGACCGTTGCGGCGTGCGCGCGCAGCCGGCCGAACAGCGCGCAGAACACCCGCGCGCAGGTCTCGGCGTCGGCGAGGGCGCGATGCGTCGTCTCGACCTCGATGCCGAGCGCGTCGGCGAGCGCCGCGAGGCGGCGCTGGCGCACGAGCGGCGCGAAGCGGCGGGCCAGCGCGACCGTGCAGAGCACCGGCGGATCGGGCCACGGCAGGCCCGCGCGGTCGAATGCCTGGCGCAGCACGCGACGGTCGAAGGACGCGTTGTGCGCGACGAGCACGCGGGCGGGCGGGAACCCGATGAGCTCGGCGAGGTCGGGCAGGACGGCCTCGGCCGCGGGTGCCTCGTCGACCATCCCCTGCGAGATCTGCGTGAAGCGCTGGATCGAGCGCGACAGCGGGGCCCTGCCGCCGACGAGCGTCTCCCAGCGGTCGTGCAGCTCGCCGCCGCCGACGAGCACGGCGCCGATCTCGGTCAGCTCGCAGTCCTCGCCCGCGCGGCCGTTGGTCTCCGTGTCGACGACGAGGAACTCGGTCGTGGCGAGCGGCTGGGCGAGCAGGTCCACGAACACATGTTCCCTCCGGCGCCCGACGTCGTGCAAGCGAGCTTGCAGGAGCGACGTGCGACCGCGGCGCGTCGACGCCCTCCGCGAACGAACGCGCCCGGCCCGCTCCGCGGCCGGCTCCGCCACGACGCGCTGGGGTAGGTTGCCCGTACGCCTGCTCATGCCTGGGTCACGAGAGTGAGAACGATCCGCGCGTCGCACGGGACGCCGCGGGCCGCGGTCGCGGCCGCCGTCACGCTCGTCACGGTGCTCGCGAGCGGCTGCGGCGACGGCGAGATGCCCGATGCCGATCGCCAGCCGGCGGCGATCACCGTCAGCGCGACGATCGCCGCCAGGGGCGTGACCGTGTCGCCGTCGCGGATCGGAGCGGGGACGATCGTGCTGCTCGCCAGCAACCAGACTCCCAGCTCCCAGCGGCTGCAGCTGCGCAGCGCACGGCTCGCCGCGGGCGGGCACGCGCTCGTGCGGGACACGGACCCGATCAACTCCGGCGCAACGGCGTCCCTGAAGGCCGACGTCCACCCGGGCTCCTACGTCGTCTCGGCGCGCGGATCGGCGATCGCGACGGCCACGCTCGTGGTCGGGCCGCCGCGCAGCGCGCGAGACGACGGGCCGGCCCCGTAGCCCCCCGTCGCATGCCGCCGCCCGGCTTGCGACAATGCGCGCAATGCGCCGGAACCGCACCGTTCTCGCAGCGCTCGCGGCGCTGGCGCTCGCCACCGCGTGCGCCCTGCTGCTCAGCGGCGGCTCGTCCGCCGCGCAGTCGAAGTCCCAGCAGCTCTTCCGCACGACGCTGCTCGCCGACGCCCAGACGACCGGTGCCGTCAAGCAGCTGCTGCGCGATCGCGGCGGGATCGTCGCGCCGGAGATCCTGTTCGGCGACCTGACCGGCGACGGGCGCTCCGATGCCGTCGTGCTCGCCGACGCGGGCGGCGCCGCGGGCGTGGTCGCGCTCTACGTCTTCAGCACCGACGGCAAGGCGGCCGACAGCCCGCTGCGCGCCGTCTACCGCTCGCAGCAGCTGTACCGCGCGAGCGTCTCGATCTCGGGGACTTCGCTGATCGTGCGCACGCCCGAGTACGCCTCCGGCGACGACCTCTGCTGCCCGGCGAAGATCGCGCAGCGCACCTACGCCTGGAGCGAGGCCGCGAAGACGTTCACGTCGCGCGGCTCGGTCGAGCTGCCCGGCCCGACCACCGCGCCGGCCACCACACCGGCCACGCCCGCCACGCCGGCCACGCCCCCGGTGGACTGACCACCCACCTCGCGCGCGGCGACCGACGACGGGAGGACGGGCCGCGCCACCGTCCGGGACGGCGACCGATGACTTTCCGCCGCTCTCCGGGTCTGCATCCACGAGACCAACGAGAGGAGACCCATGAGCCTGCCCGAGGTCGTATCGCCCGCCGCGTGGCGCGCCGCCCGCATCGAGCTGCTCGCCGAGGAGAAGGCGCTGACGAGGACCCGCGACGCGCTGAACGCCAAGCGGCGCGAGCTGCCGATGGTCCGGATCGAGAAGGACCACGTCTTCGAAGGACCCGACGGCGCGGTGAGCCTGCTCGAGCTGTTCGACGGTCGCAGCCAGCTGATCCTCGGGCACTTCATGTTCGAGCCCGACGCGACCGACGGCTGCTCGAGCTGCTCCGCCGGCGCCGACGAGCTGTCGGACGGCCTGTTCGCGCACCTGCACGCCCGCGACACGACGCTCGTGTTCGTCTCGCGGGCGCGACTCGCGACGATCGAGGACTACAGGGCGCGCAAGGGCTGGACGTTTCCCTGGTACTCCTCGTACGGCAGCGACTTCAACTACGACTTCCACGTGACGCTCGACGAAGCGGTCGCACCCGTCGAGTACAACTACCGCACGAAGGCCGAGCACGAGCGCCGCGGCTCGCCGCTCCTCGACGGCGTCGACTCGATGGAGGTGCCGGGCACGAGCTTCTTCCTGCGCGTCGGCGACGATGTCTTCCATACGAGCTCGACGTACGCCCGTGGCGCCGAGATGACGGGCGGCTCGTACTACTACCTCGACCTCACGGCGCTCGGTCGCCAGGAGGAGTGGGAGCTGCCGAAGGGCCGCGCCGCCGCCGCGCACGCCGCGTCGCCGGACTTCGCGACCTGACCGCTCGCGCGCGCGTCAGCGCTTGACCGCCGGCAGCTGCACGCTCTGCAGCTTGCCGGCCACGAGCACGAACACGCGCCGCCCGATCAACGCGACGAGGGGATCCTGGTCGGAGCCCGAGAAGCGCCGCGGCAGCGTCACCGACCAGCTCCACGTGCGCGAGCGGTCGAGCAGGCGCACGCGCAGATGCGCGGACGAGGGGTACAGCTCCCCGGCGCCCTCCAGCCAGGCCACCGCGTGGTCGCCGACCGCGGGATCGCCGCAGCCCTTCGCGCAGCGCGAGAGCATCGTCATCGCGCGTGCGCCGCAGTGGCCCACGAGCAGCCGCGTGCCCGCCTTCGAGTGCGAGAGCGTCGCGCCGTAGGGCCGCAGGTAGGCGAACGGCGTGGGGACAGATCCCCCTGGAGCCTGCGCGCGCAGCGGCGAGCACAGCGGCTGCGCGAGATCGGCGCGGTCGAGGTCGAGCGTCGTGCGCGGGCTCGCGCGCAGATCGGCAGAGACCTTGGCGTACGTGACGACCTGACCGGTCGTGCGGTTGACGTACGCGTAGGACTGCGGGCCGTTGGCGATGTACGCGACGCCGAGCCAGCGCGTGCCGATCGTCCACCAGGTCGGGCTGCCGCCGAGCGCGTCGCGCGGTCCCGCCGCGACCGGAAGCTGGGTCGTCGTGTGGGTGGCGACGTCGTAGACGACGCCGCTGAGGCCGGCCGCGGCGGTAGCGGCGCAGTACCACAGCAGGGACCCCCCGCCGTAGTCGCCGAAGGCGCACCCGGCGGGCGCCGGGACCGAGGCGACCTCGTGCAGCCGCCCGTCGATGACGCGGACGTGGTCGGCCGACGCGTTGTAGGCGAGCGTCGTCGCGCCGGCGGCGAGCAGCGTGCGTCCCGAGGCCGCGTCCTTGGCGGCCGGGCCGACGTCGCGCAGCGGCGGTACCGCCATCGCGCTGGACGCACCGAGAGCCAGTGCGATACATGCTGCAAAAAGCGAGATTCCGGTGCGCATCCGCATCCTCTGTCCCTGCACGTTTCCCCGTCGCCGTGAGAACGCAGGCAGCCGCGCCGAGTTGCGGTCCCGGCACGCGGTCGAATGTCCGGGCGCAACGACTGCGCCGCCGTAACCACTGCGCATGTGCAATACTTGCGTGCATGCAAGCATCAATCTCGGCCACTTCTCCACCCCAGGCCGCCGCGGCCGGCGAGCTGGCGGCGGACCTGCTCGCGCTCTGGCGCCACGTCATCGCCACCGGCTCCGGCGACCCGGGCGCCTACGCGATCTTCGAGGAGCTCGACCTCACGCTGACCCAGGTCAAGGCGCTGTGCGCGCTGTCGGCCGCCGAGCTCACCGTCAAGGAGCTCGCCGAGCGCCTCGGCCTGTCGCTGCCGGGCGCCAGCCGTGCGGTCGACGCGCTCGTCGCGCGCGACCTGCTGCACCGCCGCGAGGACCCCGACGACCGCCGCCAGAAGCGCCTCAGCTCGAGCGACGCAGGGCGCGAGGCGCTGCGCCGCCTCGACGAGGCCCGCCTCGCCGGCATCGCCGCGTTCGCCGCGACCCTTCCCGCCGCCCAGTGCAAGCGGCTCTCCGGCGCGCTGCGCCCGATCCTCGACGACCTGCAGGAGACCCCATGACCAAGCGCATCGCCCTCAACGACGACAACCGGCGGTGGTGGACGCTCGCGGCGATGTGCTTCGCGCTGTTCATGATCATGCTCGACAACACGGTCGTGAACGTCGCGCTGCCGTCGATCCAGAAGGACCTGCACTCGACATACGCGACGCTCGAGTGGACCGTCAACGCGTACACGCTGTCGCTGGCCGTGCTGCTCATCACCGGCGGGCGCCTGGGCGACATCTTCGGCCGGCGCAAGGTCTTCCTGCTCGGCGTCGGGCTGTTCGCCGCGTCGAGCGCGTTCATCGGCTTCTCGCAGACCGACGCCTGGCTGATCGGCGGCCGCGCGATCCAGGGCATCGGCGCCGCGCTGATGATGCCCGCGACGCTGTCGATCATCACGAACACGTTCCCGCCGCAGGAGCGCGGTAAGGCGCTCGGCACGTGGGCGGGCGTCTCGGCGCTCGCCCTGGCGATCGGCCCGGTCGTCGGCGGCTACCTCGTCGAGTACGTCTCGTGGCAGTCGATCTTCTTCCTCAACCTGCCCGTCGCCGCCGGCGCGCTGGCGATCACGCTGTTCGCGACGCGCGAGTCGCGCGACGAGACGATCCTCCCGAAGCTCGACTTCGGCGGCATCGCGACGATCTCCGTCGGCCTCGGCGCCCTGACGCTGACGCTCGTCGAGGCGAGCACGTGGGGCTGGGGCTCGGTGGCCAACGTCGCGCTGTTCGCGGTCGCGGCGCTCGGCCTGATCGGCTTCGCGGTCGTCGAGCGGCGCGTGCGCGTGCCGATGGTGGACTTCACGTTCTTTCGCTCCAAGACGTTCCTCGGCGCGAGCGTCGTCGCGTTCATCGTGTCCTTCGCGATGCTCGCGATGTTCTTCTTCATCGCGATCTACATGCAGAACATCGAGCACTACACGCCGCTTCAAGCCGGCATCCGCTTCCTGCCCACGACCCTCATGATCATCGTCATCTCGCCGCTGTCGGGCCGCCTCGCCGACCGCATCGGGCCGCGTCCGCTGATGACGGGCGGCCTGCTGCTCGTCGCGATCTCGCTGTTCTGGCAGTCGCACCTGACCGTCGGCTCGGGCTTTCAGTTCCTCGCCCCCGGCTTCGTGCTGATGGGCATCGGGATGGGCTTCACGATGTCGCCGATGAGCACCGCGGCGATGAACGCCGTCGATCGCACGAAGGCCGGCGTCGCCGGCGGGATCCTCTCGATGAGCCGGATGATCGGCGGCACGCTCGGCGTCGCCGTGCTCGGAGCCTTCATCGGCAAGCCGTCGGACCCGGCGGCGTACGTCGCGTCGCTCGGCCACGGGCTCGTCATGGGCGCGATCGTCGCGGCCGTCGGCGCGGCCGTTGCGTGGACGCTGATCTCCCCCGAGCTGGCCGGCGCCCCGGCGCCCGCGCCCGTCGCGGGCGAGGCGGTGGCGCCTCCCGCGGAGGCCGCGCGGGAGACCGTCGGCGCGTAGGATCCCGCTCGTGGCAATCGATCTCAGTCAGGTCGCCCACGTCGATGTCGAGCCGGGCGAGCTGCCCGCGACGATGTCCGCGTGGGTGATCCGCAGGGAGCGCGAGGGCGAGCCCGTGGACGCGTTCCAGGTCGAGGAGATCGAGGTTCCCGAGCCGGCCGCGTTCGAGGTCGTCGTGCGGGTCATGGCGGCCGGCGTGAACTTCAACAACGTCTGGGCCGCCCTCGGCAAGCCGGTCTCGGTCTTTCGCTACCACCCCGACGAGGAGCACCACATCGGCGGCTCGGACGCGTCGGGCATCGTCTGGAAGGTCGGCCCCGGCGTGACGCGCTGGAAGCCCGGCGACGAGGTCGTCGTCCACTGCAACCAGGCCTCCTACGAGGACGTCGAGGTCCACGGCCTCGATCCGCTCGCCGCGCCCAGCCAGCAGATCTGGGGCTACGAGACGAGCTGGGGATCGTTCGCGCAGTTCTGCAAGGTCCAGGCGCAGCAGCTGCTCGCAAAGCCCGAGCACCTCGCCTGGGAGGAGGCCGCGTCCTACGGCCTCACGTACTTCACGGCCTACCGGATGCTGATCGACCAGGCGCGCCTGCAGGCCGGCCACAAGGTCCTGATCTGGGGCGCCGCGGGCGGGCTCGGCGTGTTCGCGACGCAGCTGTGCAAGCTGGCCGGCGCGGACTGCGTCGGCGTCGTGTCGAGCGACGAGAAGGGCGCGCTGGTCAAGCAGCTCGGCGCCGTCGACTTCGTCAATCGCGGCGAGTTCGCGGGCATGATGCGCCGCGGCGGCGAGACGCCCGACGAGGAGAAGGCGCGCTTCGGCGTGTCGCGGCAGTTCGCCAAGCGCGTCAAGGAGATCCTCGGCGACGCCCCCGACATCGTCTTCGAGCACGTCGGCAAGGCGACGTTCCCGACGAGCGTCTTCTGCGTCAAGCCGTTCGGCAAGGTCGTCATCTGCGGCGCCACGTCCGGCTTCGATCTGGATTTCGACGTACGCTACCTGTGGATGCGCCAGAAGCAGATCATCGGCTCGCACTTCGCCAACGCGTGGCAATGCCACAAGGCGAACCAGCTCGTGCGCGAGTCGAAGATCCGCCCGGTGCTCTGGAAGACGATGGGCTTCGAGGACGTCGCCAGCGCCCACCAGCTCATGCACGAGAACAAGCACGCCGGGAAGATCGCGATCCTCGTGGGCGCGACAGAGGTCGGTCAGGGCAGGACGGCCGACGGTCCCGGCGCGATCATGGCGGAGGTTGGTTGATGGCTTACGGCGTAGTGCATCTCCCGTGGTACGCGACGGGCTTTCGCGGCGACGATCTCGAGGCGGCGCTCGCGCAGCTCGCCCCGATCGCACTGCGCTACGGCGCGATCCGATACGACGTCTACCGCTCGCGCGACGACCGCTACAAGTTCCTGATGGCGATCGAGTTCGAGTCCAAGGACCAGTGGGACGCGTTCTACTACGGCGCCGACTTCACGGAGATGCGCGCCGCGACGTCGAGCTGGTACACGGTCCCGCTGCTGTACGTCTGGAACGACAACATCTCCTCGGGCGCGCTGCGCAGCGCCGACGCGGTGCTCGTGCCCGACGACGGCGAGGACTGACCGACCCCGACCCGGATGCAGCCCGCGGCGACGGTCATGCCGGAGCGGATCTCCGGCTTCCTCTCCGCGACGCAGTGCCGCGAGGTCGTCGGCGAGATCGACGCATCCCACCAGGCGCAGGCCGAGATCTGGGGCGATGACGGCTTCGGCGTGCATCCCGACAGCCGGCGCGGCACGATCGCGCAGCTCTCCCCGGCGACCGAGGACCTGCTGCAGGACCGCTTGTGGGAGGTCATGCCCCGCCTCGAGGCCCATTTCGGCTGCGAGGTCACGCACCTCAGCGGCGTCACCGCGCTGATCTACCGCGAGGGCGACCACTTCGCCGCGCACTCCGACGGCGGCGGCGACGACGAGGCCCCGGCCGAGGTGCGCCGGCGCCGGGTGTCGCTCGTGATCGCGCTCAACGACGGCAGCGGCGAGCAGCGCGAGTTCAGCGGCGGGGAGCTCGAGTTCTACGCCGGGTCGATCCCCGAGGTCGCGACCCAGGCGCCGCCGCTGCTGCGCGTCCGCAGCGAGCCGGGCCTGCTGATCGCGTTCGGCTCGTCGATGGTGCACCGCGTCGTCCCGGTGATCGCGGGCCGGCGCTACTCGCTCGCGGTCTGGGCGCTCGCGACACAGAACTGAGCGTCTTTCGTCGCAGAGACGTCGTGTCTTGTGACCACCGCTCGGCGAGCATGGGCGCATGTCCGAGGGGGTGTGTCGTTCCAGGGGTCGCATACGCCCTCAGAACGACACACCCCCAGACGCTCGGGTCGCAGCGATGGCAGGCGAGCAGCACGGCCAGGTCTCCACGCACCAGCTGCGCGCGTGCGGACTGGACAGCAAGGCGATCGCTCGGCGCGTGCGAGACGGGCGTCTGCACCGCGTGCATCGCGGCGTGTACGCCGTCGGCCACGCCGGGCTGACGCGCGAGGGCCGGTTCGTCGCCGCTGTCCTCGCATGCGGCGACGGCGCGGCGCTCAGCCACGTCGCGGCCGCCGCGCTGTGGGGCATGCTGCCGTGGGACGAGCGCCATCCCGAGGTGACGGTTGCCGGCACCGGCACGCGAAGGATCGCCGGGATACGCGTGCATCGCGCACGAGCGCTGCATGAACGCGACGTCGTACGCCGTCTCGGCATCCGCGTGACCTCGCCGGCGCGGACGCTGCTCGATCTCGCCGCAATTCTGCCGCCACGGGTGCTGCGCGCCGCCGCGCGCCGGGCACAGGCCGAGAAGCGCGTGAGCGTGCGCCAGCTCGTGGAGGTCGTCCAGCGCAGCAACGGTCATCACGGCGCGGGCGCACTGATGACGATCGCCACAGACGGCCCGGCTCCGACGCGCAGCGTGCTCGAGGACCTGCTGCTCGATCTGCTCGACGGTGCCGGGATCCCGCGGCCCGAGATCAACCCGTCACTGCGGTTGGACGGCCGCGCCGTCATCCCGGACTTCCTGTGGCCACGCGAAGGACTCGTCGTCGAGGCCGACGGCGCGGCATGGCACGACGACCGGCTCAGCCGGCGCGACGACGCCGACCGGCAGGCAAGCCTCGAGGCACACGGCTATCGCGTCGTGCGCGTCACCTGGCGCCAGATCGTCGATCACCCCCAGCAGACGCTGGCGCGGATCCGCGCGGCGCTCCGCGCCGATCAGCGACAGAGCGCGTAGATCGTGCCCGCCGCGACCTGCCCGATCGCCACCTGCGTCGTCGAGAAGGTCGCCATCACGAGCACCGAGTGCTTCCCGGCACGCGCGTTGCGATCGAGGATCGTCGCTCCGACGGCGCCGCTCGACGCGCCGCTGCGCCACGTCTTGGCGCCCGGGCAGGTCATCCGCAGCGCACCGTAGGCGGCCTCGGCGCCGCGCGTGATCCTGACGTCGCGGGAGATCGCGACCCAGCCGCGAGGCAGCGGCCTGCCGGCGCGCACCTTCGACACGCCCGGGAAGTCGACGGGACTCGTCGCGGGGGCGGAGACGACGATGCGCGGCGAGACCGCGATCGTCGTGTCGGGGCCGGACGCGGCCAGCGCCGGCCCGCCGAGGGCGAGCGAGGCGGCGACGGCGCACGCGGCGGTGCGGATGCTGCGATGCGAGGGCATGGGCGTCTCTCCTTGACGGAACACCGGGTCTGCCGAGCATCTTGCGCGACCGCGGCGCGCGATCCGGCTCCCCTAGGTGGCGACCTCGCCCACCCTCGCCGGCGGCACTGCGCTGCGCTGCCTACGCGGCGTCGGTCTGCGGACCCGAGCGCTCGATGTCCTCGCGCAGGGCGCGCAGCGCCTGACGGATGATCCGCGAGACCTGCATCTGCGAGACCCCCACCATCGCCGAGATCTCCGTCTGCGTGAGATCCTCGGTGAAGCGCAGCCGCAGCACCTCGCGGTCGCGGTCCGACAGCACCTCGAACGCGTCGTCGAGCAGCACGCGGATCTCGGCGCGGCCGATCTCCGGGTCGCGGGCGCCGATCGAGTCGGCCAGCGTCACGTCCTCGCCGGTCGGCTCGTCGAGCGAGCGCGTGCGCCGCGCCTCCTGGCTCTGGATCGTGATCAGGACCTCCTCGAACGGCTGCTGCACCTTGTCGGCGAGCTCCTGCACCGTCGGAGAGCGGCCCATCGTCGTCGTCAGCTCGTCGCGCGCCTTGGCGAGCTCGATCTGCAGCTCCTGCATGCCGCGCGGCACGCGCATCGCCCACGTCTTGTCGCGGAAGTGGCGCTTGATCTCGCCGAGCACGGTCGGCGTGGCATACGACGAGAAGCGCACCTCGCGCGTCATGTCGAAGCCCTTGATCGCCTTCATGATCCCGACGCACGCGACCTGCACGAGGTCGTCGAGCGGCTCGCCACGGCCGCTGTAGCGCCCCGCGAGCGCGCGCGCGAGCGGCACCATCTCCTCGGCGAGGGTGTCGCGCGCACGGGTGTCCCCGTCCTCGTGGAAGCGGCGCAGCAGCTCGCGCTCGCGTTCCGCGCGGTCTCCGGCGCCGACGGTCGGCTTGTCCATCACGCTGCTTCGAGACTAGCCGTTGGGATCCGGCCACGTCCGTGCGCCGACACGGTCACCGCGTGGCGTGCGCGCGGGCTAGCCCTGCTCGAGCGGGGCCATCGTCAGGCCCGCGCCGCGCAGCTGATCCCAGTACAGCTCCGCCGCCTCCTGATGACCGGACCAGACGATCGCCAGGCCGCTGTGATGGATCTGGTCGGCGATCTGGAAGCCGCGGTCCACGCTCACGCCGGGGATGTAGCGAGCCAGGGCGTGCGCGACGCCGTCGAACGTGTTGTGGTCGTCGTTGCGGACGATCACGCGCCACTGCCCGCCGACTCCCCCACCCGGCAACCCGAGCCGGGGCTTCTCGATCGTCTGCGCGCTCATCGACACCGCAGGATACGAGGGCTCAGCTCGTTTGGCCAGCGCCGGCGCGGCGGGTCCAGTAGCGGTTCAGCCCGAGCCATTGCTGGTCGACCGGCATCGCCTGCGCGAACGAGGCCGCGTCGTGCTCGTCGACGCCGGCTGCATAGGCGGCGAGCAGCGCCTGCGCGTAGGACTCCCGATCGGTCGTCCTCGCGAGCTCGCCCCACTTCGCGAGCGCCTCCCGCAGACGATCGAGATGCTCGGCGACGTCGGCGTAGTCGCCGAAGTGCGTCACAGCCAGCGTCGTCGGCTCCCATGCCTCGATCGCGTCCAGCGATTCCCGCCATGCCTCGAGGTCGATGTCCGGCGGCGGCGTCGGCGGCAGCAGCAGGTCGCCGCCGGGAAGCCGCACGCCGGCGGTGTCGCCCGGGAACACCCAGCCGCTGTCGCGGTGGCGGTAGGAGACGTGGTGCGAGGCGTGCCCCGGCGTGTACCGCACGTCCCAGCCGTCGATCGACTCGCCGCCGCGCAGCACGCGCAGCGAGCGCTCGGGGATCGGGACGACCTCGCCCCAGAGGCGGTCGAAGTCGTCGCCGTACAGTCGCGTCGCCGACGCCACGAGCCGGCGCGGGTCGACGAGATGACGTGCTCCGCGCTCGTGGACCCAGACCTCGAGGTCCGGCCACTCGCGCACGAGCGCTCCGGCCGCGCCAGCGTGGTCGAAGTGGATGTGCGTGAGCAGCAGCGCGCGCGGCTGCTCGTCGCCGAGCGCGTCGAGCACGGTGTCGATGCTCGACTCGGGGCCGGGGTCGACGAGCACGTCGTCGACCTGCCAGCAGCAGATGACGTGCTCGCGCCCGAGGTGCTCGACATCGATGGGTCGCATCGCGTAGACGCTAGCGGGGTCTACGATCAGTCGATGGCCGAGCCGTTCCCGCATCGCCTGTCCGAGCCCGACAGGCCGTGGATGATGCGCACGTACGCGGGCCATTCGACCGCCCAGAAGTCCAACGTGCTGTACCGCTCGAACCTCGCTCGCGGGCAGACCGGGCTGTCGGTCGCCTTCGACCTGCCGACGCAGACGGGCTATGACTCCGATCACGAGCTCGCGCGCGGCGAGGTCGGCAAGGTCGGCGTCCCGATCGCCCACAAGGGCGCGATGCACGCGCTCATGGACGGCATCCCGCTCGAGACGATGAACACGTCGATGACGATCAACGCGACCGCCGCATGGCTGCTCGCGCTGTATGTCGTGACCGCCGAGGAGAACGGCGTCGACCCGCGGATCCTCCAGGGCACCACGCAGAACGACATCGTCAAGGAGTTCCTCGCGCGCGGGACGTACGCGTTCCCGCCCGGCCCGTCGATGCGCCTGACCGCGGATCTGATCGCCTACACGGTGACCGAGATCCCGAGGTGGAACCCGATCAACATCTGCTCCTACCACCTGCAGGAGGCCGGCGCGACGCCCGTGCAGGAGATCGCGTTCGCGATGGCCAACGCGATCGGCGTGCTCGACGCGGTGTCCCAGCGCGTCGACGCCACCCTGATGGGCACCGTCTTCGGCCGCATCTCGTTCTTCGTCAACGCCGGCGTGCGCTTCGTCGAGGAGCACGCGAAGCTGCGCGCGATGTCGATCTTGTGGGAGCAGATCGGCCGCGAGCGCTACGGCGTGCAGGACCCCAAGCAGCTGCGCTTTCGCTACGGCGTGCAGGTCAACTCGCTCGGGCTGACCGAGTCGCAGCCCGAGAACAACGTCCAGCGGATCGTGCTCGAGGCGCTCGCCGTGACGCTCGGCCGCGACGCCCGCGCGCGAGCCGTGCAGCTGCCCGCGTGGAACGAGGCGCTCGGGCTTCCCCGCCCATGGGATCAGCAGTGGTCGCTGCGCATCCAGCAGGTCCTCGCCTACGAGACCGACCTGCTCGAGTACCCCGACATCTTCGCGGGGTCGCACGTCATGGACGGCCTCGTCGCGGAGCTGCTCGCGGGCGCGCGGGCGGAGATGGCGGTCGTCGAGGAGCACGGCGGCGCCGGTGCCGCCGTGCCCTACATGAAGGCGGCCCTGGTCGACTCCCATCGCGCGCGGATCCGGCGGATCGAGTCCGGCGAGCTCGTCGTGGTCGGTCAGAACCGCTACGCGGACTCCGAGCCGTCGCCGCTTGCCCAAGGCGCCGACGGCGCGATCATGACCGTCGACGCGGGCGTCGGGGCCGAGCAGGTCGAGGCGCTGCGCGCGTGGCGAGCGGAGCGCGACGACGAGGCGGTCCGCGCGGCGTTGCAGGAGCTGCGGCGAGTCGCGGGCGACGACGCGGAGAGCATCATGCCCGCGACGATCGCGGCCGCCCGCGCGGGCGTCACGACCGGCGAATGGGCGCAGGCCCTGCGCGACGTCTACGGCGACTACCGCGCGCCGACGGGCGTCGGCGAGGCGAGCGCGGCCGCCGGCGGGGCCGCCTTGGAGACCGACCTCGAGGCGATCCGCGACGAGGTCGCGCGCGTCTCCGAGGCACTCGGCCGCCGGATCAAGATCCTCGTCGGCAAGCCCGGCCTCGACGGGCACTCAAACGGCGCCGAGCAGATCGCCGTGCGCGCGCGCGACGTCGGCTTCGACGTCGTCTACGAGGGGATCCGCCTGACGCCGTCGCAGATCGTCACGAGTGCCCTGCAGGAGGGCGTCCACGTCATCGGGCTGTCGATCCTGTCGGGCTCGCACCGCGAGCTGATCCCCGACGTCCTGCGCGCGTTGGCGGACGCGGGCGTCGACGCGCCGGTCGTGGTCGGCGGGATCATCCCCGAGGCCGACGTCGCCGCGCTGAAGGCCGCCGGCGTCGCCGCCGTCTACACGCCGAAGGACTTCGATCTCACCCAGATCATGCGCGACCTCGTCGCGCTCGTCGCGCAGCGCAACGGCGTCGCGGCGCACGCGGCGTGAGCGACGGTCCCGAGGAGCTCGCCGCGCGCCTGCGCGCGCGCGACCTGTCGGCCGCACCCGGCGTGCTGAACCTCGTCGAGAGCCGGGCACCGCGGCACCGCGACGAGATCGCCGCGCTCCTGAGCGGGCTCTCGCCGAAGGCGCTCGGCGGCGAGGCGCCGGCGCACGTCATCGGCGTCACCGGCCCGCCCGGATCGGGCAAGTCCTCGCTGCTGGCGCAGCTCGTGCGCGCGTGGCGGGCGCGCGGGCAGTCCGTCGCCGTGCTCGCGGTCGACCCGTCGTCCAAGCGCAGCGGCGGCGCGCTGCTCGGCGACCGCGCGCGGATCGCCGTCGATCCCGGCGACCGCGGCGTCTTCGTGCGCTCGATGGCCACCGGCACGCGGCTCGGCGGGCTCGCTCCGGCGACGCGCGCGGCGGCCGATGCGCTCGCCGTGGCGTTCGACGTCGTGGTGATCGAGACGGTCGGCGTCGGGCAGTCGGAGACCGACGTCGCCGAGGCGGCGGATACGGTTGCGGTCGTGGTGCAACCCGGTGGCGGCGACGTCCTGCAGTTCCTGAAGTCGGGGATCATGGAGATCCCCGACGTGCTCGTCGTGACGAAGGCCGATCTCGGCCCGCTCGCGCTGCGCTCGCGTCGCGACCTGAGCGCCGCGCTGGGCTCGCTCGGGGCGCGCGAGACGCCGGTCGTCGCCGTGTCCTCGCTACCGCCGTGCAGCGGCTTCGAAGCGCTCGTCGGCGCGCTCGACGAGCATCGCGAGCGCCTCGACGTCCCGGCCCGGCGGCGGGCGGCGCGGCGGGCGGCAGCACGCGCCGATTTCACCGCAGAACATGGGGAACGCGGGCTGCGCGCGCTCGGAGGAGCGCGCGCCGCGGACCGGCTCCTGGCCGATCAGGACCCCGCGCTCGACGTGCCGGCGCTCACGCGCGCGCTGGAGACCGCGGCGGCATCGACGTGAGTCGCGACGCACCTCGAGACACGCCGTCGCGGGCGCATCCCGTGCGCCCGCCGGGTGCGTCCGCATGAGCCGCGGCGCGCTCGCCGACCTCGCGCTGATGCTCGTCGCGTTCGCGCTCTGCAGCGCGGTCGCCGGCCTCGCGGGCGCGCCGAACCTCGGCACGGCGCTGACCTTCGGCCAACTCGGCTTCGCCGTCACCGCGGTCTACGTGTTGCTGCGACGTTGACCGCGGGTTAAGGCGTCGAGTCGGGATTTGCGGGACGCGGCGGCAGGATCCGCCACGAGCCGTTCTCGCGGACCAGCGTGTAGACGTCCTTGCCGGGAACCTGTCCGGCGGCGGAACCCATGACGCTCGCTGCCGCGCGGTCGCCGTTGACCTCGACGCTGAGCACCTTCAGCGTCGGGTTGTGGACGTTCGCGAGCGCGGTGCGCAGCGCGACCTCGCACGGAAGGCCGCCGCTGGCGGTCTGCTTGACGTACGAGGAAGCGAACAGGTCGTCGCACAGGGTCTGGTAATCCTTGTCGCGCGATGCCTTCTCGTACCGATTCAGCGTCTCGCGGACGAGCTTCGCATCGTCGCGGCCGCCGCGCAGCTTCAGCGCGGCCACGATGACCACGACTGCGATGAGGAGGTACACGCCGATGCGCACCGGCCCGCGCAGTCCCGCAAGCTTGCGGCCCGCGGCGCGAAACGGGCGGCCGAGCGCGCCGCCGAGCCGGCTCAGGCGCCCGCCCTGCTTCCCCGGCCCCGGCTGCGACGCGGGGGCGGCGGCCGCCGAAGCCGCCGCGAGCTCCTGCGGCGTCAGCTGCCGCGGCTGCTTGCGCAGCTTGCGCTCTTTCTTCGGCCTGGGCTCCTTCTTGGGCTTCGGTGCCTTCTCGGGCTTCGGCGTCCGCATCTTCACCGGCACCGGATCGAACGGCGATGCCTCCGCGAGCTCCTGCGCAGTCGGCTTCTTCTCGCGCTTCAGCGAGGGCTTCTTCATGGCGCCGCAGACTAGTAGACACCGGCTCGCGATCGAGCCGTCACGCATCCGCAGCCGCGCGATGCGAGAACACCGGGGTACCCGATGATCGTCCTGCTCGCATTCGCCCTGCTCGCCGGAGCCGCCACGGCGATCACGCCGTGCGTGCTGCCGGTCCTCCCCGCCCTGCTGTCGGCGAGCGGCAGCGGCGGACGGCGCCGCCCGCTCGGGGTCGTCGCGGGCCTGACGCTGACGTTCACGATCACGATCATCGGTGTCGCGAAGCTCGTCGACGGCGTCGGCTTCGCGAGCGGGACGCTGCGCACGCTCGCGATCGTCGTGCTCGGGCTCTTCGGCCTCACGCTGCTGATCCCGCGCGCGAGCCACTGGATCGAGGCGCGGCTCGCGCCGCTGTCGCGCCTGGGCCCGCGCGGCGCCGGCGACGGCTTCTGGTCGGGTCTGCCCGTCGGCGGCGCGCTCGGCTTCGTCTACGCCCCCTGCGCGGGCCCGATCCTGACGGCGGTCATCACCGTGAGCGCGAGCCGCGGGACCACCGGCTCGCTCGTCGCGGTCGGCCTCGCGTACTCGGTCGGCTCGGCGCTCGTGCTGCTCGCGCTGTCGCTCGGCGGCCGCAAGATCATGGATCGCGTGCGGCGCGCCGGTCGAGGACCGGTCGTGCAGCGCGTCATCGGCAGCGTGATGGTGCTGACGGCCGTGTTGATGCTGGCGAAGCTCGACATCCGCTTCCAGACCGCGCTGGCGAGCGACTTCCCGAACTTCATCACGGACCCGGTCGGCGGCATCGAGCGCTCGAGCGCCGTCCAGGACCGGCTCGCGAAGCTCCGCGGGAGGTCGCGGTTCGCGGTCGCCAAGGCGAGCGCGCCCGCCCCGACGACGAGCGCGAAGGCCAGCGCCGCCGCCGCCCTGCCAGGCATCAAGACGCCCGCGCTGCCGGTGCTCGGGATCGCACCCGACTTCACCGACAACCAGCGCTGGTTCAACTCGCCGCCGCTCACGATGAAGCGGCTGCGCGGCCGCGTCGTGCTCGTCGACTTCTGGACCTACACCTGCATCAACTGCCTGCGCACGCTGCCGTACCTGAAGGCATGGGACGCGCGCTACCGCTCGCAGGGGCTGACGATCGTCGGCGTGCACACGCCGGAGTTCGACTTCGAGAAGGACGCGTCGAACGTCGCGCAGGCGATCAAGGACAAGGGCCTGAAGTACCCGGTCGTCCAGGACAACGACTACGGGACCTGGAACGCGTACACCAACCAGGCCTGGCCGGCGGACTACCTGATCGACGCCAAGGGCCGCGTGCGCCTCGTCCAGCTCGGCGAGGGCGAGTACTCCGAGACCGAGGCGGCGATCCGCACGCTGCTCGCCGAGGCGGGCGACACGCGCCTCGGCGCCGCCGCCAAGCCCGAGGGAGCGATCAAGGACATCGCGGCGGACGCGACGCCGGAGACCTACATCGGCACCGCGCGCGCCGAGGGCTTCAGCAGCGCGCCGCGATCGGGCACCCACGACTACCGCGCCGCGAGCGCGAGCGCGCTGCCACAGAACGCCTTCACCCTCGGCGGCAGCTGGACGATCGGCCAGCAGCAGGCGCGCGCCGGGCGCGCCGCGACGATCGGCGCGCGCGTCGTCGGCAGGGCCGTGTACCTCGTCCTGTCCTCCGACGGCAACCTCCCCCGCAGGGTGCACGTCCTGCTCGACGGCAAGCCGATCCCGGCGCGGGATGCCGGCGCGGACGTCCACGGCGGGGTCGGGACCGTGCGCAACCAGCGCCAGTACGCGCTCGTCCGCGTCGACAGCGTGCAGAAGCACCTGCGGACGCTGCG
>DATAZX010000008.1:0-18857 GCA_036271815.1 Solirubrobacteraceae bacterium
CTCCGGCCACTCGCGTCCCTTGGCGCCATGGATCGTGGAGAGCTCGACGCCACGCTCCTCGTCGCGGATGTCGCGCAGCGCATGGGCGCGAGCGTCCAGCAGCGCGCTGAGCTCCGCCACGGTCCTGCCCCCGGCGTCCGCCGCGATCTGATCGAGGATCTCGAGCTCGACCTGCTCGGCGGCGCCGAAGGTCCGCTCGTACTCGGCGAAGTAGGCCTCGAGTCCGCCCGCGGCGCGCAGGTGGCCGACGAAGCGGTCGGCCTGGGAGATGCCCGCGAGCGCGTCGAGCACCCGGCCGGCGTCCTCGAGCCTGGCGCGCCCGCGGGCATCCGTGGCGAGGCCGTCGAAGGCCGCGGCGAACGTGCGACCGGCGCGCAGTCGCGCCGCCACCTCGTCCTCGCGGTCGAGCGGCAGGCCGCGGCCCGGCGCGCGGCACACGATCGCGACGTCCTCCGGGCGGGCCGAGCCGAGGTCGGCCATGAGCCGCAGGTAGGCCTCCAGCGCCCGCCGCGATCCGCTCGGCTCGAAGACCGCCCGCGGCGCGCTGATGCGCACCTGCGGCGCGACGCACGCGAGCGCGACCGTCGTCAGCAGGCTCGTCGTGCGCGCGAGCACGACGACCTCGCCCCGGCGGCGCCCGGCCAGCGCTCGCGCGATCCGCTCCGCACCGGCCCGGTGGTCGGCGTCCTCGCAGAGCTCGAGCGCCCGCGGCCCGCCGGCGGCGCGGCCGGGCGCGGGCTCGATCGGCTTCGGGAAGCGCACGACGTTGCGCTCGACGAGCCGTCGCGACGCGCCCACGACCTCGGACGGGCAGCGGTAGTTGTGCGCCAGCGTGATGCGCTGCAGGCCGGGGTAGGCGAGGTCGAGGTCGATCATGCGGCGCACGCTCGCGCGCCGCCAGCCGTAGAGCGTCTGGTCCTCGTCGCCGACGCAGAAGTAGCCGTCCTGCGGCGCGGCCAGGATCCGCACGAGCAGCTCCTGCGCCGGCTCGACGTCCTGGTACTCGTCCACGAGCACCTGCGCGAAGCGCTCCTGCCAGCGCACGCGCAACGCGCGGTCGTCGCGCAGCGCGCGGACGGCGAGCATGACGTGGTCGTCGAAGTCGATCGCACCGGCCGCGCGCTGCATCTCCTCGTAGAGCTCGTAGATGCGCGCGAGCGCCGGGCCGTTCTCGAGCCCCGCGACGTGCGCGCGGTACTCGGCGGCGGTCGCGAGCAACCCGAGCTTGGCGTCGCTGACGGCGGCGCGGGCCTCGGTCGGCTCGATCCACGTGCCCTCGTCGCGGGCGGCCAGCGCGCACAGCCGCTTCCACTGGCTCAGCGTCGGCGAGCGCGTGCCGGCGCCGTCGACGCGGCCCTCCTCCGTGAGCAGCCGCAGCCCGAGCCCGTGGAAGGTGCGCGCTCGCACCCCGCTCACGCCCGCGGCCCCGAGCCGCTGCTGCAGCTCGGTCGCCGCCGCCTTGTTGAACGTCGCGCAGAGGATCTGCCCGGGCACCGCGCCGCGCCGCTGCAGCTCGCGGACGCGCTCGACGAGGACCGTCGTCTTGCCGCTGCCGGCGGGTGCGATGACCTGGACCACGCCGTCGTGCGCCGCGACCGCGCGGCGCTGCCCGGCGTCGAGGTCCTCGCGCGGCGAGCCACAGGCGCGCGGTGCGGGCGGCTCGCCGCGGCCGACGAACAGGCGCATCGCGGTGGCGAGCGCGCGCTCGAGCGTGTACGCGTACCCGAAGCCGGGATCCACGAAGTCCTCCTCGACCAGCGTCCGCAGCCGCTGCTCGCTCTGCACGAGCAGCCGGGTCCCGGACCGTGACGCGGGCTCGAGGACGTGGCCGTGCAGCACGCGGAGCTCGCGCAGCGTCGTCAGGCGGACCCCGACGACGGCCATCCGCGGCGTCGCGGCGAGCCGCTGCAACCACGCCTGCGCGGGGTTCTCGAGCGACGTGCGAGGAGCGCCCGCGCGCGGTCTCGCGTCGCGAGCGCCACGCAGCAGCTCGTCGAACGCGACCACCGCCCAGCCCGCGTCCGCGAGTGCTGCGCGGTCCACGGATGCCACCCAATCCAACGCGCGCTCGCCCACGTTCGGACCGTACCCGCTGCGCGTGCGACGCCTCGTCGCCGGCTCCTCGCGCCTCGCGCGCCGGGTCGCGCCGGCGCGCCCGTCCCGCTACAGCGCGACGATCGACACCGGCGAGCTCGCGTGCTCGGCCAGCGCGCGCAGGTGAGACGGATCCGTGGTGAGCACGACCGGCCCCGACAGCCGGCCGGCGTGCGCGACGACGACGGCGTCCACCGCGGACATCGCCCCCGCGAATCCGGTCGCCGTGCGCAGGCGGGCCGCCTCGCGCGCGTGCTCCTCGTCGACCTCGCGCACCTGGCACAGACGCAGGAGGCGGTTGGCGTGGAAGTCTCGACGGTGATCTCCGGTGAGCGCCTCGGCCAGCACCACGGCCGGCACCTGTGCCGGCCACAGACCGCGGCGGCGCAGCTCCTGAAGGCGCGCGCGCTGCTGGGCGAGCGCGGTCAGCGCGCCGGAGTCGAGCACGAGCGTCACGCGGCGGGGCGTGTCCGGCTCGGCGCCTGCCGCACCCCGTCCGCGAACGCGCGGTCGGCCCCTGCACGCGCGGCGGCCTGGTCATCGAGCGAGATCGGCCCGAGCTCGTTCTCGAGCTCCTGCAGATAGCCGTCGAGCGCGGCGATCTTCGCGCGCCGATCGAGCTCCTCGGCGAGGGCCGCGGCGGCGATGCGCGACACGTTCAGTCGCGCGGATCGTGCCGCGTCGATCAGCTCGTCGGGCACCGTGATGTTGACGCGAGCCATGCGCATACGATACACATCGCGCCCGGCTGCCGGCGCGGCTGGCCGCGGGCTAGCGCGTGGTCGCGCGGCTCGACGTGGC
Organism: Solirubrobacteraceae bacterium; assembly: GCA_036271815.1. Classification (GTDB taxonomy): domain Bacteria; phylum Actinomycetota; class Thermoleophilia; order Solirubrobacterales; family Solirubrobacteraceae; genus CADCVQ01. Next base: position 2,896 of record DATAZX010000008.1, read on the forward strand.
GTGCACCGGCTTCTTGGGCGCGGGCTTGGCCGCGGAGCGCAGCGTGGTCGAGCCGGGTGCGAGCGCCTGCAGGAAGTGCAGGCCGTTCGGCGTGCCCAGGCCGGTGGCGTCGTCGAAGCCGGGGCGGTCGTGCAGGGTGAGCGGCTCGTCGAAGTCGCGCAGCAGCGTGGTCACGCCGCCGGACGAGTCCGTCGAGTTGACGTAGTTGCGGCGCACGACGGCGTTCTTCGCGCTCGTCGCGGTGAGATCGGTCACGATCGACGGGTCGTGCTTGTAGGCGGCGTACAGCGCCGGGTTGACGAAGCCGTGCGCGTGGCCGGCGGCCTGGTCGGCGAGCGCCATCAGGCCGGCGAACAGCGGCGAGCTGAGGCTCGTGCCGCCGATGCGGAACTCGGCGTAGTGGACGTCGTCGGTCGGCAGCTGCTGGCCGAGCAGGTTCTTGTACGCCGTGAAGTCCTGCGTGTCGCCGACGATCATGCCCGTGTTCGGATCGCCGAGCATCGAGATGTCCGGCTCGACGCGACCGGGCACCTGCGGCGTGATCGGGCTGGACTGCAGCGGGACGATCGAGGTCTGGGTCGCGCCGAGCTCGGCAGGCTTGCCCGCCCAGTAGTTCGCGAGGTCGTCCGGGACGACGCCCTTCTGGTAGTCCGGCTCGGCGTAGGCCTGGCTCGTCCCGCCCCCGCCGCCGGCGTAGAAGTCGCCGGGTGGCGTCGGTGCCCACGCGCCGTTGACGAGCGTCGAGGTGAAGTTGCCCCAGTAGGTCTGCCACAGCGCCTTGCCGTCGGCGCCGATCGCGATGCTCGTCCCCCCGACGGCGGTCGCCAGCGGGTTGTTCGCCGACGCGTCGGTCTCGCGATCGCCGGGGCCGTTGGGATCGCGGGTCTCGTCGCCCTGGTCGCCGCTGGAGAAGTAGAAGCCGATGCCCTCGGCGGCGGCCTGCTGCAGGACCGCGTCTTCCATCGGGTCCTGCGAGTCGACCGCCGAGCCGTAGGAGTTCGACACGATCTGCGCGCGCTTGTGGTCGACGACGTCGTTCTGGGCGATCAGCAGGCTGATGTCCAGCAGCGAGTCCGACGCCTCGTAGACGATCGACGCGCCGGGCGCGAGCGCGTGGACGGCCTCGAGGTCGAGCGTCTCCTCCTCGCTGGCGCCGTCGGGGTCGACGAGGCCGGTGACGAGACCGCCGAGCGAGCCGACCAGCGGGACCTTCGCGAGCGCGTCCGGCAGCGACGGCAGGCTCGGCACGGCCGTCGCGTACGGGTCGGCGACCCGCGTCAGGCTGACCGGCGGCAGGCCGTGGCGCGCGGAGTACGTGTCGGTGTCCTGCTTGGCGCGCGGCGAGTCGAACGGGTCGATGATCGCGACCTTGACGCCGCGGCCGTCGACGCCGGCGGCGTACGCGGGGCTGAGGCCGTAGGCGGACTGCAGCTGGGTCGGCGTGTAGCCGCACGGCGCGACCGGGAACGGACCCTGGCCGAACGCGCCCGGCGTGTCGCTCGCCGTGATCTCGCCGAAGAACGACGAGCACGGGCCGGAGGTCTGGTACGCCGGCGGGGCGAGCAGCGACTGCGCCTTGACGACGTCGCCGCCGTCCAGGCCGCGCACGCCGGAGACGATCCGCGAGAGCGCCGCGGGGACGCGGGCGCGCCGCAGCGGCGCGTTCACGATCGCGCCGAGCGTGTCGCGCACGCGGCCGAGCGTGAGGTCGAACGCGTGCTGCGCCTGCGCGACGGTGCCGGTCACCGCGACGAAGCGGTGGTTCGCCGGGATCGCCGTGACCTTCAGGCCGCTCGCGCGCAGCCAGGACGCGACCGCGTTCGCGTCGTCCTTCGTCGGCGCGAAGCGGCTGCGGAACTGCGCGGGGCTGAGGTAGTGGCCGTAGCGCTTGTCGGCCGGGTTCGTGACGCGGGCGATCAGGGCGCGCAGGCCGGCCTCGTCGCGCGGTCGCAGCGACACGAGCGCGCTGACCGTCGCGTCGGAGGGCGCGGGGCCGAGCAGCTGGTGCACGTGCTTCAGCGAGGGGGCGAGCGTCTGCACGAGCCGCGCGCGCAGCGAGGTCGCCGACGCGGGGCCTGCCGCGACGCCCAGCAGCACGAGGCATGCGGCCGCGCAGAGTATCGGCCTCCCGCACAGCGATCCCCTGCGAACGACATGTCGACCCATCGGATGCACATTCTGCTGCCTCGGCGCGAGATGTGCGTCACCGTCGTCGATCTTGGCGCGGGCGAGCGGCGCGCCGGCGGTCCTCGCCGAGGTGCGCGGCGCGCGCTCGGCAGCGCGTCAGGGACAGCGCGGAGCGGCGGCGAGCATGCGCTCGAGCACGGCCGCGTGCATCGCCGCGCGGTCGACGATGAACGCGTCGGGCTGATCGGCGGGGACGCGCCGGTGCGCCAGGAACGCGACCAGCGGCGGGCCGTCGTAGACGGCGCCCGGCGGGCAGCGCTCGGCGCGCGCGACCAGCTCGCGCATCTGCGCGCTCGTGCGCAGCACCTTCCAGCCCGGCGTGGCCGACAGCGGCCGGTGAAACGGGCGCGGGTCCGTCGGGTCGAGCAGCAGCGAGGCCGACTGGGCGAGCGCGAGCAGGCCGAGCGCGGTCGCCGACAGGGCGACGCGGTTGCGCAGACCCGGGACGCGCAGCGCCCACGCCACGCCCGCGACCGACAGCGTCGCGAGCAGCGGCTCGACCGGGACGATGACGTTCAGGCCGGTGCCGGGCTTGACGATCGTCAGCACCGTCACGAGCAGGCCGATCGCCGCGGCGCCGAGCGTGCGTACGAGCGGCCGCTCGGCGACCTCGCCGCGCCACAGCAGCGCGACGGCCGCGAACACGACGAGCGCCAGCAGGTTCCACGCGGCCTGCGCGAACGCGCCGGCCCGCAGCTCGAGGCCGTGCCCGGCCTGCGCCTGCGCGGTGAGGACGTCCGACCACAGGTGCGTGCCGAAGATCGCGGTGAAGGCGAGCGCCTGCGCCGCGAGGGCGCCGGCCGCCCAGCGCAGCGCCGTCCCCCGCGCGGGCGACGCGGCGATCAGCAGCAGCGCCGGCAGCGCGAACGGCAGCTTCGCGAAGATCGCGACCGCGGCCAGCACGCCGGCCCAGCGCGCCGTCGCCGGGCGCGACGCGAGCAGCGCCGCGCCGAGCAGCAGCGGCGCGCCGAGCTGCTCGGGCAGCAGCAGCCCGTGCTGGTGGGTCGCCCACGGCGTGACGACGACGAGGCCCGCCGTCACGATCGCCGCGACCCGCTGCGACGTCAATCGCCAGACGGCCTCCGCGGCCAGCAGTCCCGTCAGCACCTGCAGCAGCCCGCACGCGAGCCGCAGCATGTCGAGCGAGTCGTGGATCGCGAGGACGCCCGCGCCGAACAGGTACGTCCATGGCGGCTGCGACGCGACGAGCCCGCCGTAGAGGCGATGACCGTGCAGCACGAGCCGCGCCGACAGCGCGTAGACGCCCTCGCTCGGTCCCCAGTCCGCGTGACCGCGGACGACCTGCAGGAAGACGCACAGCGCGAGCGCCAGCAGACCCGCCGCGCAGCGGTCGCGGCGCGTCATCTCGTGGCGGGCGCCCGGCTCACTTCGCCTGCATCCACGTCGGGCCGACGCCGACGCCGACCACGAGCGGCGGGTCGTGGTCCCAGACGCCGCACATCTCGCGGCGGATCAGCTCGCGCACCGCGTCGACCTCGTCCGCCGGGCCCTCGAACAGCAGCTCGTCGTGGACGGTCAGGATCAGCCGCACCGGCGAGTCGCCGAGCGCCGCCGCGACGTTGACGATCGCGAGCTTCATGACGTCGGCCGCCGTGCCCTGGATGACCGTGTTCACGGCAAGCCGCTCCCCCAGCGTGCGCACCTGCCAGTTGCGCGCCTTGAGCTCCGGGATCTGGCGCCGCCGGCCCCACAGCGTCGTGACGTGCCCGTCGGCCGTCGCCTGCGCGATCGTCTCCTCGATGAACGCGCGCACGCGCGGGAAGCGCTCGAGGTACGTGTCGATGATCTCCTTGGCCTCGGCGCGCGGGATGCCGAGGCGGTCCGCCAGGCCGAAGTCCGACAGGCCGTAGACGATCCCGTAGTTGACCATCTTCGCCTTCGAGCGCTGGCCGAGCGTGAGCTGCGACGGGTCGGTCGCGAAGACCTTCGACGCGGTCGCGGTGTGGACGTCCTCGCCGCGCACGAAGATCTCCTTGAGCACCGGCTCGTCGGCGATGTGGGCGAGCACGCGCAGCTCGATCTGCGAGTAGTCGGCGCTTAGCAAGACGTTGCCGTTCGCCGCCTCGAAGCAGCCGCGGACCTCGCGCCCGAGGTCGGTGCGGATCGGGACGTTCTGCATGTTCGGATCCGTCGAGGCGAGCCGGCCCGTCGTCGCGGCGGCCTGCAGGAAGGTCGTGTGGATGCGCGACTCGGGGTCGGCGCGGGCGAGCTGCGGCAGCACGGAGAAGTACGTCTTGTCGAGCTGGTTGAGCTCGCGCCAGCGCTCGATCAGCGGGATGATCTCGTGCTCGTCGCGGATCGCCTGCAGCACGCGCGCGTCCGTCGAGAAGCCGGTCTTGCCGCGCCGCTTCTTGGACAGGTTGAGCTTGTTGAAGAGGATCTCGCCGAGCTGCTGCGGCGAGCCGATCACGAACTCCGTCTCCGCGAGCCGCCAGACCTCGAGCTCGAGGTCGTGGACCTCGTCGCGCACGCGCGTGGTGATGTCGCGCATGCGGTCGGTGTTCAGGCGCACGCCGGCGACCTCCATCGCGCGCAGGACCGGCACGAGCGGCAGCTCGATCTCCTCCATGACGACGGTCAGCTCGCGCGCGACGATCTGCTCGCGCTGCCAGGCGGCGAGCTCGCGCACCAGCAGCGCCTCGGCGGCGGCCTCGTCCTCGATCGCTGCCGCTGCCGCGAGCCCGCGCTCCTCGAGCAGCTCGCGCAGCGGGTAGCCGCGGCGCGCGGGCTCGAGGATGTACGCGCCGATCAGGGTGTCGTGGACGAGGTTGGAGGGCACGACGCCGAGCGCCTTCGCGTCGTGCGCGACGACGGCGCGCTCGCCCGCCGCGGCGACGAGCTGGGACGGGTCGTCGAGCGTGCCGGTGAGGATCTCGGTCGCGGTCGCGACGGCGAAGCGCCACGTCGGATCGACGGCGAGCAGCTCGCCCTCGGCGATCTCGGGCGCGCGCACGGCGAGCACGAGCTCGTCGCCGCGCAGGCCCGCGACGTCGGCGAGCGAGCCGGACCGCACGGGCGCGGTGAGCGTCGTCTCGGCCTCGGGCGCGGGCGCGGCCTCCTCGGTGCCGAGGAACTCCTCGAGGCGGCGCAGCGGATCGCGCAGCTCGAACTCGCGGAAGACCTCGCGCAGCTTCGAGCGATCGGGCGCGCGCCCCGCCTCGACGGCGACGTCGAGATCGACGGGCAGGTCGCGGCGCATCGTCGCGAGCACCTTCGACACGCGCGCGTCGTCGGCGTGGTTGACGAGGTTCTCCTTGCGCTTGGCGCCGGAGATCCTGTCGACCGCGCCGAGCACGCCCTCGAGGTCGCCGTAGGCCTGCAGCAGCGTGGCGGCCGTCTTGTCGCCGATGCCCGGAACGCCCGGGATGTTGTCGCTCGTGTCGCCCTTGAGGCCGTAGAAGTCGGGGATCAGCTCCGGCTCGATCCCGTAGCGGTCGATCACGGCGCGATGGTCGTAGAGCTTCGTCTCGGTGATGCCGCGCGCGGTCGCCATGACCTTCACGATGCCCTCCGGGTCGATCAGCTGGAACGCGTCGCGATCGCCGGTCACGATCACGACGGGGATCCGCTGCTCGCGCGCGCGCTCGGCGAGCGTCGCGATGACGTCGTCGGCCTCGAAGCCCTCGAGCGAGACGTTCGTGTAGCCGAACGCCTCGACGAGCGGCGAGAAGTGCGGCCACTGCTGCTTGAGCAGGTCCGGCCGCGAGCTGCGCGTGCCCTTGTAGGCGGGATAGACCTCCTTGCGACCGCTCGACCCCGCGTCCCAGACGACGACGGTCGGCTTCGTGCCGTGCTCGGTGAGGATCTTCACGAGCATCGACGCGAAGCCGAAGATCGCGTTCGTCGGAAAGCCCGTCGAGGTCGCGATCGACTCCGGCAGCGCGAAGAACGCTCGGTACACGAGCGAGTTGCCGTCGATGAGGAAGAGCTCTTCGGGGCGGTCCGCCATCGGCTGGCCACTCTACGCGGCGCGCTGCGGCGGGACGGGTGCGGCGGCGGGCGGGCCGTCGCTCAGTACTGCGACAGGACGAATCCCCAGACCAGGGCGATGCCCGCGACGACCATCCCGATGATGAAGCCGGCGATGAAGATGTCCAGGCGCTGGCGCCACGGCACCTGCCAGATCAGCGCGATCCACAGCGGCAGCCGGATGTCGCCCCAGTAGTACTCGTAGTCCTCGTCGTAGCGCTCGCGCTCGCCGTCGGCGCCCGGGACCGTGCTGTAGTCGAACTCGTACGGCGCCTGCACCGTCGCGTCGTCGTGCTCGTGGTCGCCGTTGCTCGCCTGCGGCATCTCGTTGAGGGTCGGCCCGCTGAGACCCGCGCGCAGTCTCTCGACGCTGGCTGCGGCACCGTCCACGAGCCGTCCGGGCATGCCCCGACTTCACTCCAGTCACGCGGGGTTCGGCAGCGAATCGCCGTGAGCTGACACAAATGCCGCAATGTCACGCCGGCGATGCCCGCCGGTGAAACCTGCCCGTGTCCGTATGCTCGACATGACATGCACGTGTCCACGACCGTCGGCGCACGGGCGGCTCGCTCGTGAAGCGCGTCACGGTCACGGGCGCCACCGGGCGCGTCGGGAGGCAGCTTGTCCGCGCGCTGACCGGCCGCGGCGACGACGTCTGCGTGCTGTCCCGCGATCCCGAGCGCGCGAGCGAGCGGCTCGGCGTCGAGGTGATCGCGTGGGAGCCCCGGTCCGACGGCGCGCCGGCGGAGGCGCTCGCCGGCCGCGATGCCGTCGTCCATCTCGCCGGCGAGGACGTCGGCCAGCGCTGGACCGACGACGCGAAGCGCGAGATCCTCGCCAGCCGCGAGAAGGGCACGCGCAACCTCGTCACCGGCATCTTCGCCGCGCAGCCGCGGCCGGCGGTCCTCGTCTGCGCCTCGGCGTCGGGCTACTACGGCCCGCGCGGCGACGAGATCGTCGACGAGACGGCCGGTCCGGGCAGCGACTGGCTGTCGGACGTCTGCGTGCGCTGGGAGCAGAGCGCGGACTCCGCGATGCTCGGCGCGCGCGTCGTGAAGGTCCGCACCGGGATCGTGCTCGACGCCGGCGGCGGCGCGCTCGCGAAGATGCTGCCCCCGTTTCGGGCCGGCATCGGCGGGCCGATCGGCAGCGGCGCGCAGTACATGCCGTGGATCCACCTCGACGACCTCGTCGGCCTGTACCTCGCCGCGATCGACTCGACGGACTTCAGCGGCGCGATCAACGGGTCCGCGCCCGAGCCCGCCACGAACAGGGCGTTCGCGAAGGCGCTCGGCAGGGCGCTGCACCGCCCCGCCGTCGCCCCCGTCCCGGGCTTCGTGATCAAGGGCATGTACGGCGCGATGTCGCAGATCGTGCTGACCGGCGTGCGGATGGTCCCCGGCCGCGCGGCCGAGCTCGGCTACGCGTTCGAGCACCCCGATCTCGACGAGGCGCTGCGCGACACGCTCGCGAACTGAGGCGGGCGTCGGGCGAGACCCGTCAGATCTGCGTCTTGCCGCGGCGCGGCGGGAGCGGGCCGACGACCTTCCAGTCGGAGTCCGCCTTGGCCGGGATCAGCAGCCAGACGATCGGGCCGACGAAGCTCAGGATCAGCCCCGACGCGAGCCCGGCCTTCTCGCCGTAGCCCTTGCGCTTGGAGAGGTAGCTCGCGACGATCGCCGAGCCGAGCCAGATGAGCAGCAGGTACAGCGCGAGCGCGCCGATCGTGGCGATGATCGTCATGCGCCGAGGTACGCCCGTTGCACGTCGGGGTTGGTCCGCAGCGCCTCGGAGCTGTCGCTGAGCGCGACGCGGCCGGTCTCGAGCACGTAGCCGCGCATCGACACGCCGAGCGCGTAGTTGGCGTTCTGCTCGACGAGCAGGATCGTCGTGCCCTGGCGGTTGATCTCCGCGATCGTCTCGTAGATGCGGTCGACGAGGATCGGCGCGATGCCCATCGACGGCTCGTCGAGCAGCAGGAGCTTCGGGCGCGCCATCAGCGCGCGGCCGATCGCGAGCATCTGCTGCTCGCCGCCGGACATCGTGCCCGCCTTCTGCCCCTCGCGCTCCTTCAGCCGCGGGAACAGGTCGTAGACGCGATCGAGGTCCGCGCCGATCTCGGCGTCGCGGCGCAGGTAGGCGCCGAGGTCGAGGTTCTCGGCGACGGACATGCGCTGAAAGCAGCGCCGTGCCTCGGGCGACTGCGAGATCCCGAGGCGGACGATCTCCTGCGCGGGCACGCGCGAGATCTCCTTGCCGGCGAAGCGGATCGACCCCGAGCGCGCCGGCGTCAGGGCCGAGATCGAGCGCAGCGTCGTCGACTTGCCGGCGCCGTTGGAGCCGATCAGGGTGACGATCTCGCCCTCGTGCACCGTCAGCGAGACGCCCTTGAGCGCCTCGATGTTGCCGTAGAAGGTGTGCAGATCCTCGATCTCGAGCAGCGCGGGCATGAATCAACCCTGCTTTCCGAGGTACGCCTCGACGACGAGCGGGTTCGCGCGGACCTCGAGCGGGTCGCCCTCGGCGATCTTCTCGCCGTGGTCGAGCACCGTGATGCGCTCCGACACGCCCATGACGACCTTCATGTCGTGCTCGATCAGCAGGATCGTCAGCTTGCGGTCGTCGCGCAGGCGGCGCATGAACGCCGTCAGCTGATCGGACTCCTGCGGGTTCATCCCCGCGGTCGGCTCGTCGAGCAGCAGCAGCTGCGGATCGGATGCGAGCGCGCGCGCGATCTCGACGCGGCGCTGGTCGCCGTAGGCGAGGTTGATGGCGCGCTCGTCGTGCACGCTCTCGGCCAGGCCGACGTAGCTCAGCGTCTCGCGGGCCTTCTCGCGCGCCTCGCGCTCCTCGCGGCGCACGCGCGGCGGGCGCAGGATCGAGCCGATCAGGCCCGCGCTCATGCGGGAGTGCTGGCCGACCATGACGTTCTCGACGGCGCTCATCGTCGCGAACAGGCGGATGTTCTGGAACGTCCGCGCGATCCCGAGCGCCGTGATGCGGTCGGGCCGCATGTGCGAGATCTCGCGCCCGCCGAACGCGATCCGCCCGGTCGTCGGCTTGTAGAGGCCGGTGAGCATGTTGAAGAACGTCGTCTTGCCCGCGCCGTTGGGTCCGATGATCGACACGATCGCGTGCTCGGGGATCGTGAACGAGACGTCGTTGACGGCCACGAGGCCGCCGAACACCTTGCTGACGTGATCGGTCTCGAGCAGGGTCGCGGCGAGCGCGCCGCCGCTGCCGGCCGCGGGCGACGCGGGTGCCCCCGGAGCGGTCACGGACGCTCCTCGGCGAGGCTCTCGTCGGCGCCGATGCCCTCGGTCAGCTCGATCTTGCGGCGCCGCTCGGGGAACAGCCCCTGCGGGCGCAGGACCATGACGATCAGGATCAGGAAGCCGAAGATCCCGAAGCTCACCTGGGTCAGGTCGAAGTTCAGGCCGAGATGGCTCGGGATGCTGTTGAACACGTTCGGGATGAAGTACGTGTTGATGAACGACAGCACGACCGCCCCGAACACGACGCCCCAGATCGAGCCGAGGCCGCCCATGATGATCATCGCGAGGATGAAGATCGAGACGCCGAACTGGAACTGGTCGGCGTTGACCGCCGACTGGTAGGACGCGAGGAACGCGCCCGAGATGCCGCCGAACGCGGCCCCCGTCGCGTACGCGAGCAGCTTCGTCTTGACGAGCGGGATGCCCATCGAGGCGGCCGCGACCTCGTCCTCGCGCATCGCGATCCAGGCACGCCCCAGGCGCGACTCGCGCAGGCGGAAGTTCACGAACAGCACGAGCGCGACGAGCACGAGCACGAACCAGAAGAACGGGCGCAGATTCGAGGCGTCGTCGAACGCGGGCAGGCCCGGCAGGTCGATCGAGTCCAGCGGCGCGATCGCCTGGCGCCCGCCCGTCAGCGGGTAGCCCTTGCCGAGGTGGATCGCGTCGCCGTTGACGGCGAAGCGGTAGATGATCTCGCCGAAGGCGAGCGTCACGATCGCGATGTAGTCGCCGCGCAGGCGCAGCGTCGGCAGGCCGATCAGCATCCCGGCGATCCCCGTGATGACGATCGCGAGGACGAGGATGATGAGGAAGTTGAAGTGCAGGCCCGGCAGCTTGGAGGCGAAGTCGCCGGCCAGGATGTGGATGCCCTTGGAGTGGTTCGCCGGCGCGAACTGCAGCGACGCGAACCACGCGGTCGTGTAGGCGCCGAACGCGAAGAACGCGACGTAGCCGAGGTCGAGCAGGCCCGCGAAGCCGACGACGATGTTCAGGCCGAGCGCCATCACGACGTACGCGCCGGCGGTGATCGCGTTGTCGGTGATGCTCGACAGCGGATCGAGGAACATCGGGATGATCGCCGCGATCGCCAGCCCCGCGATCGCCGCGACGAGGTTGAAGTGGCTGCCGAGACGGTTGCGCACGGCGGTCATCCGGCCTCCCTCGTGACCTCGCCGATGAGGCCCTGCGGGCGGAAGACCATGATCAGGATGAGGTACGCGAACACGACGGCCGGGGTCCAGTCGGCGCCGATGCGGTAGTCGGAGATCTGCTGGATGCAGCCGATGATGAGCCCGCCGAGGACCGCGCCCTTGAGGTTGCCGATGCCGCCCATGACCGCCGCGGTGAACGCGATCAGGCCAGCCTCGAAGCCCTGGAAGTACCAGACGCTGGTCTGGTAGAGGAGGTTGATGAGCCCGGCGGCGCCGGCCAGCGCGCCGCCGAGCAGGAACGTCAGCGAGATCGTCGTGTTGACGTTGATGCCCATCAGCCGCGCGGCGTCGGGGTCCTGCGCCGTCGCGCGCATCGCCTTGCCGAGGCGGCTGCGCGAGATGAACGTCGTCAGCGCGAGCACGAGCGGGATCGTGACGGCGATCGCGAGGACGTCGGCGCGGTGGACGGTCACGCCGGCAACCGTGACGACGTCCTGCTGCGCGTGGATCAGGTCGGCGACCGACGCCGGCGAGGCGCCGAGCCACAGGATGCCGACGTTCTGCAGGATGAAGGACATGCCCACGGCCGTGATCAGCGGCGCGAGCTTGGGGGCGTTTCGCAGCGGCTTGTAGGCCACCTGCTCGATCATCACGTTCATCACGCCGCAGACGACCATCGTGATCAGCAGCGTCGCGAGCAGGCCGAAGACGAGCCCGAGCGGACCGGTCGCGAGGCCGAGCCCGAGCGTTCCCCAGAGCCCGAACGCGACGAACGAGCCGATCATGAAGACCTCGCCGTGGGCGAAGTTGATGAGCTCGATGATCCCGTAGACGAGCGTGTAGCCGAGCGCGATCAGCGCGTAGATCGCCCCGTTGGAGAGCCCGGCGACGATGTTGTTGCCGAGCTTGGACAGATCGCCGTCGTGCGTCAGGTCGAGGATCGCGAGGTACAGCGGCAGCGCGGCGAGCACGGCGATCAGGCCGTACCTGCTCGCCGCCTCACGCAGGACGACGATCGCCGGCCTGCCCGCGGGACCGTCGGGTGCTGCTGGAACGCCGCTCACCTGTGACTTTCGAATCCGTTCGAGGGGCAGGACGCGGGGACGGGCGGCGCGTGCCGCCCGTCCCCGCCATGCTCAGCCTTGTCAGCCGGTCGCCACGATCTTCTTGGCGTACGTGGGGAGGCCGTTCTTGATGACGTACTCGCCGTAGTCGGTGAGCGTGGTGTCGCCGTTGGCATCGATCGAGTAGTTCCCGAGCACGCTGCTGCGGTTCTTCGTCGACAGCAGCGTCTTGCGGACGGTCTCGCGGTTGTTGGCGCCGGCGCCGGCGCGCTTGAGCACGTCGAGCGCGAGCGCCATCGTCTCGTAGCCGTAGATCGCGTACGGGTCGACGCTCTGCGTCTTGTACTTCGCCTTGTACTGGGCGAGGATCGGGGCGGCATTGGGCAGGTCCTTGACGCCGAGCGTCGCGACCGTGAGCTTCACGCGCGACGCCAGCGACGCGGGCAGGCCGCCCTTCTTCGGGTTCGTGAACGCCTCCTCGGTGACGCCGTCGGGTCCGTAGAGCTTCGCGGTCGGGTCGGCCGCGGCGACGTCCTTGAAGACCTGGACGCCGTTCTGGTCGGTGGTGCCGGTCCACAGGAAGCAGTCGGACGTGACCTTCGACGCCAGCGAGCGGTAGTTGCCGGCGTTCTTGTCGGTGCCCTGCTGGTCCTGGATCGCGATGCCCGCGGCCTTGGCCGAGATGGCGACGTTGCGCGCGAGACCGGCGCCGTAGGTCGACTTGTCGTTCCACAGCGTCGTCGTCTTGCAGCCGTCCTGCTTCATGATCGTGACGAGCGCCGCGCCCTGGATCTTGTCGCGCGGCACGACGCGCGCGTACGTCCGCTTGCCGCTCGGGTAGTAGACGTTCGGCTCGCCGGGCTCGGAGCCGGGCTCGTTCGTCGTCAGGCCGATGTAGGTGTTCGACGGGCTGATCTGCGGGATGTTCGCCTTGTTGAGGATCGGGAGCGAGACCTTCGTGGCGCCCGAGTTGAACTCGCCGAGGTAGAAGATCGTGGTCTTGTCGCGCACGGCCTCGCGCGCGTTCTGCCCGGTCTTGCCCTGGTCCGCGGCCCCCGCCTGCGCCGTCGCGTCGTCGAGCGACTTGTACGTGATCGTGTACTTGCCGACCTTGCCGCCGACGGCATCCAGCGCGAGCTTCTCGCCGTTGATGACGGCCGTCGACTGGCCCCGCGTCGTGCCCTGCAGCGGCAGCGACGAGTAGATCGTCAGGTTGGTGCCCGAGACGACGCCGTCCTTGGACTTGCTGCTGCCGCAGGCAGCCATTCCGATGGCCGCCGCCGGCAGCAGCAATCCGATCGGGATTGCTCGATTCAAGCGCAAGATGTTCCCTCCTCGTGGGACTGAGACGCAGAAGCCCGGCGATCGTACACCGGTTCTCATAGCCCGAGCGCGTTCTGAGAGACGCCGTGCAGCGGGCGTCAGGGAGTGACGGAGAGCACCTTGTCGAGCACCAGCCGCGATCCGCGCAGGCGGTTGCCGGCGTACCGGCTCAGGCTGGTGTCGCCGTAGCGGTCGATCGAGTACGTGCCCAGCAGCGACCGGCGGTCGTGGATCTGAAAGAACGCCTTGATCACCGCGCTGCGGTCGTTGCCCTTCGGGCCGGCGATGCGGATCGCCTTGAGGACCGCCTGCGTCGCCTCGTAGGAGAGCATCGCCTCGGGCAGCGGGCGGCGCCCGAACGTCGCATCGAAGCGCGTCGCGAAGGCGCGCGCCGACGGCGGCAGCAGCCGCAGCGGCAGCGTCGGCGTCGTGATCCGCATGCGCGCCTGGACGCTGGGCGACAGCGCGTCGACGAAGCCCGTGTCGGCGTCGGCCGACGCGGAGAAGAGCAGCATCCGCGGCGGGGTCGCGGCGGCGACCGCCTGGAACATCCGCGCCGCGCCCGTGTCCGTCGCGCCGGCGAACAGGAAGGCGTCGGCGCCGGTGGCGGCGACGTCCTGCGCGTGCCCGGAGAGGTTGCCCTTCGTCGCGTCGATGCGTCCCTTGTCGATGATCTGGATGCCGTGCGCCGCCGCGATCTTCGTGACCTGGTCGGCGATCCCGCCGCCCGTCAGCTCGCGGTCGCCGAGCATCGCGAGCTTGTGCACGCCCTCGGCCCTCATGTAGTCCACGAGCGCCGCGGCCTGCACGTGGTCGGGCGGCACCATCCGGCCGAAGGTGAGGTGCCCCGAGGGGTAGAAGCGCTCGGGCTCGCCGGTGCGCACGCCACCCGCGAGGGTGAGCCCGTCGTAGGCGCTGGTCGGACTGACCTGCAGGATGCCGCCCTCGTTGGTCAGCGGCAGCGACAGCGCCGTCGCCGCGGAGTCGCTGTCGCCGATGTAGGCGATCGCGTTGAAGTCGTGCACCGCCGTGCGCGCGTTGGCGAGGACGTTGTCGCTCGTCCAGGTCGCGTTCTGGCGCGTCGAGGAGTCCAGCGAGACATACGTGACGTTCAGCGCGCCGGCCTTGCCGTGCGCGTCGTCGAGCGCGAGCTTGATCGCATCGACCATGTCGCGCGAGCGGGCGTGCTCGGGTCCGTACATCGGCAGGCTCGAGTAGATCGTGACCGTGCCGGACCCGGACTGCGGAGCGCCGTCGGTCGAGGACTGGTCGCCGCAGGCGGTGAGTGCGAGCGCCAGCGCGACGACGACGCAGGCCACAGCGGCCCGGGGGGCCAACGGTCGCTACTCCCGGCCGGGGAGGTACGGCTTGATCATGCGGAGCGTCGCGCCGATCGTGATCAGGACCAGCGCCAGCAGGAAGCCGTCGAAGGGCTTGAGGCCGATCGCCCACAGGACGATCTCGACGGAGAATGCGAAGACGATGCCGAGGACGAGACCCATGAGGCGTGGGAGCCTAACGGATGAGGCCGGCGGAAAGCCCCGCAACCAGCCCGCCGACCGCGGCGGCGGGATCTGCGGACTCGGCGGCGGCGCGCACGAGCCGCGTGCCGACGATCACGCCGTCGGCTCCGGCCCGCGCGGCGGCGGCCGCCTGCTCGGGCGTCGAGATGCCGAAGCCGATCGCGACGGGCACGGCGGCGTGCGGCTTGACGCGATCGAGGACCGCGCGGTAGCCGTCCTCGTCGGTCGCGCGCTCGCCCGTCGTGCCGACGACGGAGACCGTGTAGACGAAGCCGCTGGCCTGCGCGCCGATCGCGGCGAGGCGCGCGTCGGGCGTCGTCGGCGCGACGAGCGGGACGAGCGCGATGCCGTGCGCCTCGCAGGCGTCGTGGATCTCCGCTGCCTCCTCGAGCGGCAGGTCCGGCACGATCAGCCCGCTGACGCCGGCCGCGGCGGCGGCCCTCGCGAAGCCGTCGGGCGTGCGCGCGAGGACGAGGTTCACGTAGCACATGAGCACGACCGGGAGGCGCCGCGCGAGCGACTCCGCGACGCCGAGCACGCCGTCCGGCGTCGCGCCCGCGCGCAGCGCCGCCGTGCCCGCCGCGTGGATGACCGGGCCGTCGGCGAGCGGGTCGGAGTACGGGATCCCGAGCTCGACGAGGTCGGCGCCGTTGTCGGCGCAGGCGATGCCGATCCGCAGCGAGGTCGCGACGTCGGGGAAGCCGCCCATGAGGTAGGGCATGAGCGCGGCCCGGCCGGCGCGCGCGGCGAACGCCGTCGCGATCTGGTCGTGGCCGGTGCTGACGACCGCCGGCACGCGGTCGCGGGCGGGCTTGGAGGTCATCCGGGCGCTTCGTGCGCGATGACCTCGGCGAGGTCCTTGTCGCCGCGGCCGGAGAGGCAGATCAGGTCGAGCGTCGAGTCGCTGCGCTCGTGCAGCGCGTAGTGCAGCGCGTGCGAGGTCTCCAGCGCGGGGATGATGCCCTCCAGGCGCGTGACCTCGCGGTAGGCGGCGAGGGCGTCCTCGTCGGTCACCGCGACGTAGCTCGCGCGGCCGGAGTCGCGCAGGTGCGCGTGCTCGGGTCCCGACCCCGGGTAGTCCAGGCCGGCCGAGATCGAGTGGGCCTCGGTGACCTGGCCGTCGTCGTCCTGCATGATCGCCGACAGCGAGCCATGCAGCACGCCCGCGCGCCCGCCCACGGTGAGCGGCGCGCCGTGGCGGCCGGACTGAAGGCCCTCGCCCGCCGCCTCGACGCCGATCAGCGCGACGTCCGGGTCGCCGACGAACGCCGTGAAGATGCCGATCGAGTTCGAGCCGCCGCCGACGCAGGCGATGACGCGGTCGGGCAGCCGGCCGGCGCGCTGCAGCAGCGCGGCGCGCGACTCG
Organism: Solirubrobacteraceae bacterium; assembly: GCA_036271815.1. GTDB lineage: Bacteria > Actinomycetota > Thermoleophilia > Solirubrobacterales > Solirubrobacteraceae > CADCVQ01. Next base: position 18,778 of record DATAZX010000008.1, read on the forward strand.
TCGCCGATCACGCGCTGCAGGTCGCGCACGAGCGCCGGGTAGGGCGCCGGTCCGACGGCCGAGCCGATGATGTAGTGCGA
>DATAZX010000009.1:0-5274 GCA_036271815.1 Solirubrobacteraceae bacterium
ACACACAACAGCGCCCCACCCGCCGCGTCGACGCGACCAACACGTCCCGTCGCGCCACTTCCGCCTCTCCAACACGCGGCCGCAGCACCACCCGGCCCCTCACCGCCCACGACCCGACGCTACTCACCGAAGTAGGTCAGAGGGTCCGACGCAGGCAGAGACTCTGTTGCAGGCGTGTCGCCAAGGAGTCGAGACCGACATCGGCCGGGACGCGCTGGCTCGCCGTGTTTACAGGCTCTCGTACCGCGATGACGGTAAGCGCATTCCGGCTACGATGGTGAGCCGTGGTTCTACAACGGCGAGCCCGTCATGGCGATCATCGCCTTCGTGGACATGTACTCGATCCGCTGTTTCGTGCGAGGGTTCTTAAGGATCGGACAACCGATCGTCGTTGGGCCGCGCGGCGTGACGCATGTCGAGGACTTCGACTAGTTCATGACGGCATGTTTCTGTGGACGCGGGCGGAAGGTCAAGCTCGCCCGGCGCCCGATGAACACCTCCGGCCAACGCGTTGCAGCAGCGATGCGGCGACTGGAGGCGGCGTTTGAGTCGAAGGACATCGTTGACGCCATCGGCGGGGAGTCGTTGGTGTGGTTCTTGGCCGCAGGCAATACGGCACACACGGACCTCCAAGCGATCACACACGGCGAAATGCGTCCCGCCGACTTCGATGTGGAAGGCATGCGAGAGTGGCTAGCGCGAGCCTGGGCCATCGAGGGCGATATCGACGGCATCCGGATGGGGATGGCCGACGGCCTGACTGCGCAGGAGGCGGCGTGGTATGTCGAACTGGGGCGCTGGATGAACCAGTCAGGCCTGAGTGAAGACCACGCGATACACGAGTTGGCTCGGCGCCTGGAAGCGGGCGAGCCGATGCCATGGGAGACCGAGCCCTGACCGATCACAGTCAACTCGGCCATGACGACGCCGGACACCGATGTCGCCAAGTGTCGGCACGTGGCAGTCGTCGTTGCCGGTAGCTTGCGGACCAGGTCCGACGCGGCCGATGGAGAATCTTGCGGCAATCTATGGAGCAACAGCTGAAGTGGAGCCGACCGGCTACAGCGACGTTGCCGCGTGCTCGAGGCTGCCGTGCCCGTTGCTGGAAAGCACGTGCTCGTAGGTCGGCAGCTCTGGATCCACGGGCGGGTTCAGGCGGCGCTCGAGCTCGCCGAGCACGACGCCGAACAGCGCGTGGCGCCACGTCGCCTGGGCGAAGGCGCGCCACGAGCCCGCCAGCCGCGGCATGTCGGCGCGCGCCGGGTGGACGCGATCGACGACGATCGTCAGCGGCCAGGTCGCGAGATGCTCGGTCATCGCCACGATCGGGCCGCGCGACCATGACGGCACGGGCATCCGGCCCGCGACGCCCGCATACGCCGCGCCGAGCACGGCCCCGTTGCCGAGGTGCAGGCCCCAGCCGACGACCGGCCAGAAGCGCCCGCGCGTGAACGCCTTGCCGAGCAGCTCCGTGTCGTCGTAGGCGACGCCGAACACGGCCTTGTCCAGCGGCTGCTGCGCGGCCCACACGCCTGCCGCGACGGCGCCGGCGACCGCGCCGCGAGCCGTCTTGCCGAGATCGATGACCACGCATCTGGACTGTAACGGTCGTCACCACGCCGGGTATCCGCAGTGATGGATCGCAACCGCTTCCTCGAGCGCGCCCGCGGGCGCGGCGTCAACCACGTCGTGTACTGGCTCTCGCGCGCCGTCCTCGAGCCGTTCTTCGTTCTGTACTTCCGGATGGGCCGCGTCGGCCGCGAGCACATCCCCCGCAGCGGCGGCGTGATCATCGCCGCCAACCACCGCTCGTTCCTCGATCCGTTCCTGATCGGGACGCTCGTCCGCCGCCCCGTCTACTTCGTCGCCAAGCGCGAGCTGTTCACCAACCGCCTGCTCGCTTGGTGGCTGAGCTCGCTCGGCGCCTTCCCCGTCGATCGCGGCCACGGCGACCGCGACGCGATGGCCACCGCACGCCGGATCCTCGAGCGCGGCGACGTCGTCGTGATCTTCCCCGAGGGCACGCGCACCCGCCCGGGCGGCCTCGGCAATCCCAAGCGCGGCGTCGGCCGGCTCGCGCTCGAGACCGGCGTGCCGATCGTTCCGGTCGCCGTCATCGGCACCGAGGACGTGCGCCGGCGCTGGCGCATCCGCCCGAAGAAGGTCCGACTGCGCTGCGGGCGCCCGCTGCTGTTCCCGCGTGTCGAGGAGCCGACGCCGGGGATGGCCCGCACCGTGATCGAACGCGTCTGGCCGTGCGTCGAGCTGCAGTGGGAATGGCTCGGGGGCACCGCTCCGCTGCGGCGGGCCGCGATCGTCGGCGCGGGCGCCTGGGGGACCGGCCTCGCGATCTCGCTCGCCCGCGCCGGCGTGCAGGTCGAGCTCGGCTGCCGCACCGACGGCCAGGCCGGCAGGCTGAACGCGACGCGCGTCAACGAGCACTACCTGCCCGACGTCGCGCTTGCGCCCGCGATCGCGGTCACCACCGCGCGGCAGCTCGACCTCGGCCGCGCGGACGTCGTCTGCTTCGCCGTGCCCGCTGCGAGCCTGCCCGACGCCGTCGAGGCGCACGCCGGCGCGATCGCGCCGCAGGCGGGCGTGCTCGTGCTCTCCAAGGGCCTCGTCGCGCCACAGGGCACGCTTCCGAGCTCCTACGTCGCAGCGCGCGTGACGGCCCGCGCCGTCGCCTGCCTCGGCGGACCCGGCCACGCCGCGGACGCGCTCGACAACGGCGCGGCGCTCGTCGTCGGCTGCAGCGACGGCGTCTTCGCGACGCAGCTGCAGCGCGTGCTGCGACGCGCGGGCTTCGCCGCCACGACGACCCGCGACGTCGCCGGCGTCGAGCTCGCCGGCACCGCGAAGAACGCCGCTGCCCTCGCCGCCGCCGTCGCGGGCGTCAGCGGTCCCAACGCCGCGGGCGCGGCCGCGGGCAAGGTGTTCGGCGAGATCGACGCCTTCGCCCGCACCCAGGGCGTCGATCCGAGGACCTTCTCCGGACTGGCGGGCGCCGGCGACCTCGTCGCGACCGTGGTCGCCGAGTGCAGCCGCAACCGCCGCGCCGGCGAGCTGCTCGGCCAGGGCATGGCGGCCGGGAGCATCGGCGACGAGATCGGGCAGTCCAGCGAGGCGCTGCAGGGCGTCGCGCTGCTGGCGCGGACCCTCAGGCGCGAGGGCGTCCCGTCGCCGACGCTCGACCGGCTCGCCGCGCTCGTCGACGGCCGCATCGAGCCGGAGGCGTTCGTCGCGCACGTGACGGCGCCCGGCGGCCGGCGCATCGAGCGCGGGGAAGTCGCTGCGCCCGTGCTCGCGCGCACCGCCGTGGGCCGCTTTGCGAACGGTGCCGTCAAGCGCGTCTACGGGGCCGGCGACGTCGCGCTCGCGGGCGTCGCCGCACGGCCGTCCGACCCCGACGGGGACACCCCTCCCGAGTAGGCTGAGATGCGTGGACTCCCTGGACAAGGCGAGGCTCGACAAGGACTTCTCCGAGCTCTACAGAGTCCATCTGCGCGACGTCTACTCGTACGCGTACTACCGGGTCGGCAACCACCACGACGCCGAGGACCTGACCGAGCAGACCTTCCTGCAGGCCTATCGCCACTTCGAGCGGGCGCAGGCCGAGTCCGACGGCCGGCCGCTGCGGCCGTGGCTGATCCGCATCGCCCACAACCTCGCCGTGAACCTCTATCGCGACCGCTCGCGCCGGCCGCAGACCGCGATCGACGACACGACCGTGCTCAGCACGCTGCACACGACCGAGGACCTCGTCGAGGGCCGCGACGAGCTCGCGCGCATCATCGAGGCGATCAAGACGCTGCCGGACGAACGTCGTGAGGCGCTCATCATGCGATTCGCGCTCGGCATGGACAACCGCGAGATCGCGCGCGCGATGGGCAAGACCGACGGTGCGACGAAGGTGCTGCTGCACCGCGCCATCAAGCAGCTCGAGGGGTTGGTGATGTCGACGTGAGTCAGCCCGCGCACGCGGATTTCGAGTCGATGCTGCGCCTCGCGCTGCAGCCGGTCGACCCGCCCGAGAAGCTCAAGGCGCGCGTCGAGTCGACGCTGCAGGAGCTCACCGACGCGGCCGTCGACGAGCTCGAGTCATGGGAGATCGGCGCGATGCGCGATCCGCGCAACTGGGTGCGGCCCGTCGTCGCCAGCGCGGTCGGCGTCAGCGCCGGGACGGCGCTCGTCGTGCTGCGCGTGCGCCAGGAGCGAAAGAAGCGCGCCGCGGCCTCCAGCGACCCTCTCGACCTGCTGCGGCGGACGATGCGCGCGGCGGCCGGCGAGGCGCGCAAGCTCGCTCGGCGCGACTGAGCTCCCGGCGCGCTGATCCGATCGGATTGGGGCGGCGTAGCTTCCGTTACACATGGCACTCCTGCGCAAACACGATGAGCCCGGACCGACCGAGCTGCGGGACCTCGCAGACGAGGATCTCATGCAGCTCGTACGCCGCGGAGAGGCGTCCGCCTTCGAGGTCGTCTACGAACGACACTCCAGCGCGGCCTTCTCCCTGGCGTATCGCATGTGCGGCACGCGTTCCGCCGCCGAGGACGTCGTGCAGGAGGCATTCCTCTCACTTTGGCGCAGCGGCGCTCGGTACGACCGGGCCCGCGGATCTGTTCGTACCTGGGTGCTCGGCATCGTCCACAACCGCGCGATCGACTCGCTGCGCCGCTCGGTCGTCCACGACCGCCGCCGCGCGAGCGACGAGGGCATCGAGGAGCGCTTCGAGGCCCGCGACCGCACGGACGTCGAGGTCGCACGGCTCGACGAGGCGAACGAGATCCGCCAGGCCTTGCAGACGCTGCCGGTCGAGCAGTGCCGCGTCATCGAGCTCGCGTACTTCGGCGGCTTCACGCAGACCGAGATCGCGTCGATGCTCGAGACGCCGATCGGCACGGTGAAGGGGCGGATGCGGCTCGGCCTGGAGAAGATGCGCGCACAGCTCGGCGGGTTGCGGGAGGTCATGCCATGAGCATCTACGAGTGCCCGCGCGTCGACGACGCGGCCGGCTACGTCCTCAGCGCCCTGCCCGACGGCGACGCCGATGCCTACGGCTACCACGTCGCCGAGTGCCGCGACTGTGCCGCGAAGGTCGAGGAGCTCGGCTTCGTGTCCCACGCGCTGCTCAACGCCGTGCCGCAGTTCAGCGCCCCGGAGGAGATTCGCGGACGCGTCATGTCGGTCGTGCGAGCCGAGTCCGAGCTGCTGCTGGCGACCGGCGCGACGGCCGACCGGCCCGTGCGCGGGGAGCGTCGCCTGCGCTTCGGG
>DATAZX010000010.1:0-40111 GCA_036271815.1 Solirubrobacteraceae bacterium
GGTTGGGCACGATGTCGAGCACGATCCCGAGCCCGGCGGCGGCCAGCTCGCGCAACGCGGCCTCCCCGCCCAGCGACTCCGAGACGCGCGTCGGGTCGATGACGTCGTAGCCGTGCGTCGACCCCGACCGCGCCGTCAGCGACGGCGACAGGTACAGGTGCGAGATCCCGAGGTCGCGCAGGTACGGCACGAGCGCGCGGACGTCGTCGAAGCGCAGCCCTGGGCCGAGCTGCAGCCGGTACGTCGCGCGCAGCTCGGCCATCACGTCGCGGGATCGGTGCGCTTCAGCACGGTGATCGAGCGCGCGAGCGCGGCGACCGGCGCGCGCGCCGCGTAGGACGCCGCCCCGGGCGCGAGCTCGGGGTCCGCGGTGCTCAGCTCGAGCGTCCACGTGTTCCCCCAGCGCCGGGCGGGCAGCGTGAACTCGAGGTCCTCGTGGTGGGCGTTGATGAGCAGCAGGAACGAGTCGTCGATGATCTGCTCGCCTCGGCGACCGCGATAGGGGAACTCGTGGCCGTTGAGGAACAGGCCGAGCACGTGGCGATCGGTGCGCTCCCAGTCGCGCTGGGTCATCTTGCGACCGTCGAGGCGAAACCACCACGCGTCGGGCAGCGAGCCGCCCTCGGTCGCCTCGCCGCTGAGGAAGTGCCGGCGGCGGAACACCGGGTGCTCCTGGCGCAGCGCGATCACGCGCTTGGTGAACGCGAGCATCTCGAGCTGGCGCTCGTCGCGCTCCCACGAGTACCAGGAGATCTCGTTGTCCTGACACCAGGCGTTGTTGTTGCCGCCCTGGCTGCGGGAGAACTCGTCGCCGCCGAGCAGCATCGGCACGCCCTGGGACAGCAGCAGCGTGACGAGGATGTTGCGCTGCTGGCGCGCGCGCAGCGCGAGGATCTGCGGATCGTCGGTCATCCCCTCGGCGCCGCAGTTCCAGGAGCGGTTGTCGCCGGTGCCGTCCTTGTTGTCCTCCTGGTTGTCCTCGTTGTGCTTCTCGTTGTAGGAGACGAGGTCGGCGAGCGTGAAGCCGTCGTGCGCGGTGATGAAGTTGATCGAAGCGGCCGGCTGGCGGCCGTCGTTGGCGTACAGGTCGCTGGATCCCGTGAGCCGCCGCGCGAAGTCGCCGACGCTCGCGTTGCCGCGCCAGAAGTCGCGCATCGCGTCGCGGTAGATGCCGTTCCACTCGGTCCACAGGACCGGGAAGTTGCCGACCTGGTAGCCGCCCGGCCCGACGTCCCACGGCTCGGCGATGAGCTTGACCTGCGACAACACCGGGTCCTGGTGGATCGTGTCGAAGAACGCGCTCAGGCGGTCGACGTCGTAGAGCTCGCGCGCCAGCGCGCTCGCGAGATCGAAGCGGAAGCCGTCGACGTGGCAGTCGATGACCCAGTAGCGCAGCGAGTCCATGATCAGCCGCAGGACGCTCGGGTGGACCGGGTTCAGCGAGTTGCCGGTGCCGGTGAAGTCCATGTAGAAGCGCGGGTCGTCGGGCATCAGGCGGTAGTACGTCGCGTTGTCGATGCCCTTGAACGACAGCATCGGCCCGAGGTGGTTGCCCTCCGCGGTGTGGTTGTAGACGACGTCGAGGATCACCTCGATGCCGGCCTTGTGCAGCGCCTTGACCATCCCCTTGAACTCGCGCACCTGCTCGCCCGAGGACCCGGTCGCGGCGTAGTCCGAGTGCGGCGCGAGGTAGCCGATCGAGCTGTAGCCCCAGTAGTTCGACAGGCCCTTGTCGATGAGGAAGTGCTCGTCGGCGTTGTGGTGCACGGGCAACAGCTCGACGGCGGTGACGCCGAGCTCCTCGAGGTACTGCAGCGCGGCCGGCGACGCGAGCCCGCCGTAGGTGCCGCGCAGGTCCTCGCGCACGTCGGGGTGGCGCATCGTGAAGCCCTTGACGTGGGTCTCGTAGATGACGGTCTCGTTCCACGGCCGACCGAGCAGGCGGTCGCCCTCCCAGTCGAACTCGGGATCGACGACGAGGCCCTTGGGCATCGCCTCGGCGTCGTCTTCGTCGTCGGGCTCGAGGTCGGCGGTGTCGGAGTCGTCGGGGATGTAGGGCAGCGTGCTCGCCAGGTCCCAGCGGACCTCGCCGTCGATCGCCTTGGCGTACGGATCGATCAGGAGCTTGTTGGCGTTGAAGCGGTGCCCGCCCTCGGGGTCGTAGGGGCCGAAGACGCGGTAGCCGTAGCGCTGGCCGGGGCCGACCCCGGGCAGGAAGCAGTGCCAGTTGAACGCGGTGCGCTCGACGACCTCGATGCGCTCCTCGTTCTCGTCGGCGTCGAACAGGCACAGCTGGACGCGCTCGGCGTGCTCGGAGAAGAGGCTGAAGTTCGTGCCGCGCTTCGTCGTCCAGGGGCCGAGTGGGAACGGCGTGCCGGGCCAGACCTCGCGTGTGCTCATCGCAGCAGTGCTCCTGACTTGGGGGCGAGCAGCACGCCGTCGGCGCGCGACTCGGCGGACGCGGTCGCGAGCACGACCTCGGCATGCCCGTCGACGGGGACCTCGCGCGGCTCGGCGGCGAAGTTCATGCAGAGGCGAAACGCGCCGCGGTCGACGATCAGCCAGCCGGCGTCCTCGTCGTGGCGGGTGACGACCTCGCCGGCGCGCGGCAGCAGCGCGCGTGCCCGCAGCAGCTCGGCGTAGAGCGCGGCGACCTGCGGATCGCGCTCGCGCGTGAGCTTCGAGCGCAGGAAGGTCGCGCGGTCCTGCGGGTCGGGGACCTCCTCGCCGGCGAAGGTCGCGAAGGCGGCGAACTCGCGCCGGCGCCCGTCGCGCGTGGCGGTCGCGATCTCCTCGTCGATGTGGTCGGAGAAGAACTGAAACGGCGCCGGCTCGCCGTACTCCTCGCCCATGAAGAGCATCGGGACGAACGGCGACAGCAGCGTGCAGAACGCCGCGAGCGGGCGCGCGCCGGCCTCGAGGCGATCGCCGAAGGCGCGGTTTCCGACCTGGTCGTGGTTCTGGTCGAAGACGACGAACTGCTCGGGCGGGCGGTCGCCGGCGGGCGCTCCGAAGCGCTTGCGGCGAAACGCCGAGTACTGGCCGTCATGCACAAAAGGGCGCGCGAACGCCTTCGCCAGGTCGGCGACCGCGCCGAACTCCTCGTAGTAGCCGTCGGTGTCGCCGGTCAGCAGGACGCGCACGGCGTGGTGGAAGTCGTCGGCCCACTGGGCGTCGTGGCCGAAGCCGCCCTGCGCGCGCGGACGGATGACCCGCGGGTCGTTGAGGCCCGACTCGGCGATGACGAGCGCGCCGGCGCGGGCGGCGTGGACGCGGTCGGCGAGCTGCGCCATCAGCGGGTAGGCGCCGCCGTCGAAGATCGCGTGGATCGCATCGAGGCGCAGCCCGTCGACGTGGAAGTCGCGGACCCAGCCTTCGGCGGACTGCAGCACCCACTCGCGGACCGGGTCGCAGTACGCGTCGTCGTAGTTGATCGCCGAGCCCCAGAACGTCGAGTACCTCTCGGTGAAGTAGGGGCCGAACGCCGCGAGCGCCGTGTTGCCCGACGCGCCGACGTGGTTGTAGACGACGTCGAGGATCACGGCGAGGCCCGCGGCGTGGGCGCCGTCGACGAGCCGCTGGAAGCCGAGCGGGCCGCCGTAGGTCGACTGCGCGGCGCTCAGGTAGACGCCGTCGTAGCCCCAGCCGTGGTCGCCGGGGAACTCCGCGACGGGCATGACCTCGATCGCGGTGACGCCGAGCTGCGCGAGCGGCGCGAGGTGCTCGATCGCCGCGTCGAACGTGCCCGCCTGCGTGAACGTCCCGACGTGCAGCTCGTAGATGACCTGCTCGGCGAGCGGTCGGGCCTCGAAGCCGTCGTCGGTCCAGTCGAAGGCGCGCGGATCGACCACGCGCGACGGGCCGCGCAGGCCGCGCGGCTGGTGGCGCGACGCGGGGTCGGGGAGGACGTGCTCGCCGAAGACGATCTCGTAGTCGTCGCCGGCCTGCGCCGCGACGCGGGCCTCGTGGATCCCGCCGCCGGCGTCGGCGAGCGGGTGCTCGGCACCGCCGACCCGGACGCGCACGTTCTCCGCGTCGAGCGCCCAGACGCGGAGCTCGACGAGCCCGCCCTCGACCGGGGTCGCGCCGAGCGGACGCTCCCAGGGCAGCGCTTGCGTGTTCGAGGGCACCGCCTGAAGGTACCCGCCCCCGCCGTGATCATGTGGTGGCCGCGGGGCCTCGCGCCGCGACTCGCGCGGGGCTCAGGTGTGGCCGAGCAGGACCTCGCGGATGCGATCGGAGATCGGGCCGGGCGACGCGGACGGCTTGTACTGCTGCTTGACGGCCTGCTCCCACTCGTACTCGCGGGGCGTCCGCGTGAGGTCGCGTTGCGGCAGTGGAGCCGGCTGCGGCGGGGTCTGCGGGGCCGGCGGACGCTCGAAGGACGCCTTGACGGCGCGCTCCCAGCGGTACTCGCGCGGCTCGTCGACGGGTGCGGGCGGCCGCGGGGGCGGCGGTGGCAGCAGCGTCGCGGGCACCGTTCGAGCGAAGACCGGTCCCGCGTCCGACGGCGGCCGCGCGACGAGGCGGGAGGCGCTTGCGGGGTGTGCGCCGAGGGCGACGGAAGCGGGGGCAGCGGAAGCGAGGGCAGGAGCGCGGACAGGGGCGCGGGTGGAGGCGGGGGCGTGGGCGTGGGCGGAGGCGGTGGCAGGAGCGGGAACGGCGGCGGAAGCAGTGGCAGGAGCGGGAACGGCGGCGGAAGCGGTGGCAGGAGCGAGAGGCGCGCCGGGCCTCGCGACGGCGCTCGCGGGCCACCTGCCCTGAGCGACCGGCCGCCCCGGCGGCTGCTCGAGCGGCGCCTGCGCGCCGGCAGCGATCTCGGCGAGACGGCCGCGGATCTCGGCGATCACGCGCCGTGCCTCGAGCACCGCCGCGATCGCGGGCGCGGCGTCGATCGCGTCCTCGACCTCCGTGCCGGCGACGGGACCGGCGCCGTCGAGGTGGGTGGTCGCCGTGGGAGCCGGAGCGACCGGCACCGGCGCGAGCGCTTCGAGGCGCCGGCGCAGCTCGAGCAGCTCGCCGTCGGTCTGGCTGAGCAGCGCGGCGACGAGATCGGGGGACGCGCCCCAGCCGAGCTGTGCGGTCGACGAGGTCGGACGGGAGGGTGGGCTCGAGCTCATCTGCTGCTCCTTGGATGTGCCGACAGGCGTACGTCGCACCGCCAAGTACTACCCGGGAGCGCGACGTCGTGTCAACCGGTCCGGTGCAGCGGCCCCCAGAGGGCCGTCGCCGCGCTCGTGTGGGGCGTGGCTCCGCGGAGCGTGGGGGGGCGAACTTCGCGTGCTGGTCGCCTATGACCCTGTATGAGGGCCTTATTCGACCAAGCCGCCTGGCTGGCGGCACGCCAGCACGGCCGGATCGGCTGGGCTCAGCTCGTCGAGCTCGGCGTCGACCGGCGGCGGATCCAGCGGTGGGTGGGCGACGGGCGGCTGCGGCGCGTGCATCACGGGGTGTACGCGCTCGGCCACACGGCACCGTCGCTACGCGGCGGCTACATGGCAGCCGTGCTCGCGTGCGGCCCCACGGCGGCGCTCAGCCACCGCGCCGCCGCGCACCTGCTCGGGCTCGTGCGCGGCGCGGTGCCGCCTCCCGAGGTCACCGTCCCGACCCGCGCCGGCCGGAAGCGGCCGGGCATCGTCATCCACCGTGCTCGGACCGTGCACCGGCTCGACCTCGCGACCTTCGACGACATCCCGGTCACGATCGTCCCGCGGATCCTGCTCGACATCGCTCCGACCACGGAACCTACGCAGCTGACGCGCGCCTGCCACGAGGCGTGGGTACGCCACGGCACGACCCCGCGCCACGTCGAGGCGTGCATCGCGCGCAACCCGACCAAGCCGGGCGCGCGGCGCCTGCGGACGGCGCTCGGTCGCGAGGTCACGTTGAGCGAGCTCGAGGACGGCTTCCTCGCGCTGCTGCGCGAGCATGCGCTACCCGCGCCGCAGACCAACGTCAGCCGCCACGGCGACAAGGTCGACTGCCACTGGCCGCAGCTGGATCTGACGATCGAGCTGCACAGCTTCCGCTACCACGCCACCCGCGCCGCGTTCGAGACCGACCTCGCGCGGCGCCGGCGCTCCCGGCATCTCGCCTTCAGCTACGGCGACGTGTTCGAGCGCCCGGCCGACACGATCGCCGAGATCCTCAGGGCGATGCGGGCGGCGGCGGCGCGGTGATCGCGGGCACGGCCTCGGGCACGAGCCAGACGACGCCCAGCGGCGGCAGCGTGACCTGCGCCGAGAACGGCTGACCGTGCCAGCCCTGCGCCGTCGCGTCGACCCCGCCGAGGTTGCCGGTGTCGGTGCCGCCGTAGTAGGACGAGTCGCTGTTGAAGCACTCGACCCAGCGGCCCGAGCGCGGCAGGCCGACCCGGTAGCCCGGGCGCGGCACCGGCGACAGGTTGCAGACGCAGACGAGCACGTCGGCCCCCGGATCGCGGCCGGCGCGCGCGAACGCGACGACGTTCGCATCCGCGTCGTTGGGCTCGATCCACCAGAACCCCGCGCCCTCGAAGTCGACCTCCCACAGCGCCGGCGTCTCGCGGTACACGCGGTTGAGGTCGCGCACGAGCGACTGCACGCCCGCGTGCTCGCGGTACTCGAGCAGGTGCCAGTCCAGCGAGCGCTCCGCGTCCCACTCGTCGTTCTGGGCGAACTCTTGGCCCATGAACAGCAGCTTCTTGCCGGGGTGCGCCCACATGTACGCGTACAGCGAGCGCAGGTTCGCGAGCTTCTGCCAGCGGTCGCCCGCCATCTTGTTGACGAGCGACGCCTTGCCGTGCACGACCTCGTCGTGCGACAGCGGCAGGATGAAGTTCTCGGTGAAGGCGTAGACCAGCGAGAACGTCAGCTCGTGGTGGTGGTAGCGGCGATGGATCGGGTCCTCCTCGAAGTACCCGAGCGTGTCGTGCATCCAGCCCATGTTCCACTTGAAGCCGAAGCCCAGGCCGCCGAGGTACGTGGGCCGCGAGACTCCCGGCCACGCCGTCGACTCCTCCGCCGCGCTGATGATCCCCGCGTCGCGGTGCAGCACCTCGTTGAGCTCCTTGAGGAACGCGACCGCGGTCAGGTCCTCGCGGCCGCCGAACTCGTTGGGCACCCACTCGCCGTCCTTGCGCGAGTAGTCGAGGTACAGCATCGAGGCGACGGCGTCGACGCGGATGCCGTCGGCGTGGAACTCGCGCGCCCAGTACAGCGCGTTGGCGACGAGGAAGTTGCGCACCTCGTTGCGCCCGTAGTTGAAGATCAGCGTGCCCCACTCGGGGTGCGAGCCGCGGCGCGGGTCCTCGTGCTCGTAGAGCGCCGTGCCGTCGAAGCGCGCCAGCGCCCAGTCGTCGCGCGGGAAGTGCGCGGGCACCCAGTCCAGCAGCACGCCGATGCCGTTGGCGTGCATCCGATCGACGAACGCGCGGAAGTCGTCGGGCGAGCCGAAGCGCGGCGTCGGGGCGTAGTACGAGGTCACCTGGTAGCCCCACGACCCGCTGAACGGATGCCCCATCACGGGCAGCAGCTCGACGTGCGTGAAGCCGAGGTCGCTGACGTATGCCGACAGCTCGTCGGCGAGCTCGAGGTAGGTCAGCGAGCGGTCGCCGTCAAGCGGGTTGCGCCGCCACGACCCGAGATGCACCTCGTAGACGGACATCGGGCGATCCAGCGGCGCCCCCGGCTCGCGCTTGGCCAGGTACGCCTCGTCGGTCCACTCGAACGTCGAGCGGTTGACGATCGACGCGGTCTGCGGCGGCACCTCGGTCTCGAAGGCGAACGGGTCGGCCTTCTGGCGGAAGTCGCCGGCCTGCGTGCGGATCTCGTACTTGTAGTGCGCGCCCTCGACCACGCCCGGGATGAACAGCTCCCAGATCCCCGAGCCGCCGAGCGCGCGCATCGGGTGCAGCAGGCCCTCCCAGAAGTTGAAGTCGCCGACGACGGCGACCGAGCGCGCGGCCGGCGCCCAGACCGCGAACGACGTCCCGAGCACGCCCTCGAGCTCGCGCACGTGCGCTCCCATCTTCGACCACAGCAGCTCGTGGCGGCCCTCGCGGAAGAGATGCTCGTCGAGGTCTGACAGCGTCGGCGCGAAGCGGTAGGGATCCTGGACCGTGAACGTCTCGGCGCCCGGATAGGCGACCTCGAGCTCGTAGGTCAGCGGCAGCGTCGCGCCCTCGATCTCGCCGGCGAACAGCCCCGACGGATGCACGAGGTCGAGCGCGACGCCGGCGGGCTGCACGACCACGGACTCCGCCATCGGGCGCAGCGCCCGGATCGTGACGCCGCCGGGCGACTCGTGCGCTCCGAGGATCGCGTGCGGGTCGTGGTGCTCGCGTGCGACGAGCCGGTCGATGTCGGTGGCAATCATGAGGTGACCTCGGTCTCCAGCAGACGGGCGATGCCCGCGACGGGGATGGGCACCCAGTCGGGACGGTTGTTGAGCTCGTAGCGCAGCTCGTAGACCGCCTTCTCGAGCTCGAAGATCGCAAGCAGCTTCTCGGTCGCGGGGCGGCCCGCGGGCAGCAGCGTCGGATCGACGGCGTCCATGTACGCCTCGAGGAAGCCGTCGCGCGCCGCCTGCTCCCAGCCCTCCGGCGCCGGCTCGCCGCGCAGTAGCCGGGCCGCCGACGCGGCGTAGGCGAACGAGCGCAGCATGCCGGCGACGTCGCGCAGCGGCGAGCGCTTGCGCCGGCGCTCCAGCAGCGAGCGCGCGGGCTCGCCCTCGAAGTCCAGGATGATCCAGCGCGCGTCGTCGCCCAGCAGGGTCTGGCCGAGGTGGTAGTCGCCGTGATGGCGGATCAGCCGCCCGCCGACGCCGACGTGCGACATCAGCTGCAGACGCTCGCGCACCTCCTCGCCGCGGCCGCGGATCGGCGCGAGCGCGTCGTCGTCGGCGGGCAGGTCGAGGAACACGCGCTCGATCTGCTCGTCGATCGTCGCGGTCAGCAGCGACAGCGCCTCGGCGCTGGGCTCCTCGGGCGCGAACGCGGGATCGTCGCCGTCGGAGGCGAGGACCGTGTGCATCTCGCCGGTCGCGGTGCCGAGCGCCGGCACGCGCGCGAGCAGCGCGGCGGGGTCGTCCATCGCCAGCTGCCAGCCGTCGCGCGCCGCGCCGACGTACTCCTGCAGGATCCCGAGCGTGGCGTGCATGAGCTCGCCCGAGTACTCGTACCAGCCGCGCAGCGCGGCGATGTTCGGAAAGCCGCGCAGCGACAGGAAGCGCAGCATCTCGAGCTCGGGGTTGACCCCCGGCTCGAGGCGGCGGAAGACCTTCAGCACGAGCTCGCCGCCGAAGACCACCGACGAGTTGGACTGCTCGGCGCCCATCGCGCGCATCTCGCCGGTCGGCCTGACGCCGCCGTGGAACGTGACGCCGCCGATCGCCGCCTCGCCGCCGAGCAGGTCCGCGAGCACGCGCGCGCCGTCCGGATCGCCGGGGACGAGCTGGTAGAGCTCGTGCATGCCGGACTGAAAGCGCGCCTCGACGAGCGCGATCGCGAGCGCCGGCTCGCGCGACAGCTCGACGCGCTCGAGCGTGTTCAGCGACGCGATCTCGCGCGACTTGGAGGCGAACCAGCGCTGCTGGATCACCCACTCCTCGAGCGGATCGCTGACGGCGTCGGGAAGGCTCATGTCAGTCCTCCTCCTCGAGCAGGAACCAGAAGAACCCGCGGGGCGCGAGGGTCAGCAGGTACGGCAGCTCGCCGATCTTGGGGAAGCGCGAGCGTCCGAACATCTCGACCGGTCGGCGGCCGTTGTACCAGGACAGGTCGAGCTCGACGGCCTGCGCGGAGCGCGCGAGGTTGTGCACGCACAGCACGACGTCGTCCTCATAGGTGCGGATGCAGGCGAAGATCTTCGGGTTGCCCGGCGTCAGCGCCTCGAACGTGCCGAGGCCGAAGACCGGGTGCTCCTTGCGCAGCGCGATGAAGCGCCGCATCCAGCGCAGCAGCGACGCGGGCGTGCGCAGCTGGGCCTCGACGTTGACGGCCTGAAAGCCGTAGACGGGGTCCATCAGCGGCGGCGCGTAGAGCTGCGCGAAGTCCGCCCGGCTGAAGCCGCCGTTGCGGTCGCCGGTCCACTGCATCGGCGTGCGCACGCCATCGCGGTCGCCGAGGTAGACGTTGTCGCCCATCGCGATCTCGTCGCCGTAGTACAGGACGGGCGAGCCCGGCAGGCTGAAGAGCATCGCGTGCAGCAGCTCGATCTCGTCGCGGCCGCCGTCCATCAGCGGGGCCAGGCGCCGGCGGATGCCGACGTTGAGCTTCATCCGCGGGTCCTTGGCGTACTCCGCGTACATGTAGTCGCGTTCCTCGTCGGTGACCATCTCGAGCGTCAGCTCGTCGTGGTTGCGTAGAAACAGGCCCCACTGGCAGTTCTGCGGGATGTGCGGCGTCTGCGCGAGGATCTCGAGGATCGGCGCGGCCTCCTCGCGGCGCAGGCCCATGAACATCCGCGGCATGACCGGGAAGTGAAACGCCATGTGGCACTCGTCGCCGTCGCCGAAGTAGTCGACGACGTCGGCCGGCCACTGGTTGGCCTCGGCGAGCAGCACGCGATCGGGGAACTCCGCGTCGACGACCGCACGCACCTGCTTGAGGAACGCGTGCGTCTCCTCGAGGTTCTCGCAGTTCGTGTCGTCGCGCTCGTAGAGGTAGGGCACCGCGTCGAGGCGAAAGCCATCCAGCCCGAGCTCCAGCCAGAAGCGCAGGACGTCGAGCATCGCCTCGCGGACCTCGGGGTTGTCGTAGTTGAGGTCGGGCTGGTGGTGGAAGAAGCGGTGCCAGTAGTAGGCGCCGGCCTTCTCGTCCCACGTCCAGTTCGAGGTCTCGGTGTCGACGAAGATGATCCGCGCGCCGTCGTAGCGGGTGTTGTCGTCCGACCAGACGTACCAGTCGCGCTTGGGCGAGTCCCTGCTCGAGCGCGCCTCCTGAAACCACGCGCAGTCCGACGAGGTGTGGTTCATGACGAGGTCGGCGATGACGCGGATCCCGCGCTCGTGCGCGGCGTCGACGAACGTGCGGACGTCGTCCATCGTCCCGTAGTCGGCATGCACCTTGTAGAAGTCGGCGATGTCGTAGCCGCCGTCGCGACCGGGCGACTCGTACATCGGCAGCAGCCAGATGCACGTGACGCCGAGCCATTGCAGGTAGTCGAGCTTCTCGGTCAGGCCGCGGAAGTCGCCGTGGCCGTCGCCGGTGCCGTCGAAGAACCCGCGCAGGTGGATCTCGTAGAAGATCGCCGTCTTGAACCACAGCGGGTCGGACTCGAACCAGTGGCCGGCCCGGGATGTCGCGGGCGTCGTCACGAGACCTTCAGCAGGTGCGCGACGCGGTAGGGATCCAGGCGCACGAAGTTGCGGCCCATGCGCCAGTCGAAGCTCTCGCCCGACAGCAGGTCGGTGACGGTGAAGACGGGCGGTAGGCCGAGGTCGTAGGGCACGACGACGACCCCCTCCTGGGCGTTGACGGGATCGAGCGTGACGACGCAGATCACCGCGTTGTCGCCGGTGCGCTTGGCGTAGGCGATCAGCGCGTCGTTCTCGGTCGTGAGGAAGTCGATGTTGTCGAGGTGCTGCAGCGCCGCGTTGTCGCGGCGGATCGCGTTGATGCGCGAGATCAGCGTCAGCAGCGGGCCGTTCAGCGCGCGCGACTTGACCTCGTACTTCTCGGAGTGGTCGTACTCCTCGCTGCCCGCCGCGACGGGAACGCGCTCGAAGCTCTCGAAGCCCGAGTAGACGCCGTAGGACGGGCTCAGCGTGGCGGCGAGGACGAGCCGGCTGGCGAACTTCGGCGGCCCGCCGACCTGCAGCTCCTCGGTGAGGATGTCCGGCGTGTTGACGGAGAAGTTCGGCCGGTAGTACTCCTGCATGCCGCTGGAGGCAAGCTCGGTGACGTACTCGGCGAGCTCCCACTTCGAGCTCTTCCAGGTGAAGTACGTGTAGGACTGGTTGAAGCCGACCTTGGCGAGCATCTTCATCATCGCCGCGCGGGTGAACGCCTCGGCGAGGAAGACGATCTCCGGATGCTCGACGCGCATCTGCGCGATCAGCCACTCCCAGAAGGCGACGGGCTTGGTGTGCGGGTTGTCGACGCGGAACACCCGCACCCCGCGGTCGATCCAGAACTGCACGATGTCGAGGAGTGCGGACCACAAGCCTTGCCAGTCGGTGCAGTCGAAGTCGACGTTGTAGATGTCCTGGTAGCGCTTGGGCGGGTTCTCGGCGTACTTGAGGGTGCCGTCGGGCCGGCGGAAGAACCACTCGGGGTGCTCGGTCAGCCAGGGGTGGTCGGCCGAGCACTGGATCGCGAAGTCCAGGGCGACGTCGATGCCGTGCTCGCGGGCCGTCGCGATCAGCGCGTCGAAGTCGTCCATCGTCCCGAGGTCGGGGTGCAGCGCCGTGTGCCCGCCGCCGTCGCGATCGCCGATCGCCCACGGCGAGCCGGGGTCGCCGGGGCCGGCGCTCAGCGCGTTGTTCGGGCCCTTGCGGTTCGTCACGCCGATCGGGTGGATCGGTGGCAGGTAGAGCACGTCGAAGCCGAGGTCGGCGAGCTCGGGGATGCTCTTCGCGACGCCCTGCAGGCCGCCCCACGAGCGCGGGAACAGCTCGTACCACGCGCCGATGCGCGCCCGGACCGGGTCGACGTCGACGTGCAGCTCGGTCGCGGAGGTCGTGGCGCGGCTGCGATCGGGGTGGCGCCGGACGGCGCCGAGCAGCGCTTCGTCCAGCGCCGCGACGTGGCGCTGCTCGGCGGTCGCCGCCGCATCGCCCAGGATCTCGTGCGCGGCCGCGATCGTGCGCTTGTCGTCGCCCTTCGCGCGCCTGCGCGCCGCGTCGAGCAGGAGGGCGCCCTCGGACAGCTCGCCGGAGAGGTCGCTCTGGCCGGCGTCGACCTTGCGCCGCAGCTCGTCGCGCCAGCCGGCGAACGCATCGACCCATGCCTCGATCGTCCAGGAGTAGCGTCCCAGGGCGGTGACCTCGAACTCGCCAGCCCAGCGGTCGCCGTCGACGTGCGCGTCGATGCGCCGCAGCGGGTGCTCCTCGTGGCGCTCGGCGCCGGGGGCGAGGACGCGGACGACGGCACGCAGCACGTCGTGGCCGTCGGCGAAGATGTCGGCGCCGACCCGCACGGTCTCGCCGAGCGTCCGCTTGGCGGCGAAGCGCCCGCAGTCGACCATCGGCGCGGGGGCGACGATCTGGATCCGCGGCGGAGCAGGCTTCACGGTCGTGCGCGGTGACGCTGGTCTCGGGCTCTTCGGCGCGGGCACTGCTCCTCACTCTCTCCGTTCATGGCGGTTGGAAACGTGAAAGCTCTGCAACGACGCACCTCGGGAATCCAGCTGCATCCGACGAGCCTGACCGCTGGGACGCTCGGCGACGACGCCTTCCGTTTCGTCGACTGGCTCCACGACGCCGGGCAGTCGTGGTGGCAGATGCTGCCGCTCGGCCCGCCCGACCGCGCGCGCTCCCCGTACAAGTCCGACTCCGCGTTCGCCGCCTGGC
The DNA here is from genome assembly GCA_036271815.1 of Solirubrobacteraceae bacterium. Lineage (GTDB taxonomy): Bacteria > Actinomycetota > Thermoleophilia > Solirubrobacterales > Solirubrobacteraceae > CADCVQ01. The sequence goes on from DATAZX010000010.1 coordinate 13,492, forward strand.
GTGGCCTGCTCGCGAACCCTGCGGCTGAGGTTAGCGACGACGAGATCGAGGAGTTCCGCGCGCGCGAGTCGTTCTGGATCGGCGACTGGGAGCGCGTCGCCGGCGGCCGGCGCGCGGTCGCCGACCAGGTGCGCTTCGCGCGCGAGTGGGGCGCGCTGCGCGCCTATGCCTCCGAGCGCGGCGTCGGCCTGATCGGCGACGTGCCGATCTACGTCGCGCCGGGCGGTGCGGACCATCTCGCCCACCCGTCGCTGTTTCGCGGCGGGGAGGTCTCGGGCGCGCCGCCCGACGTGTACTCCGACAAGGGCCAGCTGTGGGGCAACCCGCTGTATGACTGGCCGGCGATGCAGCGGCGCGGCTACCGCTGGTGGACCGAGCGGCTGCGGCGCACGTTCGACCTCTTCGACGTGACCAGGATCGATCACTTCCGCGGCTTCGTCGCGTACTGGGCGGTGCCGGAGGGCGCGGCGGACGCGCGCGGCGGGCGCTGGCGGCGCGGCCCCGGGCGGGCGGTGTTCGCGGCCGCGGCGGCCGCGCTCGGCGAGCTGCCCGTGATCGCCGAGGACCTCGGCGTCATCACCGAGCCCGTCGAGCGGCTGCGGCGCGAGCTCGGCTTCCCGGGGATGGTCGTCATGCAGTTCGGCTTCGATCCCGACGACCCGGACGGCCCGCACCGGCTGGAGAGCCACACGCCGGACAAGGTCGCCTACACCGGCACGCACGACCAGGACACGCTGCGCGGCTGGTGGGAGTCGGTCGCGGCGCCGGTGCGCGCGACCGCGCAGGCGCAGATCGCGGCGGGCGACTTCGACGAGCCTCAGCCGTGGTGGTCGCTGATCCGGTTGACGCTCAGCTCGCCGGCGCGGCTGGCGATGGTGCAGGCGCAGGACGTGCTCGGGCTCGGCAGCGAGGCGCGGATGAACATCCCCGGACGCGCGACGGGCTCGTGGCGCTGGCGGATGGCGCCGGGCGCGCTGACCGCCGAGCACGCGAAGCGGTTGCGGGCGGCGACCGAGGAGTCGGGGCGGCTGCGCTGACGCGGGGCCGCGCGCCTCGCGCGACGCGTTCGGACGCGCTCGCGGACCGCGACCGGCATAGACTCGTTCGATGGCAGCACCCGCCAGCGCGGACGCGATTCGCGACGTCAACACGCGCTACCACGACGCCGCCGCCGAGCACTACGACACGAAGTGGGGCGTCGACTTCGGCGAGGTCGGGCGCAACCAGGTGCGCGGCAAGCTGCACAAGCTGCTCGGCAAGCCGCTGCCGACGTTCGAGCGCTCGCTGGAGATCGGCTGCGGGACGGGCTACTTCTCGCTGAACATGCTCCAGGACGGGGTCGTGCGCGCGGCGACGGCGACCGACATCTCGCCGGGGATGCTCGACGTCACGCAGGCCAACGCGGCACGGATCGGCGTCGACGTGCACACCGTCGCGTGCGACGCCGAGGACCTGCCGTTCCCGGACGCGTCGTTCGACCTCGTGCTCGGACACGCGGTCCTGCACCACCTCCCCCACCTCGACCGCGCGTTCGCGGAGTTCAAGCGCGTGCTGAAGCCCGGCGGGCGCTTCCTGTTCGCGGGCGAGCCGTCGCGCACCGGCGATCGGATCGCCGCCTATCCGAAGGGCGCCGGCCTGCGGCTCGCGCCGATCTGGCGCGCCGCGATGGGCGCGCGACCGGCCGACGGCCACGACCCGCCGGGCGACCACGGTGCCTGGCCGCAGTCCCACGACGAGCTCGAGGGCGAGTCTCTGGAGCCGTTCGTCGACGTGCACGCGTTCACGCCCGACGACCTCGGCCTCTGGGCGCGCGACGCGGGCTTCGCCGACGTGCAGGTGCGCGGCGAGGAGCTGCTCGCGAACTGGTTCGGCTGGATGAACCGCACGCTCGAGGCGACCGCGCGGCCCGAGGACGTGCCGTGGCTGTGGCGCCAGTACGCGTTTCGCGGCTACCTGCTGCTGCAGCGCGTCGACGTCGCGCTGCTGGAGGGACGGCTGCCGCCGGCCGTCTTCTACAACCTCATGATCGCGGGCCGCAAGCCGGCGTGAGCGCGCCCGGCGGCCTGACGTCGTGAGCGCGCCCTGCCGGCTCGGGCTCGTCGCGCTCGGCGACAGCATCACCGTCGGCGAGGGCTCGATGGTCGCCGGCGTGACCGCGCTGTCGTGGGCGCAGTGGCTCGCGCGGGCGCTCGACCTGCCGTACTCGTCCTACGCGGTCAACGGCGCGGTCGTCGCGGACGTGCTCGCGCGCCAGCTGCCGCGCGTGCGCGCCGACTACGACCTCGCGGCGCTGTACGCGGGCGTCAACGACGTGCGCGGTCCCGGCTTCGATGCGGTGGCGTTCGAGCGCGATCTCGACGCGGTCGCCGCCGGGCTGGTCGCGCGCGCGTCGCGACTGCTCATGCTGACGCTGCCGCACGATCTCGGCAGGCCGACCTCCGCGCCCAAGCCGCAGCGGGCGAACGCCGCGGTGCGGCGCGTCGCGGCCCGCCACGGGGCGGTCGTCGCCGACCTCGCGGACTTCGGCGGCTGGACGATGGTGATCCCCGACGCCGTCCATCCGACGGCGCTCGGCCAGCTCGAGATCGCCGATCGGGCGGCGCGCGCGCTCGGCGCCGCGGTGCGGCCGTCGTCGCTTGTCGCCGGCCAGCGCGGACCCGACCGCGGGCATGCGGCCGCCCACGTCCGGATGCTGGCGCGCGACCTCGCGCGGCGAGCCCGCGAGCGAATGCGGTCGCGCTGACGCGGGCGGCGCAGGGGTCGCGGGCTCGGCCGCGGCGGGCGGCGCGGAGGCGCGGAGGCGCGGCGCAGGGCCGGGCTCGGCCGCGGTGCGCGGCACGGCGGCGCGGCGCCCGGGTCGGGGCCGGGCCGGGCCGTCCCTCGCGGTCGACGACAGACCGCATGACGCATGCCTCTTTCGCACGGGTAGCGAGCGCTACTCGCAGAGGAGTAGCAGCGGCTACTCGCCCGAGATGGACAGGCCGTGCGGGGGCGGGCGGCGGCGCCTCGTAGCATCGGCAGTCGTGCGCCTGCTCTCGTCGTTCGCCCGCAACGCCCCGACCGCGGGCGTGCAGCGCGGGCGCGACGTGGCGATCGGACCCGACGCGCGCCTGGAGGTCAACGCGGGCGCGCAGCTCGTGCTCGGCGACGGCTGCCGGATCGGCGAGCGGACGCGGATCGTCGTGCAGGCCGGTCGCGTCGAGATCGGTGCCGGCGCCGTGCTCGGCGAGCGCTGCACGCTCGTCGCCGTCTGCGGCGTCACGATCGGGGCGCGCGCGCAGCTCGGCGACGGCGTCGTGCTCGTCGACTTCGACCACGCGATCGCGGACGTCGAGCGCCCGATCCGCGTGCAGGGCCTCGAGTCGACGCCGATCGTCGTCGGCGACGACGCGCGGATCGGCCTCGGGGCGAGCCTGCTGCGCGGGGTCACCGTGGGCGTGGGCGCGATCGTCGACCCCCACGCCGTGGTCACCCGCGACGTTGCCCCGGGCGCGCACGTGGGCGGCGTTCCCGCCAAGCCCGTCGATCGCGCGACGACCCCGGGCTGACCGGCCGCTCAGAAGCCGTGCGTGCCGGCGCGCAGGCGCAGGATGTCGATGCGGCCCTTGCCGCAGACGGCACCGAGCCTCCAGGGCACGAGCAGGTGCGTCGTCTCGTCGGGCGGGGTCACCTCGACCTTCGCCGGCGTCGGCTCGCACGCGCCGCTCGTCGGCTCGGAGCCCGACGGGATGGCCGTCCAGTGCAGCAGCGTGCTCGCGCGCGCCCCGGCGCGCAGCGAGACGCGCTGCGGCTTCGCGCTGTCGCGCACGACGTTCGTCGGCAGGCCGCGTCCCTTCGCGTCGAGCAGGCGCATCCCGACGTAGCCGGCGACGCTGCACGTGCTCTGAGAGCGGTTGCGCAGGACGAGCACCGCATAGCGCTGGCCGGCGCCCGGACTGCCGGCGTGCAGCGTGCCGGACAGGTCGCGAGTGTGGCAGCGCGTGGTCGCGGCGGAGCTGGCGGACGACGTCGCCACGAGCAGCGCGCCCGCCGCCAGCACGCCCACCCAGACGATCCGCACAGACCTCATCGGCCAGACCGTAGCGCCTCGATCAGCTCGGCCTTGCTCATCTTCGAGCGCCCGTCGATCCCGACCTCGCGCGCGCGCTGCTCGAGCTCGGCCTTCGTGCGGTCCTCGTAGCTCTCGGCCTTGCCTCCGCGGACGCCGGCCTCGTGGGCGTCCGTGTTGGCGATCCGCGCCGCCTTCTGCTTGCTCATGCCCTCGTCGCGCAGCGCCTCGTAGCGCTCGTCGTCCTGGATCGTGGGTCCGTGGTCCTTCGCCATGGCGATCGTCCTCCTTCGTGGTCGTGCGATCGATCGCCGTCTACCCGCTCGCGCGCATCCGTGTGCGACGCTGCCGCGATGGCCGAGCCTGGATCCGCCGGACCTCGCGGCGCGCCACGCTCGTGAGCCTCGGGCGCGGCGAGCGTCGCCGGTGACCGCGGAGACGGCTGTCTTGCTCGCGGCGGCGGGCTTCGGCGCCGGGGCCGTCAACGCCGTCGCGGGCGGCGGGTCGCTGATCTCGTTCCCGGCGCTGCTCGCGGCGGGCTACCCGAGCGTCGCCGCCAACGTCACGAACTCGATCGCGCTGCTGCCCGGCTACGTCGGCGGGTCGTTCGCCTACCGCGAGGAGCTCGGCGTGCAGCGCGAGCGGGTGCGCCGGCTCGCGCCGACGAGCGCGCTCGGCGCGGCCGCGGGCGCCGCGCTGCTGCTGGTCAGCCCGGCGTCGGTGTTCCGCGCGCTGGTGCCGTGGCTGATCCTCGCCGCCTGCCTGCTGCTGGCGCTGCAGCCGCGCGCGGCCGCCCTCGCCCGCCGCAGCCATCGCGCGGGCTCGCCGGTCGTGCTGCACGGCGCGCTGTTCGCGACGACGCTGTACGGCGGCTACTTCGGCGCCGGCCTCGGGATCATCCTGCTCGCCCTGCTCGGCACGCTGCTGCCCGACGACCTGCAACGCCTGAACGCGCTGAAGGGCGTGACGTCGCTGCTGGTCGCGATCGTCAGCGCCGTCGGCTTCGCGCTCTTCGGCCCGATCGCGTGGAGCGCCGCGCTGCTCGTCGCGGCGGGGGCGGCACTCGGCGGGGTCGCCGGCGTGCGCGTGGCGCGCCGGCTGCCCGCCCCGCTGCTGCGCGGCGTCGTGATCGCCTACGGGGTGGTCGTCGCGATCACGCTGCTCGTGTGAGATCGCCTCGCGGCGCCATGCGTGCCGGCGGGAGACACCTTCGCGCCAGCACCGCGCGCGTCCGCACGGGACGGCGGTCAGTTGACCGACGGGTCGACCGGCATCCGCGCGACGACCGCGAAGTGCCCGCCCTTGCGAGACAGCACGCGCTGCCAGAGCTCGTCGGCGTCGGGGTCGAAGATGTCGTCGACCCCGGCGGGCGCGACGAACCAGTCGTCGCGCGCGAGCTCGGCGTCGAGCTGGCCCGGCCCCCAGCCCGCGTAGCCGGCGAACACGCGGGCGCGACGGGTCGTGCCGACGAGGTCGTCGATCTCGCTGCGATCGCCCATCAGCCCGACCCTGCCGAGCACCGGCAGCGCGGCGTCCGAGGCGTCCTCGAACTCCGCGAGCACGAGCAGCGCGTCGGGCTGGACCGGCCCGCCCTCGTCGATCGTCGCCTCGTCGCCGATCAGCGGCGCCAGCTCGGGCGCCGACTCGCCGACGACGAGCTCGCCCGCGCGGTTGAGCACGAGCCCCAGCGCGCCGTCCTCGCTGTGCTCGCAGACGAGCACGACGGTACGGGCGAAGTTCGGGTCCGGCAGCGTCGCGCCGGCGATCAGGAGCTTTCCGCGCAGGGAGTCGATCCGCGCTTTCTACCCGGTCCGGGCGGTCGGCGGCTGCTTTGTGGCACGCCGGCGAAGCTCTAGGCTCGCGACATGGCCGAGACGACGAAGTTCCTGCTGTCCGAAGACGCGATCCCGACCCACTGGGTGAACCTCCTCCCCGACCTGCCGGGCGAGCCGCTGCCGCCGCTGAACCCGCAGACGATGGCGCCCGCCGGGCCGCCCGACCTGACGCCGATCTTCCCGATGGAGCTCATCCTCCAGGAGGTCTCCGGCGAGGCGGAGATCGAGATCCCCGACCAGGTGCGCGAGGTCTACAAGCTGTGGCGCCCGACGCCGCTGTTTCGCGCGCGGCGCCTGGAGAAGGCGCTCGGCACGCCGGCGCACATCTACTACAAGTACGAGGGCGGGTCGCCGGCCGGCTCGCACAAGCCGAACACCGCGGTGCCGCAGGCCTACGCGAACGCCCAGGCCGGGATCAAGCGCCTGACGACCGAGACCGGCGCGGGGCAGTGGGGCTCGTCGCTGGCGTTCGCGTGCTCGCTGTTCGGGCTCGACTGCGAGGTCTTCATGGTCGGCTCGTCGTACGACCAGAAGCCTTACCGCCGCTCGATGATCCAGACGTGGGGCGCGACCGTGCACCGCTCGCCGTCCGAGCGCACGCGGTCGGGGATCGCGAACGCGTCGCACCCGACCGGCTCGCTGGGGATCGCGATCTCCGAGGCCGTCGAGGTCGCCGCGCAGGACCCCGATGCCAACTACGCGCTCGGCTCGGTCCTCAACCACGTGCTGCTGCACCAGACGGTCATCGGCCAGGAGACGATCGCGCAGATGGAGATGGCCGGCGAGGAGCCCGACGTCATCATCGGCTGCGTCGGCGGCGGCTCGAACTTCGCCGGGCTGACGTTCCCGTGGATCCGGCGCAGGATGCGCAGCTCGGACGGTGCCGGTCCCCGCTTCCTCGCGGTCGAGCCGGCGGCCTGCCCGACCCTGACGAAGGGCGTCTACGCGTACGACTTCGGCGACACCGCGGGCCTCACGCCGCTGATGCCGATGTACACGCTCGGCCACGACTTCGTGCCGCCGCCCGTGCACGCCGGCGGCCTGCGCTACCACGGCGACGCGCCGATGGTCTGCGCGCTGCTGAAGGCCGGCATGCTCGAGGCGCGCGCGTACCGCCAGAACGAGACGTTCGCCGCGGCGCTGCAGTTCGCGCGCCACGAGGGGATCATCCCGGCGCCCGAGCCGGCCCACGCGATCCGCGCCGCGATCGACGAGGCGCTGGCGGCGAAGGAGGCCGGCGAGCAGCGCGTGATCCTGTTCGGGCTCTGCGGCCACGGCAACTTCGACCTCGCGGCGTACGACGCCTACCTGGCGGGAACGCTCGAGGATCCGGAGCTCTCGCAGTCCGACCTGGACGCGGCGCTCGCGACGCTGCCGGCGGGAGCGCCGAGCGTGGCCTGAGCATCCGCGGTCACAGCGGCCGGCGTGCCGCGAAGTGACCGGTGATGGCTCGCACACCACGACCCGACGACGGCGACGGCGCCCTGCTGCGAGGCGGTGCGCGCGGCTTCGAGCTGTTCTACGAGCGTCACGAGCGCGCGGTGCTGGCGTTCTTCGTGCACCGCACGGGCCGCTCGGAGCTCGCCGCCGACCTCGCGGCCGAGACGTTCGCGCGCGCGCTCGCCGGGCGCGAGCGCTACGACCCGGCGGCGGGTCCGGCGCGGGCCTGGCTGTTCGGGATCGCGCGGCACCTGCTCGCCGACAGCCTGCGGGCGCGGCGGGTCGCCGACGAGACGCGCCGGCGCCTCGGCATGGCGCCGGTCGCACTGGACGACGAGGCGCTCGCCCGCATCGACGAGCTCACCGCGGACGACGCGCTCGCGGCGCTGGCGGGCCTGCCCGCCGAGCAGCAGCAGGCGGTGCGCGCGCACGTCCTCGACGAGCGCGGCTACGACGAGCTCGCCGCGCAGCTCGCGTGCTCGCCGAGCGTCGTGCGCAAGCGCGTCAGCCGTGGCCTGAAGACCCTGCGCGACCGACTGGAGGGACAGCGATGACGATGCTCCCGAAGCTGCGCGACGAGCTCTCCGGCGCGGCACGGCGACTCGACGCCGCCGCCGACCCGCGCCGCCGCACACCGCGGCGCCGGCTGCGTGCCGGTCGCAGCTCGCTGCTGGCGATCGTCGTCGCGCTCGGCGCGGCGGGCGGGCTCGCCTACGCCGCGACGCGAACGCTGATCGACCACGACCGCCCCTTCTCCGACAGCCAGTATCGCTACGGGCACTGCCCGCGATACGTGGTCGCGCTCGGACCGCGCGCGCTCGCCGAGGCCCGCCGCGCCGCGGTCACGCAGGCCCGCCTCGCCTACCCGCGACGCGACCTGCGCGGCACGGCCAGCACGGGCGCGCAGCTCGTGACGCAGGGCTCGGCGCGCTCCGTCGACGCGCGCCGCTGCGGCCTGCTCGGCCGGACCGTGCTCGTCACCCTGCACCTGCCCGCACCCTCTCACAGCGCGAGCCTGTCCGAGGGAGCCGTCTACGTGTCCCGCATCGAGCCGCCCGGCCGCCCGGCGTACCTCCAGCTCTGGGGCCTGGAGCACTGACGACCGCGCCGCGTCACGGCTCCGCGCCAGCCGCCTGCTACGCCACGTTCTCCAGCGCGCCCGCGCCGACCGCCCAGCGGTTCGCGGGCGCCTTGCCCCAGCGGGCCGCGCGGGCGTAGCGCATGAGCGCCGGGAAGTACTCCTCGATCGGCGGCGGCTTCGCGCCGAGCGTGCGCCGGCCGCGCAGCGCGTCGAACGTGCAGCGCACCTTGAAGTAGGACATGAAGACCCCCGCGCGCACCTCCGCCGACGGGTCGACGCCGGGGCCGACGAACTTCGGCGGCGCGGTGTCGAAGAAGTCCGCGGCCATCGTCGCGAGGCGCTGGTTGGAGACCGCCTCGTCGCTTGCGACGACGTGAAACGGGCCGCAGCGCACGGGACCGGTCAGCAGCTCGAGCAGCGCGTCGGCGACGACGTCCACCGGGACGATGTCGATCGGCGCGTGCGCATCGCCCGGGATCGGGTCGAAGAGCCCGCGGGCGAACGCCTGCAGCGGCCAGTAGATGACGTTGAAGCACGGCGTCCAGCCGGTGACGCTGTCGCCGACGATCACGCTCGGGCGCAGGATCGCGGCCGGCAGGCCGCTGTCGTGGACGAGCTGCTCGGCCTCGAGCTTGGTCTGCTCGTAGGTGTTGCGAAAGCTCTGCCCGACGTCGCCCTGGCGCTCGCGCGCGCGGCCGCCGCGCTCGCCGGCGACGTACGCGGTCGAGACGTGCACGACCCGATCCAACGCGCCGTAGTCGCGCGCCTCGGCCGCGAGCCGCAGGATCTCGCGCGTGCCCTCGACGTTGATGCGACGCGCCTCCTCGAGCTCCAGCGTGAAGCTCACCGACGCCGCGCAGTGCACGACCGCGCCGATGCTCTCGGTGAGCTCGTCGCGGGTGGACTCGCTCAGGCCCAGGCCCGGCTGCTCGAGGTCCGCCGCGACACCGCGCACCCGGCCACGCACGGCGTGACGGTCCGCGGGAGCGAAGAGCAGCTTCATGAGGTCGTCGATGCGCCGCTCGGCGGCGGCGTCGTCCTGCGCGCGGACGAGCGCGACGACGTCGCGGTCGGTCTGCTCGAGCACGCGCACGAGCAGCTCCATGCCGACGAACCCGGTCGCTCCGGTGAGCAGCACCGGCCGCTCGTCGCGCTGCCGCGGGGTGATGGTGAGCGTCGTATCGATCACACTCACAGAGTCACGGGTATCGCATCGGATTGCCAACGATTCCCCCCAACCGGGGGGTGTTCCGGGCGGCGGCCCGCGACCGCGACGCGACCCGGCGCGGCGATCGTCAGGCGAGCAGCCCGAGGCGTTGCGCGCGCTGCACGGCCTCGGCGCGGTTGCGGACCTCGAGCTTGCGATACAGCGCGCTCGTGTGCTCCTTGACCGTGTGCGGCGAGAGGTGCAGCTCGGCCGCGATCTCGCGGTTCGTCGCGCCGCCGGCGACGCGCTCGAGCACCTCGCGCTCGCGACCGGACAGCACGAGCTGCCCGTCGCTCGACGATGCGCGATGCGCCAGCGCGTCGCCGCCGGCGACGGTCCGCACCGCGCGGGCGATGTCCGCCGCGGGCCAGTCCTTCGGCACGAAGCCGCTCGCGCCGCACGCGCTCGCGGTCGCGGCCGAGACGCGCCCCGCGCCGGAGATCAGCAGCACGCGCAGCTCGGGGCGCGCGGTGCGCAGGCGCTCGCAGACGTCCGGCCCGGACTCCTCGCCGAGGAAGAGGTCGACGAGCGCGATGTCCGGCGCGTAGCGGCGCGTCAGCGCGAGCGCCTCGTCGCCGGTGCGCGCCGACAGGCAGCGCTCGACCCAGCTCAGCTCGCCGAGCATCAGCCGAAAGCCCCAGTGCACGACATCGTGGTCGTCGACGACGAGGACGCGCAGGCGATCGGTGCCCGCGGTCGTCGTCACGCGCCGCCTCCCGGGATCGGCACGACGAGCCGCACCTGCCACGTGCCCGGCGAGCGCTCGCCGAACTCGACCAGGCCGCCGGCCTGCAGCGCCTCGAGCGCGGCGAGGCGCAGGCCGACGCCGGTGCTCGCGGCGCGGCGCGGCGGCACGCCGTCGTTCTCGATCTCGAGCACGAGCGTGCCGTCGTCGGTGTGCGCGCGGACGAGCAGGCGGCGCGCGTCGGCGTGCTTGCGCGCGTTGCGGACCGCCTCGGTGAGGACCGACTGCGCGAGCGGCTCGAGCGACGCGGGCACGCCCTCGACGGCGCCCTCGACGCAGATCCCGAGGTCGCGATGCTCGGCGCTCAGGCGGTGAAGCTCGGCGGCGAGCGTCGTCCCGGTCGGCGGCGACGTGCGGCCCAGCGGGCGCTGCAGCGCGGAGCGCAGCTCGCCGAGCGCGGCGCGCACCTCCGCCGCGCAGCGCCCGCGCGCGGCGGGACTCAGCGGCTGCTCGGAGGACAGCGCGAGCGAGACGCCGAACAGCCGCTGCACGACGCCGTCGTGGATGTCGCGCGCGAAGTCGATGCGCTCCTCGAGCTCGCGCGCGCGCTCGCCGTGATAGGTCGCGCTGCGCGACGCGGCCGCCAGCGCGAGCGTCTTGCCGAGCATCCACAGCAGCTCGCGCCGCGGCGCGTCGATCGGCGACGTCCCGGCAGCCGGCTCGGCGAGGATCACGCCGATCCAGCGCCCCGCGGCGATGATCGGGACGTAGACGAGCGGGTGGTCGCCGGCGAGCTGGGCGAAGTCCTCGGAGATGTCGTGACCGTGCTCGGCGAGCACCTCGATCACGCGATCCTCGGTCAGCGCCTGGCGCGCGACGGGCGCGGACTCGACGGTCACGTGGCGCCCGGCGAAGCTCTCGAGCGCGACGCCGTGGGCGCCCGCGGCGTGGACGCGGCGGCGCGCGTCGTCGTAGCTGAAGATCACCGCGCGGTCCATCTGCGTGAGGCGGCAGACGGCCTCGGCGAGGCGCGAGAAGAACTGCTCGGAGCCCGGCTGCTCGTCGATGCCTGCGATGACGTCCGAGAGCAGCTCGAGCGCGGCGATCGAGTGCGCGGCCGGAGTCTGCGATCCGCTGGCGTCCACCCGCTCATCGTGACGCACGGATGCGACGGTCATGTTGTCCGCCCGCTGGCGCGACGTTGCCGTGCGCGTCGCGGCGGGCGGAGCCTGCACACCGCGACCGTGCGATCGGCGTTCGCCGGGACGAGGCGCCGTCAGCGGGCGGCGACCGGCGCGTACGCGCCGCCCGTCGCGCTCGCCGCCGCGGGGGCCTTGGCCGCGGGGTGCGCGGTGGCGTGCGACGCCTTCGCGGGCGAGGTCTTGGACGCCGAGCGCGTGCTCGCCTTCGCCGCGCTCGACGCCTTGGTCGTCTTCGCGGCGACCGGTGCGGCCACCCCAGGCGCGGCCGGGGTCGCGGGCGCGGCGGGGCTCGTCAGCGGCACGCCGGGGATCGCCGTCGTCCCCGCCAGGTAGGGCGCGGGGTTCTCCGGCGTCCCCGAGACGCGCGTCTCGAAGTGCAGGTGCGGCCCGGTCGTGTTGCCCGTCATGCCGACGCGGCCGATCATCTGACCCGCGGCGACGAACGCGCCCTTCGCGACGCCGATCACCGAGAGGTGCGCGTAGCACGTCGAGAACGTCGAGCTGTGCTGGACGCAGATGTACTTGCCGTAGCCGCTCTCGGTACCGGCGAACGTGACGGTGCCGCAGGCCGCGGCGCGCACGGCGGTGCCGATCGGGGCGGCGAGGTCGATGCCGGGGTGGTTGCGGCCGTCGCCGAACGGGCTCGTCACGGTCCCGTGCAGCGGCGCGGCGATCAGTCCCCCGCAGGTGCCGGGAGCGGCCGGTGTCGTTGCCGGGGTCGTCGTGGTGGCGTCCACCGGCGTCGAGACGGCGGCCTTCAGCAGCGCCAGCCAGGTCGCGGAGTCGACCTTGCCCGTGCGCGGCAGGCGATTGCGCGTCTGGAAGTCGCGCAGCGCGCCGGCCGTGACCGGTCCGAAGATCCCGTCGGCGGCGACGCCGAGCACGCGCTGGACCTGCGCGACCGTGCTGCCGGTCGAGCCGCGCTGCAGGACTCGGCCCGTGAACTGGCGCTTCAGCGGCTGGACGGCAGACGAGGGCGTCGCGCCGCGGCTCGCCGCCGAGGCGAAGGCCGTCGGCAGCAGCGGCGTCACGAGCAGCGCAGCGCTGACGGCCGCCGCCGCGCCCTTGGTCTTCGGTGCCGACCTGCGGTGCGTCGCGGCGAGCTCGCGACGGCGCAGCGAGCGCTCGAGCGAGATCGCCCAGAGCTCGTAGGACGCCAGGTCACGATGCGGCGCGATGCCGTGGGCGGGGCTCAGATACGACTCGAACACGCGGACAGTCCTCCACTTGGCGATCTCTTTGTGTCGCCTACGGGGTTAGCTGCCGGGCTCGCGCGCAAAGACCGCGCTATGCCGTCTACGACGGCAATTCGCCCCCGTGATCACGATCGATCACCATGGGTCCCCCGCTCCCGCGACGTCGGACGTCTCGGGACTCGGCTCGTGGTTATGAAAACACAAGCGGCGGCGGAGTTGCGCAGCTGACGGGATTCGCGTTTCTCGCACGTTGCGGGAACCGCCTCCGTCAGGACGCTCGGACGCGCCGCGCGAGGCGCCGGCGCAGCGTCCGCGGCGCGGTCGCGCGCCCCTGCGCGGCGGCCCGCAGCTGGCTGACGCGCAGGGCGAGCAGTCCCACGGCCTCGGCGCTCGGGCGAAAGGGGTCGGCGATGACGCGGTCGTCCTCGAGGCCGTGCGCGGCCCACGGGACCTCGTCGACGACGGCGAGCAGCGCGGGTCCGGCGAGTGGCGGCGCGGAGTCCAGCGCCGCGAGCTCGCGCAGCAGCGGCGCGTCGGAGGCGCCCGCCAGCCGGATGACCACGGCGTGGCTCGTCGCGAAGCTCGCGCTCGTGTCGGCCGACACCGCCCGCTGGGCAAAGCGATCGATCAATCTCTCCAGTGTGTAGGACATACGCCTCTCCGTTGACCGGGTATGTAGGCCACTGTACGATCCAACACCATGAAGTCAATGTCCTACAAATTCGGCGTGTTGGACCTCGAACGAGCGGGCGAGACGTCCATCACCCAGCAGCTCGTCGACCACATCGCGGGCCTCGTCGACAGCGGCGAGCTCGAACCGGGCGAGAAGCTCCCGGCGACCCGCACGCTGGCCGCGGACGCGGGCATCAACCACCTGACCGCCGTGCGCGTGTACCGGCGCCTGTCCGAGCTCGGCTACGTGACGGCGGCGGTCGGGCGCGGGACGTTCGTGCGCCGCAACGTGCCGGCCGCCGTCGCGGAGGACAACGACGACTGGCAGCTCGGGATGCTCGCCCCGCGCACGCCGTCCTACGCCGACGAGATGCTGCGCGACTCGCTGCACGCGCCGTTTCGCAGCGACGTCATCGCGCTCGCCTCGGGCTTCCCGGATCCCGAGCTGTGCCCGTCGCGGGAGCTCGCGCAGATCGCCGCCGACCTCGCCCGCGAGCACCCGCGCGCCGTCACGGACTACCTCGAGGTCGAGGGGCTCCCCGAGCTGCGCGAGCGGCTCGCGCAGCTCGGCGTCCAGGCCGGCTACGCGACCCGCGCCGACGAGATCCTCGTCACCTCGGGCGCGCGCCAGGCGCTCGACCTCATCGCCCGCGCGACGCTGAGCCCCGGTGACGTGGCGGTCGTCGAGTCGCCGACCTTCGCCGGCACGCTCGCGTCGCTGCAGTCGACCGGCGCCCGCGTCCTGCCGCTGCCGGTCGACGCCGACGGACCCGACGTCGACGCGCTCGAGCGGATCCTCGCGCGCCACGAGGTCAAGCTCGTCGCGCTGCAGGCGTCGTGCCAGAACCCGACCGGCGCCGACCTCTCGCCGGCGCGCCGCGAGCGGCTGCTCGAGCTCGCCCGCACGCGCGGCTTCTTCGTCCTCGACGACGGCGTCTACGCGACGATCCGCTACGACGGCGCGCCGCTGCCGCGTCTGCGCGCGTCCGCGCCCTCGCACGTCATCTACGTCGACTCGCTGTCCAAGACGATCGGCGGCGGGCTGCGCGTCGGCTGGATCGCCGCGAGCGGGCCGGTCTACGACCGCTTGGTGGCGCTCAAGCTCGACTCCGACATCCACACCGCCGCGCTGCCGCAGTACCTCGGCGCGCACTACCTGCGCGGCGAGCGCCACGCGCGGCTGCTCGCGGACGCGATCCCCGTCTACCGTCGTCGCCGCGACGCGCTCATGAGCGCGCTCGATCGCCATCTCGGCCGGGAGGCGAGCTGGACGGTGCCCGCGGGGGGCCACCACACGTGGGTCACGCTGCACGACCCGGTCGACGAGCGGGCGCTGTACGTCGAGGCGGTGCGGGCCGGCGTGTCGTTCCTGCCGGGCGGCGCGATCCAGGCCGAGAAGTCCTCGCGCACGTGCATGCGCCTGTCGTTCGGGCTCGTCGAGCCGGCGGTCCACGACGAGGCGGTCCGCAGGCTCGCGGTCGCGCTGCGCGAGGTCCGCCGGCGCGGGCGCGGGCGCGCGACGGGGGCGCTGTCGTAGGCCGCGGGCCGGCCGCGCATGTGGGTGGGCGCCGGGGGCATACTCTCGACCGACCCGCACGCCACGAACGCCGAAGGAGCCGTCACATGCAAGTCACCTGGCTCGGCCACGCCAGCTTCCTGCTCGAGGACGGCGGGACGCGCCTGCTCGTCGATCCGTTCCTCACCGGCAACCCGACCGCCTCGATCGCCGCCGGCGACGTCGCGTGCGACGTCATCCTGCAGACCCACGGCCACGGCGACCACTACGGCGAGGACACGATCTCGATCGCCAAGCGCACCGACGCCACGGTCCTGGCGATCGTCGAGCTGGCGAACGAGATCTCCGAGAAGGGCGTCGAGGACGTGCGCGACCCGAACATCGGCGGCACGGTCACGTTCGACTGGGGCTGGGTCAAGCTGATGCCCGCGTGGCACACCGGCACGTCGCCCGACGGGACCGTCCACACGCCCGCCGGCCTGCTGATCTCCTTCGGCGGCAAGCTCGTCTACGTGCTCGGCGACACGGCGCTGTTCTCCGACCTCGCGCTCGCCAAGCGCGCCGGCAAGATCGACCTCGCGATCGTTCCGATCGGCGGCCACTACACGATGGACCGCCACGACGCGGTGGCCGCGGTCGACCTCGTCGACCCGTTCCAGGTCATCGCGAGCCACTACAACACGTTCCCCCCGATCGAGACGGACGTCGCGGCGTTCCAGTCCGACGTCGAGGCGCAGACCAACGCGCGCTGCATCGTGCTCGAGCCGGGCGAGTCGCACACCGTGTAGTCGCAGTCAGCAGCACTGCCGGCGCGCGGCGAGCCGGACCCTATCGCGAGCTTCCACCGTCGCGCTTCTCGGGGATCCCGAGACCAGGCGGAGGTGGAGGTGGCGGCGGCGGCGGTGCGGCGGGCCTCTGATTCGCCATCCCAGTCAGCCTAGCGCGAGCTGGGACGCCCACAACACGATCTCGAGCGCCAGCGCGACCACGGCGAGCTCGAAGCGATGGACGAGGGCATCGATCCTCGACTCGTTGCTGACATGAAAGCTCTGCAACCAGTAGGCGAGCCGCCGATGGACCTCCAGTGGATCGTCGGCATGCGCGAAGAGCTCCGTGTACAACGTCGGTGCGTCGATCGAGAAGACCATCTGCTTGCGGGGAAGCAGCACGAGCAGGCTCAGCAGCACGCTCGCGGCGAGAGCGATGAGCGCCAGCACGGCGAGGACGTGCAGGCCGTGCCGTGTGAGTGCCTGAGCACCGAGGAACGAACCGGAGATCGGCGCGGCGGCCAGCACCGTCCCCGCACGCTGACGCAACTCCGTCAGCGCACGCTCCTGGCTTGCAAGCGCATTCAGGGCTGCCTGGTACGCGAGCTCCTCGAGCTCGGCGGCCATTTCAAGTTCTGCCCGCTCGACGGCTCACCGCGATAGCGAACCAAGTGCGCCGGACGAACCAGCCGCGCCGGCACGCCGACCACGGCCTCTCAGCAACTTCCCAGCATCCGTGACGATGATGTCCGCATGAGCACGGCAGCAGAGACCGCAGAGCGCCACCGCGTGCTCGTCGTCGACGACGAGCCGAACATCGCCGACGTCGTCTCGATGGCGTTGCGCTTCCAGGGCTTCGAGGTCGAGATCGCCGGCAGCGGCCGCGACGCGCTGGCGGCGGTGCGGACGTTCGACCCGCACCTCATGGTGCTCGACATCATGCTGCCCGACATGGAGGGCTTCGAGGTCGCCGAGCGCCTCGGGGCGCAGCGCGCGAAGCTGCCGATCATCTTCCTCACCGCGCGCGACGCGACGCAGGACAAGATCCGCGGCCTGACGACCGGCGGCGACGACTACGTCACGAAGCCGTTCAGCCTCGAGGAGCTCGTCGCGCGGATCCGCGCGATCCTGCGCCGCACGGGCGTCGACCAGCCCGACTCCAGCCGCCTGACGTTCGAGGACCTCGAGCTCGACGAGGACACGCGCGAGGTCAGCCGCGGCGGCAGCCCGATCGAGCTGACGGCCACCGAGTACCGCCTGCTGCGCTACCTGCTGCTGAACCCGCGCCGGGTGCTGACGCGCGCGCAGCTGCTCGATCACGTCTGGGAGTACGACTTCGACGGCGACTCGCGGATCCTCGAGACCTACGTCAGCTACCTGCGCAAGAAGCTCGACCCGCACGGGCCGTCGCTGATCCAGACGGTGCGCGGCGTCGGCTACGCGCTGCGCCTGCCGCGGGGCTGACGATGTCGCTGCGCTCCCGCCTGGTCATCGGCATGGTGGCGCTCGCGGCCGTCGGCCTGCTCGTGCTGGGCGCCGTGACGTACGGCGCGCTGCGCGACTTCGAGCTCGGCCGCGTCGACGACCAGGCGTCGGCCGCCGTCGACCCGGCGCTGCAGGCGCTGCGCGAAGCGGGCTACGTCAAGGGCTTGCGCCAGTCGAGCACGGGCCGCGAATCGACCGGCACCGGCTCGACCGCCAGCGGCTCGACCGCGCCGCCGCGTGCCGGCGCCGCCTACGGCCGGCCGGGCGGGCCGCCGCTGCCGGCGCAGACGGCGCCGCGCCCGGCCGGCGGCGCGCCCGGGCCGGGGGCGGGCGGCGGCGATCACGCGCCGATCGGCGATCCCCCACCGTCGGGGACCTTCGCGCAGCAGCGCGACGCGACGGGGAAGATCGTCGGCGGGACGTTCCTCAGCGTGACGGCCGGCGAGCAGTCGCCGACGGCGCCGACCCTGCCCGCCCAGGTCGAGCGCGACGAGCACCGCACGATCGAGTCGGGCGGCAGGAGCTATCGCATCTACGCGGTCGGGACGCCCACGCAGCCGGGCGAGACGACGGTCGTCGCGATCCCCTTCGCCGAGGCCGGCGCGACGCTCAACCGGCTGCTGCTGATCGAGGCGCTCGTCATCGCGGCCGTCCTGGCCGCGCTCGGCGGGGCCGTCTGGTGGATCGTGCGGCTCGGCCTGCGCCCGCTGGATCGCATCGGCGACACGGCCGGCGCGATCGCCGGCGGCGACCTCGCCCGGCGCGTGGAGCCGGCCGAGCCGCGTACCGAGGTCGGGCGCCTCGGCCTGGCGCTGAACGCGATGCTCGCCCGCCTCGAGGAGGCGTTCGCCGAGCGCCGCGCGAGCGAGGAGCGGCTGCGGCGCTTCCTCGCCGACGCCTCGCACGAGCTGCGCACGCCGCTTGCGTCGATCCGCGGCTACGCCGAGCTGTTTCGGATCGGGGCGGCGCGCGAGGGTCCGGAGATGGACAAGGCGATGAGCCGGATCGAGGCGGAGTCGGCGCGGATGGGCGTGCTCGTCGAGGACCTGCTCGCGCTCGCGCGACTGGACGAGGTGCGCGACCTGCGGCGCGAGCGCGTCGACCTGGCCGCCCTCGCAGCCGACGCGGTCGACGATGCGCGGGCCGTCGCGCCGGATCGCGAGATCGCGTTGCACGTCGCGGACGCCGCGGGCGCCAGCAGCGCCGCCGTGCTCGACGGCGACCCCGGACAGCTGCGCCAGGTCCTCGCCAACCTCGTGCGCAACGCGCTCGTGCACACGCCCGCCGGCACGCCGATCGAGGTCGCGGTGCGCGCCGACGGCGAGCACGCCCGCCTGGAGGTCCGCGATCACGGCCCGGGCCTGCCGGAGGGCGATCCCGCCGAGCTCTTCGAGCGCTTCTGGCGCGCCGACCCCGGCCGCGGGCGCGGGCGTGCCGGCGCGGGCCTCGGACTCTCGATCGTGGCGGCGATCGTCGCCGCCCACGGCGGGCGTGCGCAGGCCGCCGACGCGCCGGACGGCGGCGCGCGGTTCACGGTCACGCTGCCGCTGCGCGCGCAGGCGGTCGAGCTCGAGGAGGCGGAGATCTCGACGCCCTGAGATCACGCCGCCGATGAGCGGCTACGTGCCAACTCCGTCACGTCGGATACTCCCTTGCGATGGAAGGGGCAATGGGCGGCCATGCCGAGAGGGACGCGCGACTGCTGGCCACGACGGCCACGGACCCCGACGCCTTCGCCGAGTTCTACGACCTCTACGAAGAGGCCGTCCTGCTCTACATGCTGCGTCGCACGAGCTCGGCGGAGCTCGCAGCCGACCTGACGGCCGAGGTCTTCGCCTCGGCCCTGTCGGGGGCCGCCGGCTTCGAGTACACCGGAGTGCCGCCGGCGGCGTGGCTGTTTCGGATCGCCCACAACGTCCTCGTCGACAGCTACCGCGCGGCGCGCGTCCAGGACGACATGCGCCGCCGGCTCGGGATGCCGCCGATGACGCTGACCGACGAGATGACCGAGCACCTCGAGCGGCTGTCCGATCGTGCCGCGGGAGCGGAGGCGATGGATCTGCTGACGAACCTGCCCCCCGAGCAGCGCGCCGCGGTCGTCGCCCACATCCTCGAAGAGCGCGACTACGAGGACATCGCCGCCGAGATGCAGTGCTCGGCGAGCGTCGTGCGCAAGCGCGTCAGTCGCGGCCTGGCCGTGCTGCGCGGCGAACTCAAACAGGGAGAGCACCATGCGTGAGGCCCACCTTCCCGAGCTTCGTGAGCAGCTGCGCGCCGCCGCGGCAGCCGAGATCTCCAGGCGTGCGATGGTCGCCGCCGGCCCGCGGGTCCCGACACTCCCGCGGTCGCCGATCCTGCCCCGGTTGCAGCTGCCGGGGCGGCGGATCCTCGGCCGTCGGCTGCGCCTTCCGGCCATGGCCGTGCTCGTCGCGGCGGCCGCGGTCGCGGCGGTCATCGCGCTCGCCTCCGGCGGTGGCGGCGCCACCCGCCCCGCCGTCGCGAACGACGTGCGCTCCGACGGGGCGATCCTGCGTCTGCGCTTCTCGGTCTTCGGACAGCCGTCGCAGGCGTCTGACCCCGCCAATCCGTTCGCGCCGACCGCCACGCCGCGGCTGACCGACGGGTTCTCGCGCAGCGGCTACCTCGAGATCGGCGACGACGGCGTGCAGCACGTCTCCGTGTCGGGCCAGGACGTGTGGCTGGGCGCGGGCCCGCGCAAGGTCTGCATCGCCGCGGGGCCGGACGCGTCGAGCTCGGAGCGGGTCGTCTGCGCGCGTCCGCACCAGATCGTCGACCACGGCCTGTTCGAGTGGGGCCACCCCGCACCGGCGGCCGCCGGACCGAACGCGGTCGAGCTCACCGGCCTCGTGATCGACGGCGTCAGCACGGTGACGTTCCGCATGGCCGACGGCGAGGTCGCCGACGCCCCGGTGACCGAGAACGTGGTCGTGGCAACCCTGCCCGCCGATCCGGTGCACGTCACCTTCCGCGACGGCGACGGGATCCTGCACTCCGCCGACCTGTAGCGCCGCCGGTTCAGGCTCGGCCCGGCCCGGGGATCGCCGGGACCGGTCGATCGGAAGGGCTCGTGTCACCCGATCGCTCGCTCGCGTGAGGGGTGGTTGCGAGTCGCACGACGGAATCCGGACCGTCGACCAATCGATCCCCGTCCAAGGAGCACCAGATGACCTCGTCACCACGGGCTCGCGTTCTCGCGACCTGCTTGGGCTGTGCTGCACTCGCAGCGCTTGCCCTCATCCTGACGTTCTCCGCGCAGCATGCCGGCGCGTCCGCAGAAGACGCCGGCGATCACTTCGCGGTGCTGAACACCCCCGCCGGCAGCGGCGACGACACGCTGTTCTCGCAGGTGCAGGAGCTGGCGGGTCCCGG
Organism: Solirubrobacteraceae bacterium; assembly: GCA_036271815.1. Taxonomy (GTDB): domain Bacteria; phylum Actinomycetota; class Thermoleophilia; order Solirubrobacterales; family Solirubrobacteraceae; genus CADCVQ01. The sequence continues at coordinate 34,016 of DATAZX010000010.1, forward strand.
CAGCGCGATCTCCCCGGACCTCGAGTCCGCCCGCTCGCGCGTCGCGACCGTCGAAGACGGCGAGCGCGACGTGTCCGTCGCATCCGGCGCCGGCGACACGGTCTGCCTGGCCTACCGTGCGACGGGGTCCTCGGGTCCGATCCTCGCGACCTGCTCGTCGATCGACGCGGCCGCCGCGCACGGCCTGATCAGCGTCAGCCATGCGGCGCCAGGTGCCGGCGTGAACCCCGACACCGCCGACGTGACGGCGCTCGTGCCCGACGGCGTCAGCACGGTGACGCTCGGGTTCGCCGACGCCCCCGACGTCGATCTCGACGTCACCGACAACACCGTGGCGGCGGAGGTCGACGCACCGACCACGCTGTCCTTCACCGACGACGACGGCACCACGACCGTCGACCTGACAGGAGCCGCATCATGACCACCGCACGCCTTCGCACCCTGATCGCGGCCGCCGCGATCGCCTGCTGCGGCACGTTCGCGGCGAGCGCCTCGGCCGCGACCTACGCCAACCACGTCCAGATCCTCGCGGGCAACTCGTACTTCGCGGCCCCGTTCACGAGCCCGGTCAGCACCGTCAGCAACCAGTCCTACGGAACGGCGTTCTCCGGCACGTGGATCTCCGACAGCTCGGGCGTGCGCGTGTCCGCGGACAACTTCTGCGCCACCGCCGGATGCACGGCGATGCTCGCGTGGAGCGCCCCGTCGCAGCCCAGCGGCTACGGCACGGCGGAGAACCACGGCAACGCGTCGCCCAGCTTCTTCCAGGGGCTCATCACCTGATCAACCGCGGGCGGCGCGGCGCGCGCTCTCGGCGGCGATCTCGCGCAACTGCGTGCGTAGCGCACGCAGGCAGGCCGTCGCCGCGACCTCGCCCTCGGCGTCGAGCTCGGACAGCTGCGCGGCAGCGAGCGCGTCGCCGCCGGCGGCGTCCTCGCCGTCGCCCAGCACGCGGACCAGCAGCTCGGCCAGCTCGCGCAGGCCGGGCTGCTTGCCGCTTGCGCGAGGGTCCGAGCCCGAAGAGGGCGACGCCGACTGGTAGCGCGTCTGCAGCGCGTCACCGCCACGGCGCCGGCCCGGGGCCTCCAGCAGGCCGAGGTCGCGCAGGACGGCGACGTGGCGGCAGATCGTCGCCAGCGACTCGTCGAGCGCCTCGGCGAGCTCCTGCGGGGTCGCCGCGGTCGTGTCGAGGATCGTGAGGATCTCGCGACGCAGCGGCTCGTCGGCAGCCTTGACGACCTGCGGATCCAGCGGCGCGTGCTCGGTCACGTGCCGCTGCGACGGGACCTCGCGGAGTCTCTGACGGTCCCGCGGCTGAGGATCTGATCGAGCGCGCACTGCAGCTCGTCCATGGCCGCGGTGCTCGTCGACTCGGCCCGCGAGCGCGCCGTGGGACCGGCGGCGGTATGCAGCACCGCCAGCATGCGCGACCCCAGCGGCGTGGCACGCAGCGGCTCGTCGACGGCGACCTCGGCATGGTCCGCTGTAACGGTCTCGCGCACGTGGGTTCCCCTTCTCCGGCCGTCCTGGACATCGTTCATGCCCCTCACAACGCGGCAGCGACGAACGTGTGACCAGATTCCCGCGCATCGTCTCCGGCGAGACCGTGCTCGGCCCCGAGCAGGCGGCCGCGCGACCGCGGCAGATCAGCGGCCGCGGCGGCGCGGCGACAGCGACGGCACGCGCGGGCGCAGCCGGCGCGCCGCGGACCTCAGGCGCCCGCAGCCGCCGCCGTCGGCGGCGCCGGCCTCGATCGACTGCGCGAGCAGCTGCATCGGATGCAGGATCGGCAGCGGCTGGCCCTTGCGCCGCAGGTGCGCGGCGATCTGCAGCGTGCAGCCGGGGTTCGCGGCGACGATCGCCGCGGCATCCGTCTCGATCAGGTTGTCGGCCTTGCGCGCACCGAGCTGCGCCGCCGCGTCCGGGCGCGTGAGGTTGTAGATCCCGGCCGAGCCGCAGCACAGCTCCCACTCGCGCGGCTCGACGAGCTCGATCCCGGGGATCGTGCGCAGCAGCTGGCGCGGCTGCGAGCGCACCCCCTGCGCGTGCGCGAGATGGCAGGCGTCGTGGTAGGCGACCTTCAGCTCGACGCGCCCGCGCGGCGCGCGCGGCGCCACGCTCGCGAGCAGCTCGTGCACGTCGCGGGCCTTCGCCGCGACGGCCTTCGCGCGCTCGCTCCACTCCGGGTCGTCGCGCAGCAGGTGGCCGTAGTCCTTGATCGCCGACCCGCAGCCGGCCGCGTTGACGACGATGTGCTCGTAGCCCTCGAGGGCCTCGATCGTCGCCTTCGCCAGCGGCAGCGAGTCCTCCTCCTGGCCGGCGTGCAGGCCGAGCGCACCGCAGCAGCGCGGCGCGCGCGGCGTGTGGACGTCGAAGCCCTCGGCCGCGAGCACCGCGACGGTCGCCGCGTTGACGTCGCCGAAGTACGCCCGCTGCACGCAGCCCTGCAGGAACCCGACGCTGCCGCGCTTCTCCGCGGTCGCGCGCGTGCGGTTGGGAATGCGCCGCACGGCGTCGCGCAGCGTGACCGGCGGCGCGAGCTCGCTCAGCGTGCGCAGCGTCGGCAGCCGATCGAGCAGGCGCGAGCGCTGCAGGCCGGCGGCGAGGCCCGAGCGCCGGTAGGCGACGAGCAGCGGTACCGTCGCGCGCAGGCGCCCGGGATGCGGGAACATCGCGAACAGGACGCGGCGCAGCAGCCGCTCGCGCCGCGTGCGCGTGTGCAGGCGCTCGACCTGCTGGCGCGTGTCCTCGATCAGCAGGTCGTAGCGCACGCCCGAGGGGCAGGCCGTGACGCAGGCCATGCAGCCCAGGCAGTTGTCGAAGTGGCCGACGACCGCGTCCGACAGCTCGCTGCCCTCCTCGAGGCCCGCGCCCATCAGCACGATCCGCCCCCGCGGGGAGTCCATCTCCTCGTTCCACAGCACGTACGTCGGGCACGTCGGCAGGCAGAAGCCGCAGTGCACGCAGTCCTCGATGAGCTCGCGCTCGGGCGGCTTGTGGTCGTCGAACGCGCGATCGATCGGCGTCGTCGTCGCGTCGTCGGTCGCGTCGATCGGCGACATCAGCGACCGACCACCCGGCAAGCCTCGCGGGAACGTCGTACGCGTCTCGGGTGCAACGTCTGCGCGAGGTCCACTAGATGCCGCCGACGAAGATCGCGGGGTTGCAGGTCGAGGTCGGGTCGAAGCGCGCCTTGACGCGGCGCATGAGCACGAGCCCGGCGTCCTCCGGCTGATCCCACGGATCGAGGTGCGTGCGCACGTACGCGGGCGCGTCGAGCACGACGCACGGCGACGGCGCGAGCACCTTGCGGATGCGGTCGATCGCCGTGACGAGCTCGCCCGGGGCCGCCGGCGGCAGCGCGATCCACGACAGCCCGAGCCCGGCCCGGCCCGCCAGCGTCGCGCCCGCGACCTGCGCGGCGACGCAGGCCTCGGCGAGCTGCGCGGGCCGCCCGGAGACGCGCACCACGGCGCCGCCCTCGACGCTGCGCTGCGCGGAGCGCTGCGCCGCCCACAGCGGCTCGTCGTCCTCGACGGTCGCGGCCTGGATCCCCATGTCGGCGAGCAGCCGCTGGGCGCTCTGCGCCTGCTCGCCCGCCGCGACGCCGCCGAAGCGTGCGAGCACCGATCCGAACGTCGCCTCCCAGTAGGCGTCGAGCGACTGCGGCTCGAGCGAGCTGTGGGCGAGCAGGCTCGCGGCGGCGGCCAGCCGTGCGGGGTCGTCGGTCGTGCCGATCGCCGTGACCTGCGCGTGCGGGCGCGGATGCAGCCGCACGGCGACCTCGACGATCGCGCCGAGCGTGCCGAACGAGCCCGACAGGAGCTTGGAGAGGTCATAGCCGGCGACGTTCTTGATGACCTTGCCGCCGGCGTGCGCGACGGTGCCGTCCGACAGCGCGACCCGGACGCCGAGCACGAGATCGCGCGGCGCGCCGTAGCGATGGCGCAGCGGCCCCGAGTCGCCCGCGGCGATCACGCCGCCGACCGTCGCCGCGTCGCCCGCCCCCAGCGGCGGGTCCAGCGCGAGCATCTGACCCGCGCCCGCGAGCGCCTCGTCGAGATCGCGCATCGACAGCCCCGGCTGCAGCACCGCGGTGAAGTCGCCGGAGTTGTGCTCGACGATCGCGTCCATGCCGCCGGTCTGCAGGCGCAGGCCGTAGCCCGCGCCGGGGCGGCCCCACGGCTTCGTGCCGGCCCCCGCGATCCGCACCGCGACGCCGTCGCCGGCGGCGGATCGCAGCAGCTCGGCCGCGTCGGCGGCCGACGTCGGGGTCTCGCTGCGGATCGTGTCGACGCGTGGCATCGGCTCAGAACCGCTCGGCGATGCCGTCGCGCTCCAGGGGATGGCGGCGATAGGGACCCGGCACCTCGCCGCACAGCCGCGGCGTCGGCATGACCTTGCCCGGGTTCGCGAGGCCGCGCGGATCGAACGCGCAGCGCAGCATCTGAAACGCGGCGAGGTCGGGCTCGTCGAACATCCGCGGCATGTAGCGCTTCTTGTCGACGCCGACGCCGTGCTCGCCCGTGATCGAGCCGCCCGCGTCGACGCAGGCCTCGACGATCCGGCCGGCGAGCTCCTCGGCGTGCTCGGCCTGCTCCTCGCCGTCGTAGAGCACGAGCGGGTGCAGGTTGCCGTCGCCGGCATGGAAGACGTTCGCCACGCGCAGCCCGTACTCGGCGCCGAGCTGCGCGATCCGCTCGAGCACCTCGGGCAGCTTCGTGCGCGGGATCACGCCGTCCTGCACGTAGTAGTTCGGGGCGAGCCGGCCCATCGCCGCGAACGCCGCCTTGCGCGTGCGCCAGATCGCCGCGCGGTCGGCCTCGTCGCGGGCGATGCGGATGCTGAGCGAGCCGTTGCGCTCGCAGATCGCGACGACGTCGTCGAAGCACGCCTCGCACTCGACGCGCGAGCCGTCGAGCTCGACGATCAGCGCGGCGCCGACGTCGGTCGGAAAGCCCGCGCCGACGGCCTTCTCCGCGGCCTGGATCGTGAGGTTGTCCATCATCTCGATGGCGCCCGGGATGACCCCGCCGGACACGATCTCCGAGACCGCCTCGCCGGCGTCGCTCGTCGTGTCGAAGAACGCGACCATCGTCTTGATCGCCTCGGGGACCGGCATCACGCGCAGGGTGATCGCCGTGCAGATGCCGAGCGTGCCCTCGGAGCCGACGAACGCGCCGAGCAGGTCGTAGCCGGGGTGGTCGAGCTCCTTGCCGCCGAGCGTCACGACCGCGCCGTCGGCGAGCACGATCTCCAGGCCCGTGACGTAGTTCGTCGTGAAGCCGTACTTGAAGCAGTGCGCGCCGCCGGAGTTCTCGGCGACGTTGCCGCCGATCGAGCAGACGATCTGCGACGACGGGTCCGGCGGGTAGAAGTGCGTCGGCCCGACCGCGGCCGAGACCTCGTTGTTCGTCACGCCGGGCTGCACGACGATCCGCTGGTTGGGCAGGTCGATGTCGAGCACGGCGCGCATCCGCGTCAGCGCGATCAGCACGCCCTGCGCGACCGGCAGCGCGCCGCCCGACAGCCCCGATCCCGCGCCGCGCGCGACCCACGGGACCCCGGCGTCGGCGCACGCGCACACGACGTCGCGGACCTCGTCCGTGCTCGCGGGCAGCACGACCGCGCCGGGCGTCGTCCTGTACTGCAGCAGCCCGTCGGACTCGTACGTGCGGACCTGGTCGGCGTCCGTGTAGACGTGGTCGCGACCGCAGACCTTGCGCAGGCGCGTGACGAGCGCCGGCGTCAGCGTCGCGTGAGCGGCGCCCGGGGGCGCGGTCTCGATGGCGGTTGGCGTGTGCGACGGGTTCATGGAAGACGGCCGGCACGGACCTGACGACGACACGAACGATCGCCTGGGGCGGGCGGATCGAGCGTAGTGACACATCCTTGCGCATGGGGCGCACGGGCCGGCCTGCGGTCGCGGCGAGCGACTCGACCACAGGCCGCGATCCGTCGAATCCCGGGTCGCCCGAGCAACCCGTGCTTCCGTCGGGGGTACCCCGTAGCGTCGCGTCAGTGCCGTCATCGAGAGGAGTGAGATCCGTGTCGCAGACGTATGTGTTCGACGCCGAGCTGGAGGACTTCGCGAGC
>DATAZX010000011.1:0-6770 GCA_036271815.1 Solirubrobacteraceae bacterium
GCACGATCGGTTTCAGACCCCGTTCATGCGAGTACGCGGCTGTTTTGCGGCGAGCTCGTGCCACTCCGGTGACGTCATCGGATCGGCGGGGGCTCGCACGAAGGGGGTCTGAAACCGATCGTGCACGGCGCGGCGTCGAGCGGAGAGCGCGCACTCCACGTGCACGATCGGGGTCTGACCCACTTCGTGCAGGTGCCGCACGCGCGTGCGCCCACGGAAGGGCGGCTGCGACCCGCCCGCGCGCTACGCCTCGACCGCGCCCTGCGGCCCGCGGCTCGCGACCCGCGGCGGCGTCGCCGGCCTGACGCTCATCCGCTCGAGCTGCTCCAGCCTCCGCGCGAGGCCGTGGGCGTAGCGGTCGAGCGCGACGATGAGGATCAGCTCGATCGCGCATGCGAACCCTAGGACTGCAACACACCAGCTCATGTCCACTCGCCTACCTGCCACGGGGGCGACGCATTTGTGACGTACGCGCCGATCCTACCCCGTGTGCGCATCTGTGACACACGCGGGCCGAGAGGCGTCAATTCCGGCCTCACGGGTACTGTGACCCCTGGTAGTGTCCTCACGTGGTCGCGCCGGTCGGTGCGAGCGCGTCCCTCCGCCGCAATGTCGACATCCACCGCGCCCGCCAACTCCGCTCCGCTCGCGCTGGGCCGGGCGTGGGTGCCGCGGATCGACCGCTGGGTGCTGATCTCGATCGCGGTCGCCGGGCTCGTCGGCCTCGCGATCGGCCTCGCGGGCCTCGGCGGCGTCGACGACGCGGCGCACCGCTACCAGGCGAGCGTCTTCAGCGTCGACGGCTGGACGGCCTGGGACAACTATTGGTACGCCGGGCGCTACGGCGTCATCAACTACAGCCTGCTCTTCTATCCCATGGCCGCCGTACTCGGCGTGGTGACGGTCGCGGTGCTCGCCGTGACCGCGTCGGCGGGCCTCTTCGCGGTCATCGTGCTGCATCAGTGGGGTCGCCCCGCGCGCTGGTCGGCGGTGCTCTTCGCGCTCTCGATGCCGGCGCTGCTGGCGGCCGGGCAGTATCCGTTCGCGCTCGGCACGGCGTTCAGCCTGCTTGCGTTGCTGGCGGCGCAGCGCGGCCGGCCCTGGCTGCTCGTGGCGGCGGCGCTCGCGACGGCGCTCTCGAGCCCGCTCGCGTTCGCGTTCCTGGTCGTGACGCTCGGCGGCCTGCTGCTCGGCGAAGGCCGGGCCTCGCTGCGCAGCGCGCGCGTGGCGTTCCCGCTCTGCGCGATCCTGCTGATGCTCGCGGCCGAGGTGGCCGTCTACCAGGCGTTCCCGGGCGGCGGGCCGTTCCCGTACCCCGCCGCCGACCTGATCGGGATCACGGCGTTCTCGCTCTGCGGGCTGATGCTCGCGCGCGGCTCGCAGCTCACGCGCCCGCTGGCCGGGCTGTTCCTGGCCTACCTCGCGATCGCCTGGTGGTCGAAGCTCTTCCCCTCGCCGCTCGGCGGCAACGCGACGCGCGTGCTCGACTACCTCGCGGCGCCGCTGCTCGCACTCGTGATCGCGATCCGCGGCCGCCGCCAGGCGGGGCCGATCGGCGCGCTCGCGCTGTGCGTCGCGATCGCCTGGCAGGCCGCGCCGTTCGTCCAGAACGTCGCCAACTCGTTCGGCGAGCAGGCGCAGGCGGCCTCGTACTGGCAGCCGGTGATCTCGTTCCTGCACCAGCCCGGCCGCCACGACCCCGCGAACTTCCGCGTCGAGATCGTCTCGACGGCGCGCCACTACGAGTCGTACTACCTCACGCGCGGCGAGGGCGAGGCGATCCCCCGCGGGTGGTACCGGCAGAACGACTTCCCGTCCAACGGCGTGCTCTACGACCGCACGCTGAGCGCCGGCGCGTACCAGCGCTGGCTGCGGCTGATGGGCGTCCGCTACGTGTTCCTGCCCAACGCGGCGCTCGATCCGTCGGCGCGCGCCGAGGCCGATCTGCTGCGCAGCGGCCACAGCGGGCTGCGCGAGCTCGCGATCTCGAAGGACTTCCGGGCGTTCGAGTTGCCGGATGCGACGCCGCTCCTGACGCTCGCCGCCGCGCGGCCCGATGCAGCCGCTTTGGCGGGCGACGCGCGCGTGCTGCGCGAGACGCGCGAGCAGTTCTGGCTGTCGCTCCCCGTCGCCGGCACGTATCTTCTGCGCGTGCACTACTCGCCCTACTGGCGCGTCGACGATCCCGCCGCCGCGTGCGTCGAGCCCGGCCCGCATGGAATGACGCAATTGCGCGTCGTCGACCCCGGACCTCTCCGTCTGCGGATTGACGTGACGGCGCGCAGCATGCTCAATGTCGTCGGAGGCGCGCGCTCGGGTTGCGCGTTCCCGCCCGCCGCGCCGCCCAGCTGAGCTCAGCTCCCATCTCCTTCCTGCCGACTCCACTCACGTGAAGCGAACACTCGCCGCCCTCGTCATCTGCGCGCTCGCCTGCAGCGCCGGCTCGGCCACCGCCGCCGGTGGCGCCGCCGCGCCGCAGATCGTCGATCTCACGGTGCGGCCCTCGGGCGCCGACCTCGCGCGGCTGCCCGGCAAGGACGACGCCTACGCGGCGGTCTACGACGACCGCCTCGCGCTCAGCGAGCTGCGCTACGCCGAGCGCCGCGACGGCCGCTGGACGACGCGCGTGCTCGCGAGCACGATCGACAACCGCCCCGTCGGCCGCGAGCCGACGCTCGCGATCTCGAAGCACGGCATGCGCCTCGTCGTCTTCCGCACCGAGATCAACCTCGACCCCGATCACGCCGCCAACAGCGAGCTGTACGCGATGCGCTCGCCGAACGGCAAGGACTGGATCGAAGATCGCATCGACGACAACGGCTTCGGCGCCTCGCCGGCCTTCGACGCGCAGGGCCGCCCCGCGATCGCCTACCTCGTGCGCACGAGCACGACGGACGCAGTCGACGTGCGCCTCGCGCACTTCTACGACGGCACGTGGCACGTCACGACGCTCGCGCACACGACCTACCGCCAGGCCGCCAGCGAGGCCAACGCCTCGAGCGTCGGCCTCGCGCTCGACCGCTACCTCGCGCTCAAGGTCGCCTACATCGACCCGGCCAGCCGCTCGGTGCGCCTCGTCGGTGAGGACGGCATCCCGCAGCGCCTCGGCACGGTGCCCGCGACCGCCGCTCGCGCCTCGCTCGCGTTCGGCCCGAACGGCGAGGTCGCGGTCGTGTGCGCCGGCCTGGCCGGCGAGGACGCGCGCCTGTGGGTCGCGACCGGCCGCCTCGGCGGCCTCAACCACACCTATCCCGAGATCGGCCAGTCGGTCAGCTCGGCCGTCATCGCCGGGTTCGTCCGCGGCGCGCCGATCGTCGCCTTCCGCGATCGCCGCGGCGCCTTCGTGGCCGTGCGCGGCACCCGTCGCTACCACTCGACGCTGATCCAGCGCGCGGCGCGCTACAGCGCGAGCAGCCCCTTCAACGGCGCGTTCGGCGCCGCACGCTCGGGTACCGACAGCATGGGCATCGCGATGGTCGCGAACGGCGCCCTGCTCGTCTTCAACGAGGGCGCCTTCTAGGACGCTAGCGTCGCGCGGTGCGCTGCCGCTCGACGTGCAGCATGCCCTCGCGGCGCGCCTCGCGCGCGGCCGTCTGGTGGCCCGTGTGCACCGGGCTGCGCCAGCCGCACGTGCACTCGGCGGCGCGCGTCTCGGCATCGCCGAAGCGCTCGCGCAGGTCGCGGATCTGGATCGTGTGCTCCCGCGGCTCGAAGCCGGCGAGCGCGTCCGCGAGCGTCTCGTGCACCGGCAAGATGCTGGCGATCGCCGTCAGCTCGGCGGCGCGCCGGACCGCTGTCGCCGCGGGCGGGATCACGAGCTCCAGCCGGCCGCCGACCTGGCCGAGCTCGCGCCCGGCGTGGAAGAACGCCGCGATCGCAGACGAGTCGATGAACGTGCACTCCGTGAGGTCGATCAGCACGTTCGTCTGGGCGACGGCGCCGGCGAGCGCCTCGCTCAGGCGCGGCTTCGTGCCGAGGTCGTGGTCGCCGTGCAGGCCGACGCGCGCGAGGCCCGGCCGGAGGAGCTCGACGGACACGGCCGGAGCGACGGTGGAACCGATGTTCTGACCTGCCATGAGTGACCCCGCTGTGAACCGCGACCCCGTTGCTCAGCGCGCCGAGCTCGGGTTGGAAGGGCGGTGCTCCACGGACAAGGGCCAGGGTCGGTGTGGCGCGCGCCCAGCCAGCTTAGCCGTCACTGCCGGATCAGGCCGATCCGCGGGCCCGGCGGCAGCCCCATCGCCACGCTGCAGTGACCCCGGGAACGACCCGTCGCTCGCTCGCGGAATCCCGCGTTCCGCAGGGACTCTTGTGTCGCTGGGTGGGGTTTTGCGGTGTTGCGGCACCGGGCGCTTGCCGGCAGGGGTGGGGCTGGCTAGCGTCCATCCCGGGTCATGCCGAGCTCTCACGCAACCGAGCCGGCGCCGGCGGCCGACGATGTGCTCGTCGCCGCACGCGTCGGCACCGTACGTCTCGACTATCCGCTGCCCGGGATCGTCGTGCTCACGCTGCGCGGCGATCACGACTCGAGGACGTGGCCGGACGTGCTGCTGATGCTGAGGCGCACCGTGGCGATCCGCGACGTGCTGATCGACCTCTCGGACTGCACGCGCCTCGACCTCTCCGATCTGACCGACGTCGCGCGGCCGCGCGGGCGGGATGAGAACGAGTCCATCGACGTCGTCCTGCCCTTCGGCGGGCCCGTCGAGGCCTGGCCCCATCAGGTCGACCTCGGAACGGTGACGCTGCACGAGTCGCGGCCGCATGCGCTGGCGGAGATGGCCCGGCGCTGACGCCCGGCTCGCGCTGCGCAGGTGCTCACGACCGGCTGCAGCGCAGCGTGCGGAACCGGCGCTGCAGGGATGGATTCGCGATCACCGCGCATGTGACGCGCGCCGTTCGGCTCACGATGCGAACGCGCGGCGCGAAGGGCTATTGGCGGGGCCTCGATGGGCGTACCATGGCGTGATGCGACGCCAGTTCACGCTCGTCGCAGTGGCCGCCGCCGCACTGCTCGCGCCCTCCACGGCCCTCGCCGCGCCGGTCATCACGGGGCCGCCGAGCCCGACGGCCACCAACGCGCCGGTCGTCGTGACCTGGTCGGATGCGGATGTTGCGCTCGAGGCCTCGTACAACCTCGTGCGCGGCGACGTCACCGCGACGCCGTGCGAGGCGGCGCCGGTGAATCCGGTGATCGTCGCGGGTCCGATCGCACCCGCGGGTCCGCTGACGGCCTCGGACACGCCACCGAACGGGACATACTGCTACTACGTCGAGGCCACCGACCTCCTCATGGCCGTCACCGACTCCGCGCCCGTGGAGGTCACCTACGACACGGTGGCGCCGACCGTCACGGCCGTCACCCAGACCGGCGGCGACGGCTGCACGGCGCCCTTCACGATCACGGGCGCGACCGCCAGCGAGCCGGCGTCGTTCACGGTCGACGCGCTGCCGTTCTCGCCCGGCTACATCGTCCCCGGAGCCCCGTATGCGGCGGCCACCGCCGTCGTCGTCGCGAAGGATGCGGCCGGCAACCTCTCCGCGCCGTTCGCCGTCGCCGGCCAGGTGCAGGACACGAGCACGCCCGGCCCGTCGATCCTCGAGGTCACCACCGACCCGACGTCGCAGAAGGCGACGCTCAACTGGACGACCTCGACGACCGCCGGGGCGCCCGTCACCTACAAGCTGCGCACGAAGGGGCCGCAGGGAACGACGATGAGCACGTTCACGACCGGGCCCGTCGTGCAGCAGAACCTGCAGGTCGACGCGACCTACGAGTACACGCTCGAGCCCGTCAACGCGTGCAGTCGCAGCGGCGGCACGTCCGTGCGCCTCGTGCGCCTGAGCGACACCACGCCGCCGACGATGCCGATCGTCATGACGCCGACGTTCAACCCGGTCGCGCACGTCGTCGGGCTGTCGTGGGTCGCCGCGGGCGACAACGTCCAGGTCGACCACTACGAGGTCGTGCGCAACGGCGTGCCGGTCGGCGCGACCGACTCGACCTCGTTCACGGATGCCACGCCGCCGCAGGATTCCGACCTCAGCTACGTCGTGCGCGCGGTCGACACGAACGGCAACTCGACCGACTCCGCGGCCGCGGCGATCACGACGCCCGACTGGACGCCGCCGACGGCGCCGGTGCTGACGGTCTCGATGTCGGGCGCGACCGCGACGCTGCGGTGGACTGCCTCGACCGACAACATCGGCGTCGTCGCCTACGACGTGCTGCGCGACGGCAAGCAGATCGCGGGCACGAGCCCGTCGCTGCGCGTCTACAAGGACGTCGCCGTGCCCGTCGGCGAGCACGCGTGGCAGGTGCGCGCGCGTGACGACCAGGGCCTCAGCGCGCTCTCGGCGGCGCAGAAGCAGCGCGTCGCCAAGTCGAGCTCGCGCGTGAGCGTCGTCGGATCCCGCCTCGCAGGGCACGGCAAGGCCGCGGCGATCTACTCGCTCAAGGCGCGCGAGCGCCTGCTCGTCGACCTGCACGTCTTCGGCACGATCGCGAAGGCCAAGCTGCGACTGCACGTCAAGCGCGGCCACAGCCGCATCACCGTCTGGCGCGGCACGCCCGGCTCGTCGGCTCCGCGCACGCGCCTCGGCTCGGCGGTCAGCCACGCCGGCGTCGTCAGCGTCACGCTCGCGCGCACGCTGCACACCGGGCGCATCCGGCTCGTGCTGATCGCGAGCGGCAAGGTCGTCGTCGTCGGCAAGGGCTCGCAGCGCCCCGCCGTGAAGGCCGGATGAGCGCGCGCGCGGCGCTCTCGCAG
>DATAZX010000012.1:0-9975 GCA_036271815.1 Solirubrobacteraceae bacterium
GCTCGGCCGGCGCCGTCGCGACCCTGCTGCTCGCCGACTCGCGCTTCCCCGCGGGCTCCTACGCGCATTCGCTGGGGCTCGAGCAGGCGGTCTCCGAGGGGCTCGGCGTCGACGGCGTCGCGCGGTTCATCGGCGCGCGGCTGCGGCTCGTGGCGCAGCCGGAGGCGGCGCTCAGCGTGGCGGCCCGCCGGGCCGTGGCTGCGACCGAGAGCGGGCACGCGAACACGAGCACGAGTACCGCTGGCGCCGACCCCGTGCTCGCCGCCCTCGACGACGAGCACGCCGCGCGCTGCCCGAGCCCGGTCCTGCGCGACGTCGCGCGACGCCTGGGCTCGCAGCTTCTGCGCAGCGCGGCGACCGCCTGGCCGTGCGCGGCGATCGACCGCTACCGGTCGGCCTCGACGACGACCCCGCGCCCCGTCGCGCTCGGCGTCGTCGGCGCTGCGGCCGGGCTCAGCGACGTCGAAGTCGCGACGATCGCCCTCTACGACGACGCCGCGACCGTCGCCTGCGCCGCGCTGAAGCTGCTCGGCCTGGACCCCGCGCAGACGACCCGCTGGCTCGCCGACCTCGCGCCGTGGATCGGCACCGTCGCCCGCGAGGTCGCCGACGACCGCCGGCCGGTCGCCCGGCAGCCACCGCCCGCGGCCGTCGGGCTCGAGCTCGCCGCGAGCCGCCACGCACGCCGCAGGGAGCGCCTCTTTGTCTCCTGAGCGGGCACTGCGGATCGGGGTCGGCGGCCCCGTCGGGTCGGGCAAGAGCAGCCTGATCGCGGCGCTCTGCCGCGATCTCGCCGGCGAGATCGCGCTCGGCGTCGTGACGAACGACATCTACACGACCGAGGACGCCGAGTTCCTGCGTGCCACCGGTGTGCTCGCGCCCGACCGCATCGTCGCCGTGCAGACCGGCTGCTGCCCGCACACGGCGATCCGCGACGACATCACGATCAACCTCGAGGCCGTCGAGGAGCTCGAGGCCGACCAGGGCCCGCTCGAGCTCGTGCTCGTCGAGAGCGGCGGCGACAACCTCACGGCCGTCTTCAGCCCCGCGCTCGCGGACGTGCAGATCTTCGTCATCGATGTCGCGGGCGGCGACGACATCCCGCGCAAGGGCGGTCCCGGGATCGCGCGTGCGGACCTGCTCGTCATCAACAAGACCGACCTCGCGCCGTACGTCGGATCCGACGTGCAGCGGATGCTCGGCGATGCCGCCGCGCGGCGCGGCGCGCTGCCGGTGCTCGCGCTGTCGCTCGTGTCCGCGCCGCACGCGCAGCCGGTCGCCGCGTGGATCCGCGCGCAGCTCGCGGCGTTCGCGGCCGACGGGCACCTGCACTCGAGCGCGATCGGCGCGCCCGACCCGCACCACGATCATCCTCACGCCCACTCGCATTGACGTCGCCGTCGCCGTCCTGGCGATCGAGCGCACGCCGACCGGCCACGCGATCGCCGAGCTGCGCCGCGGCGAGCGCCTCGCGCCGCGGATCCTCGAACGCGGCGCCGTCGTGCACGCGGCGTTCGTGCCGACGCAGGCCGGGCCGCTGGCGGGCGACCGCGACAGCGCGCGGATCGTCGTCGGCGCCGGCGCGACGCTCGTGGTCGAGCCGGTCGCGGCGACGCTCGCCCTGCCCGGCGCGGCGTGCACGGTCCTTTCGCTCGACGTGACGGTGCGCGAGGGCGGGCGGCTCGTGCTCGACGAGGGTCCGCTGATCGTCTGCGCGGGTGCCCAGGTGCGGCGGCGCTGCACGATCGAGCTCGAGGCGGGCGCCGTCGCCGCACTGCGCGAGACGTTCGTCCTCGGCCGCGACGGCGAGCCTGCCGGCACGCTCGACGCCGCCACGCGGGTGACGCTCGACGCCAGGCCGCTGCTGCACGACGCGGCGCGCCTCGGCCCGACGACCCGACGCGACGACGTACACGTCGCGCTCGCTCCCGGGCACCGCGTCGTCTCGACGATCTGCCTGCTCGGCGTGCGCCCGCCGGAGACCGGCGCGCCCGGCGCGCCCGACGCGCCCGACGAGGACGTCCTGCGACTGCATGGGCCGGGTGCCCTGCTGCGCGCCACGGGGACAAGCGCCGCGGCGACGGACGCGATCGCCGACGCGACCTGGCGAGCATGGTCGCGGACCGCCCTCGACCCCCGCCCGGCGCCTCCCAGCGCACAGCCCGCCGGCTCGGCTTGACGCGGCCGGAGCTCGACGTTCGGCGTCCGTCGCGGGCCGGGTGCGGCGACGGTCCGCGCGAGCGACGACACTCCCGTGTCGTGCACGACGACGAACCCACGCTGCAGGTCGGCGAGCTGCGCCGCGAATACGGTCGCCTCGTCGCGCTCGACGGACTCGGCTTCACGCTGCGGTCAGGCGAGTGCGTCGCGCTGATCGGAGCCAACGGCAGCGGGAAGTCGACGGCCGTCGGCCTCATCTCCGGGCAGCTGACGCCGACCGCCGGGACGGTACGCGTCTGCGGGCACGACCCCCATCGCGAGCCCGACGGCGAGCGCGCCCGCGCGGCGACGGCGCTCGTTCCCGACGCGCCGCTGCTCTACCAGGACCTGTCCGTTCGCCAGCACCTCGAGCTCGTCGCGATCGCGCACGGCGTGGACGGCGCCGAGACGTCGATCGACGGGCTGACCGAGCGCCTCGGCCTCGAGCCGTGGCGCGACCGCCTGCCCCACGAGCTGTCGCGGGGCATGCGCCAGAAGACGCAGCTCGCCTGCTCGCTGATCCGGCCGGCGGCGCTGCTCGTGCTCGACGAGCCGGTCGTCGGGCTCGACCCGCCGTCGCAGGCGCTGCTGCACGAGCTGCTGCTCGAGCGCAAGCGCGCCGGCGTCGCCGTGCTGTTCACGACCCACCAGCTGCGCTTCGCACGCGGCCTCGCCGACCGCGCGATCGTGCTCGAGGAGGGCGCCGTCGTCGACGAGGGCCCGTGGGACGACGTCTACGAGCGATCGATCGCGCGCGGATGGCTGGCGGACTGAGCGCGCCCGACGCAGCCGACACGCGCCTGGCCGCGGTCCGCGCGTGGTGGCGGTCGGCGCGCCCGCAGCGCACCTTCGGCCAGAAGGCCGATCTCGTCTACACGACCGTCCTCGTCGGCGGGACGTTCGGCGGGATGGCGTACGGAACGGCGAGCTCCGCGCTCGCCGAGGTCGTCGATCCGGCCAGCATCGGGCGCTGGGTCCCGCTGCTCGTGCTCGTCGCCCTGCTCGCCGTGGCGTCGTGGGGCGCGGTCCAGGGACCCGTCGTCTTCTCCGTCGCCGACGTCGCGCAGCTGCTCGGCGCGCCGCTCTCGCGCCACGACCTCGTCGCGCGGCCGCTGCGGCGCGCGTTCGCGATCGGCGGCTGCGCAGGCGCGGTCGTCGGCGCGCTGCTCGTGGTCGGGCTGGCCGGGCGCCACCGCGGGATCGCGACCCTCGACGCGGTCGGAGTGGTCGTCGGGGTCGCGCTCACGGGCGTGCTCGGCATCGCGGCGGGCTGGGCCGTGCAGTCGTCGCCGCGCTGGGAGCGCGCCGTGCGAGCGGTCGCGTGGCCGGCCGTCGTGCTCGCGGGCGCGCTGGCGCTGCTCGCCGGCGCGGGCCGGGCCGGGCGCGACCTCGCCCTGTGGTGGGGTCCCTGGGGCTGGGCCGTGCAGCCCGGGTCCGGCGCCTCGACGACGGCCTCGCTCGCGGGCCTGCTCGCGCTCGCAGCGGTGACCGTGGCGGCCGTGACGCTGGCGCTGCGCCACGGCGCCGACGCCCCCACCGAGCGCCACTTGCGCCGCGCCGAGGGTCGCGCCGGCCTGATCGCGTCGCTCGCGAGCTTCGACGTCCGCACGAGCCGGCGCAACCTCGCCGACGTCGGTTCGAAGGGCGCAGCGCGCGAGCTCGGGGACCTGCGACGCCTGCGCGACCTCGTGGCGCGCATCGCCGCGACCCCATGGGGCGCCCGGCGGACGGGCGAGCTGGCGGTCGCCTGGCGCGGAGCGGTGGCGCTGCGCCGCGCGCCGCGGCTGGTCGCGCAGGCGATCGTGCTGGGCGCCGCGGGCACGGCCATCGCGCTGATCGGCGCGCGCCATCCCGGGGCCGTGGCAGTCGGCGCGTTGATCACGTACGTCGCTGCGGCGCGACTGCTCGAGCCGATGCGCTCGGAGCTCGACATGCCCGGTCGCGCGCGCATGCAGGTCGGGCTGCGGCTCGGGCGAGCGCTGCCACCGCACCTCGTCCTGCCGGCGCTGATCGTCTGCTGCGCCGCAGCCCTGGCCGCGGCGGGTGTGGCGGTCGCGGGCGACCTGCCGCGAAACGGCGGGCTGGCGGCGGTCGTCGCGGTCGCCGGCGCGGGCGCGATCGCGTGCTGCGCGGCGATGTCGGCGCGCCGCGGCGGGCGCCTGCCGCACGAGATCCTGTTCATGGCGGCGGGGGGCGATCCCTCCGGCGGCGGGTTCTTCATCGTCGCCTGGCTCGTGGCGTGGCCTGCGGCCGCGGTGCTGACGGGTGCCGGCCCGCTGCTGCTCGCGACCAGCGCCGCGCGCGGAACGCCGACGTGGGCGCTGCCGGTGTGCCTCGGGGCGGCCTACGTGCTCGTGCGGGTCCTGCGAAGCGAGCCGCAGGAGCGGTGGTGATGCGAGGTGCGGGGCGGCGGCTTGCGCACCGCCGCCCCACAGCCTTCGCGATCAGCGTTCCCGGCTCACGCTCCTGAGGGGGGTCATTGGCGTGAGCGGGTCGGCTCGGACGGGGAGGGGTGCCCTGCCGACCAGGGAACTGCCATGCAGTGTCGATGCCCGGTGTGAACGGTCCCTAAGCCGAATGTGCAAGTTGTGTAAGAGCCTGACGCCCGCACCCGTCACGCGCCCGCCGGCGACCTCGACGCTCGCCAAGATGCGATCGCCCCCGCACGGCGGACCGAGCGGTGTGCGAGGCGTCGGGCACGAGCTCCCAACCACGCGGAGCGGGACGTCTGGCCGCGGTGGCCGTCGGCCGATTCGTCCGTTCGCTGCTTGCGGCGACCCAGATCCGGGCAACCGGGCGTTGTCCCTATCCGCCATCCGAACCGAGCATCGGAGATCACCATGCTGACAATCCTTCTCATCATCATCATCGTGCTGCTGCTGACGGGCGGCGGGTTCGGCTACAGCCGCCGCGGCCGGCGGCTGTAGGTCATCGCGAACGAGATCGCGGGCGAGCCGTCACGGCCGCCCGCGAGCCACGTCTGCCCTCGCGTGCCCGGCCTCAGTAGTAGTGGCGCCGGCTACCGACGGCGTGGCCGATGGTGCCCAGGACCTCGAGGATCAGCCCGACGACGATGCAGATGACG
The DNA here is from genome assembly GCA_036271815.1 of Solirubrobacteraceae bacterium. Lineage (GTDB taxonomy): Bacteria > Actinomycetota > Thermoleophilia > Solirubrobacterales > Solirubrobacteraceae > CADCVQ01. The sequence continues at coordinate 5,285 of DATAZX010000012.1, forward strand.
CCGATGCCGCCGAGAACGCGCGCGTGGGGGTTCAGGGCGGCGACGAGGAGCAGGAAGATTCCGAAGGCGATCATGAGGCTTGCCGTTTCTGTGGTGGTTGGAAGCTGACCGACGGTGGTGGGTGGCCTGGGCGTGTCGTACCCCGCGGCGCCGCTCCCGACGCCCGGTGGATCGGCCCCGGCGTGATCCGCGAGCCGGCCGGAGCCGCAGTACCCGACGATGATCGACACCGAAGCGACGACGAGCAGACGCGCCCCTGCCGGCGTCTGCAGGGATCGCAGCGGCGCGATAGCGCGATAGGAACCCGAGGTCGCACATGCAGAAGCTCCTCAACGACCGCCGCGTCCTGCTGCCGGTCATCGTGACCGCGGTCGCGATCGCCGTCGGCGCCATGCTCATCGTCCTGCTCAGCGGCGACGCCTCGAGCGACGGCTCCGGCGCGACACCGGCCGCATCGTCCCAATCGACGTCGCGCGGAGCTGTGACGATCGACATCGCCGACTACAAGTTCAAGCCCGAGACGGTGACGCTCAGAGCCGGTGGCAAGGTGTCCTGGGTCAACCACGACTCGACGGCGCACACCGCCACCGACACCGCGACGGGGGCGTTCGACACCGGCGCCCTCAAACAGGGTCAGAGCAAGACCGTCACCCTGCGCAAGCCGGGCACCTACGCCTACATCTGCCAGTTCCATCCGTTCATGAAGGCCACGGTGATCGTCAAGTGAGACGCCGCCGCGCCTGGTCGGCCTCCGACGGCCTGCGCCTGCTCGCCGTCGCGCTGTTGCTCGTCGAGGGCGCGATCCACCTGCAGCAGTACGAGGGGCCGCTGCACGCGGTCCCGACGATCGACACGCTGTTCGTCGTCAACGCCGTCGCTGCCGCCGCGATCGCGCTGGTGCTCGCGGGCTCGCGCGGGTTCGTCGCCATGCTCGCGTCGCTCGCCGCCGTCGGGCTGACCCTCGGCGCGCTCGTATCGCTCGCGATCACCCGGACGGGGACGCTGTTCGACTACTCCGAGCCGACGCTGCGCGCCGCGGTCGTGCTCGCCGCCTGCGTCGAGTTCGCCGTCGTGCTCGCGCTCGCCGGGTTCCTCCTGTCGCGCCGGAGCGAGGGCAGCGCACGTCCACGTGTCGACTGGACGGACGCGCCCTGACGTCCGGCGGTGCGGGCGCTACCGATCCAGAGCGATCGGAAGCGCGACGCCAAGCGCGACCGCGACACGCCACGCGGGGATGCCGAGCGTCTCCGCGCGACGGATGATCGCGGCGAGCTCATCGCCGGCACCGGCTCGCCGATCCTCGCCGTCTCGCGGCGCGCGGGACGCAGACGCGGGCCAAGCTGGCCCGCTGGAGCCGGGGTCAGGCGTGCGCATCCGCGAGCTCGCCTGGCAACCGCGGCAGGCGGATGGCTGCCCCGGACGGCGAGGCGATCGCGCTGGCGCACACGGACACGACACGGCTGGGCATCTGGCTCGACGACCCCCTGTTCGGTCTCGTCCCAGCCGGTCAGACTGGCCGCGATCCCGCTTTGCGAGTCCCTCACTCTCCGCCGATCTGCGGGAAAGTCAAGCGCGAGGCGCCGCGCGTCAGGCGGTTCGCCAGTCGACCGTCGTGACGGCAGCTCCCTGGATCTGCACGTCCGTCTCCCGGATCGCGTCGTGCGCGAGCAGCGTGTAGCTGCCCGCGCGCAGCCCGCCGAAGACCGCCGCGTACATCGTCTGGGCGCCCATCGGCCGCTCGAGGATGTGCTGGTGCTCGCGCTTGCCCGACTCCTCCCCCGACCGGCAGATCTCGATCTGCAGATCGTGCTGATCGGGGTCGGCGTGGACGATCAGCGCCCCGACGTCCCCGCCGAGGTCGAGGACGACATGCTCGGGATGGGGACGGACGACCGGCTCCTCGGCCATCGCGGCGTCGCCTGGCTTCACGGCACGTCGTAGCCGGCGTACGGCACGCCGAGATACGGGAACGCCGGGAGGTAGTTGTCGAAGGTCAGGCCGTCCGTCACCACGGCCGCCGCCCCGTCCGGCGTGAACGAGGGGTCGACCAGCGGGATCGTGACGCCGGCGATCGCCCGCAGCTCGATCGTGAACACGTCGTCGAAGACGCGTCGCCCGTTCGGGAAGCCGGCGAGGTCGCCGCCGAGCACGCCGAGCACGCTCGGGTTCGCCGTCGTCGGCGGGATCGACGTGTTCAGGCGCAGCATGTCGGCCTGGATCGCGCCGGTGAACGTCGTGTACGTCGGCGAGACGACGCCCTTGGGAATGCCCGTCAGCAGGATCGCAAGCAGGTCGGCGCGCGGCTTCCGGTATCCGGCGAGATTGGGGAAGACGCCGGGATACAGGACGTTCAAGAGGCCGGCGAGCTCGGGGTGCGCGACGCCGGCGGCGTACGCCGAGTCGCCCGACGGGGTGCTCGCGTTCCAGCGGTCCTTCTTGCCGAGCGGGACGAGCACCTCGTTGAACAACGGGTTGCCCAGGCGCGAGACCTGGACCCACGGGCCGGTCTGGATGTCGAGAACGCCGCGCAGCTGCACCTTCTTGCGGCTCGCGGTCGCCCACACGCCGATCGTGGGCGAGCCGGCGACGAGGTCGGAGATCGGGACCTTCAGGGCGATCGTGTGGACGTTGACCTTCGCCGTCGCGTTGACGCCGTCGCGCGCCGGCAGGTTGCCGAAGGCGTGGAGGTTCTCGAACGGACGCAGATCGCCGAGATCGAACACCGCACCGAGATCGACGTAGAAGCCCTCGGCCCGCTGGCCGGCGAAGACCTTGCGCCCGCCGGGCAGGCTGTGGACCGCGGCCTGGGCCAGTGCCGAGTAGCTCGGCGTGGAGAGTGGGCCGATGTTGCACGGCGGCGACGCGAGGCCCGTTGCGAGGACGGTCGACCGGCCGCCCGACGTGCGGGTCACGCTGTAGAACTGGCGCTTGTTGAAGTGCGGGTCGTCGAGCGCCGAGATCGGACCCGTGTTGTAGAGGAACGTGTTCGGGTTCACGACCTTCGTCTGGAACTCGAAGTCGTACGTGACGTCCGGCTGGGCCGTGCCCTTGTTGGCGATGTGCAACGAGTACAGGACGTCGTCGCCGAACTCATAGAAATTCGGGCCGGCCGCCGGACCCTCGAGCGGAATGTAGTTGCAGATCAGCGTGACGGTGCTCGGATCGTCGGGGCTGACGAACGCGTACACGTCGGTGCTGTCGGCCACCGGGTCCTGGCTGGTGCCGGGTGCTTCGCGATGCGAGGACATCTACTTGACCCCCCGGGCCGACTCGTGCGACGACTTGGCGGCCGCGACGAGGCGCTTGACGAGCGCCGCGTCGCGATACGTGCGCTCGACCCCGCCCGTGACGATCGTCACCTCGCCCTTCGCGGCGTCGTGGACATAGGCGACGATCGGGTGCGCCGGGATCGGCGTGGACGGCGTCGCGACCGCGACCCGCCTGGCCTCCGCCAGTCCCATCGCAGAGGCCGCCGCCGGCGAGACGACCGTCACCGCGGCCGTCGTGGCGACGCCGGCCGAGGTGGCGATCAACGAGCGGCGGCTGATGCCAGGCTTCGAATCTGAGTCCTTGCTGCGTCCGGCCATCCTCGAGGTCTCCCTTTGTCCGTGCGGTGCCAACAGCCATACCGCGCGGCGCAGGCATCCGGATCACGGGGGTGCGCGCCAAGAACGGCGCCGGCCGTCCGGTCAGATGACGAGGTCGCTCCAGACCGGGATGTGGCGTGGCGCGGGCTCGGCGCGCTCGGCGGCGGACGCCACGCCGAACTCCGCTGCGAGATACGACGCGAGGCTCGACCCGTACACGATGACGTCGCTCTGATGGATCGAGAACACGGGATTGCCGGGTTGCGAGGGCTCGGCCGGGATGTAGCGATGCCGGTAGACGGGAATCAAGGGTGGCGCCTGGGCGAGTCGTGCCTGCGCGACGCGGACTGCCTGCCCCGGATCGTCGGGGCGCTGGCCCCACGCGGCGAGCCAGGCGCCGTTGCGCTCGACGTCGAAGAGGACGCCGTCGACCGGCGCCTGCATGCGCGCGAGCAGGCTCTCGTCGGACTCCCCGCGCCAGTCCGGGAAGCCGTCGCCGCTGGGAACGCCCGTCGCGAGGAGCGCACGAAGGTCCGGGGGGAAGCCGATCTGCAGGCGCGACTCGACGGCGTCGACCTCGTCGTCGGAGAGTCCCGGGTCGACGTCGCGGCCCTGTGCGCGCAGCCCGTCCAACGGGGCGGACCAGGCGCTCACAGCTTCAGCTCGGTGAAGTTCGCATAGTGGTCGCTGGTGTACCAGGCCGTGCGCGAGCTGCGGTCCACGACGACGCGGTCCGTGCCGCGGTGGCCCGGGACGTACGGCGCCGTGTCGTACTCGCGGTAGTCGCCGTCGATGGGCAGCCTCGTGTCCACGGTGGAGTGGTTGTTGTAGACCATGTGCCCGACCCAGGTGCCCTTGAACTTGGTGAACTGCGTCACGGCCCGCGTGCCGATCATGAGCGGGGTGGCGTGCGTGTCCAGCCACGCCTGCTTGCCGACGCACCACTTGGCGTGGGACTTGGCCGCCGCCGGAACCGCGGGGGCCTTGTCGCTTCCCTCGTGGAAGACCTTGCGCTGCAACGTGCGATCCGACGCCGCCAACGCCTCCGCACGCCGCGCGACGCAGCGTGCGAGCAGAGCGGCGAGGCCGTCGGCGTGCGCCGCG
>DATAZX010000013.1:0-83333 GCA_036271815.1 Solirubrobacteraceae bacterium
TCCGCAAGCTCGCGCAGCTGTTCGTCGACAACGACATGGTGCTCGCCGAGATCAACCCGCTCTGCGAGATGCACGACGGGACGTTCGTCGCGCTCGACGCGCACATGGACATGGAGTCCGAGGCGCGCGGCCGGCACAAGCAGCTGCTGAAGGACCTCGGCGTCGGCGACGACGAGACGCGCGAGGCGCGCGAGCCGACCGCGTTCGAGCTGGCCGGCGAGGCGGTCGACGGCTCGAGCCACCGCGGCGTCGCCGGCAACGTCACGGAGTTCGACGGCAACATCGGCCTCGTCATCGGCGCCGGCGGCGGCTCGCTGACGCTCTTCGACGCGGTCCGCGCACACGGTGGCCGGCCGGCGAACTACTGCGAGATCGGCGGCAACCCCGACGTCGCGAAGACCTGCGGCCTCGCGAAGCTCGTGCTGACGAAGCCCGGCGTCGACAAGATCGCCGTGATGATGTCGATCGTCTCCAACACGCGGGTCGACATCGTCGCCCGCGGCGTCATCAAGGCCTGCCTCGAGCTCGGCATGGACCCGGCGGAGAAGATCGCGATCTTCCGCATCCCGGGCGCGTGGGAAGAGGAGGGCTTCAAGATCCTGCGCAAGTACGGGATCGAGTACGCCGACCGCTCCGTCTCGATGCACGAGGCCGCGCGCCGCGCCGTCGCGAAGATCGCCGGCCCCGAGGCGGTGACCTCATGAGCATCCTGATCGGCGCCGACACGACATTCATCGTCCAGGGGATCACCGGCCGCGAGGCCGTCAACCTCACGCGCGAGTGCCTCGACTACGGCGCCGGCGCGAAGATCGTCGGCGGCGTCACGCCCGGCCGCAAGGGCCGCGACGTCCACGGCGTGCCGGTCTACGACACGATCGAGCAGTGCGTCGAGGCGCACGGCGGCCCGATCGACGGCTCGGTCGTCACGGTCCCCCCCGCGTTCACGAAGGACGCCGTCTTCGAGGCGCTCGAGAACGGCATCGAGCTGGTCGTCATCGTCACCGAGCGGATCCCGCGGCGCGACGTCGCGCAGATGGTCGAGCTCGCCAACATGCGCGGCGCGCGGATCATCGGGCCGAACTGCCTCGGGATCATCGTCCCCGACGTCATCAAGATGGGCGGCATCGGCGGCCCGGCGAAGAACGCCGCGCAGGCGTACACGCCCGGCCCGATCGGCGTCATCAGCCGCTCCGGCGGCATGACGACGGAGATGTCCTCGACGCTGTCGGCGGCCGGCCTCGGCCAGTCGACGGCGGTCTCGATCGGCGGAGACGCGATCATCGGCTCGTCCTACGCCGAGCTGATGCCGCTGTTCGAGGCCGACGAGCAGACCGAGGGGATCGTCATCTACACCGAGCCGGGCGGCCGCATGGAGGCCGAGCTCGCGCGCTGGGTCAAGGAGACGGGCTGCACGATGCCGATCGTCGCCTTCATGGCCGGTCGCTTCATGGACGAGATGCCGGGCATGAGCTTCGGCCACGCCGGCACGATCGTCGAGGGCAAGGAGGACACGGCGGCGTAGAAGATCGAGCGCCTCGCCGAGGCCGGCATCACGGTCGCCGAGGAGATCTCCGAGATCCCCGAGATCATGAGGTCCAAGCTCGCGGCCGTAGGGAGCCCGACATGAGAAGCGACGCGATCTTCATCGGCATCGAGGTCGACGACGCGGTGCTCGCCGAGCACCCCGAGCTGCCGGCGCACCTGACGCAGGTCTGCCCCGTCGACATCTACCGCGAGGCGCCGGGCAGCGGCCTGCAGATCGTCGCCGAGAACGTCGACGAGTGCGTGCTCTGCGGCCTGTGCCTCGACACCGCGCAGCTCGGCGTCGCCGCGGGCGCCGTGAAGGTCCTCAAGCTCTACGACGGCGGCGCGGTGCTCGGCCAGTAGGCAGCGCCGGGACGCGCCGAGCGCTGCGCGCCGCGCTCAGGCATCATCGGCGGCCACCCGCAACGCCAGCAGCGCGATGTCGTCGAAGCGCACCGCATCGCCGGTCAGCGTGGCCGTGACGTGCTCGAGACACGCGTCGAGATCGGCCGGAGCGCCCGCCATCGCGGCCCGCAGCCGCTCGAGGCGGCCCGCGATGCCGGCGTCGCGACGCTCGACGAGGCCGTCGGTGTACAGCAGCAGGCTCTCCCCCGGCTCGAGCACGTGTCGCGCCTGCGGGATCTCGCCATCGCGCCACAGCGTTCCCAGCGGCGTCGAGCGCGCCCCCGGCAGATACGACGAGCCGCCCGCGGCATCGACGAGCAGGACGGGCATGTGGCCGGCGCTGACGTAGCGCAGCTCGCGCGTCGCGGGATCGAGGTCGAGGTACGCGAGCGTCGTGCCGGTCCCCTCGCCGAGGTGGTCGACGAGCCGGTGCAGCTTGCGCACGACCTCGGCGGGCTCGAGTCCCTCGATCGCGTACGCGCGCAGCGCGGTGCGCAGCTGGCTCATCGTCGTGGCGGCCTCGATCCCACGGCCGACGACGTCCCCGATGACGATCCCGACGTGCCCCTGCGGGAGCGGGATGACGTCGTACCAGTCGCCGCAGATCTCGGCCTCGGTGCTGCCCGGCAGGTAGCGCGCGGCGAGCTGCAGGCCCGCGATCGTCGGCAGCTGCGTCGTGAGCATGCTGCGCTGCAGCGTCCGCGCCAGGCGGCGCTCGCCCATCTCCTGGATCATCGCGACCATCGCCTGGGGCCGTCCGTCGTGGTCGTGCAGGACCGACGCGCTCGTCTCGGCCCAGATCGACTCCCCGTCGGGAGCCAGGTAGCGCTTCTCGAAGCGCGACGCCGTCCGCTCGCCCGCCACGAGCTGCGCGATCACGTGCTCGGTGAGGGCGATGTCGTCCGGATGGGTGATCGCGGCGGCGGGCACGCCCAGCAGCTCGTCGCGCGTGCGCCGCACCGTCCGGCAGAAGGCGTCGTTGACCTGCACGAAGCGGCCGTCGAGGCCGAGCACCGACGCCCCGATAGGCGCCTGCTCGAAGATGATCCGGAAGCGCTCCTCGCTGGCCCGCAGCGCCGCCTCGGCCAGGCGCTCACCCGTCATGTCGCGGGCGATCGTCGCGTAGAAGTCGATCTCGCCATCGGAGCCGGTGCTCGCCACGATCACCTGCGACACCGGGATCTCGCGGCCGTCGCGGTGCTGGCGCGCCAGGTTGCCGCGCCAGACGCCGTCGCGCCGCACGATCGGCAGCGCGACGTTGCGCACGTAGTCGCGCGCCCACTGCGGCGAGAAGTCGCCGGCCGCGAAATCGCCGACGTCCTCGTCGGAGCCGATCCCCACCATCTGGCGCCCGCCGGCGTTGACGAACATGAGGCGCAGATCGCGATCGGCGATCGAGACCCAGTCGGTCGTCGCCTCGAGCAGGGCCGCGTAGCGCCGCTCGGCGCTGTGCGCGCGGTCGCGGGCGCCGACATCGTCGAAGATCATCAGCAGCTCGTCGCCGAGGCGCGAGGTCGTGACCTGGAAGCGACCGGAGAACTCCGGGTGCCCGGCGAAGCGGTCGGAGTAGTCCAGCACCGTGTGCTGCGGCTCCCCGCCCTCGAGGACGGCGGTCATCCCGTCGAACAGGTCGTCGGGGAAGGCCGGCAGCGCGTCGTGCACGCGCCGTCCGCGCAGCGCGGACGCGGGAATGCCGCCGGCGATGTCGCCCGCGCGGCTGTTGACGTAGCCGTAGACGAAGTCGACGAGCGTGCCGGCGTCGTCGCGGACCGGCCGCATGAGCGCCGCGCCGACGGGCATCTCGTCGAGCGCGGCGAACGCTCGCGCCGTCGCGTCGGCGGCTGCGACACGACCCGGCCGTCCCCTCTCGGCAGGCGCCATCGCGAAGTTGTACCGGTCCGGCACCCCGGTGTGGGAACGGATTGCGCGCGCGCACTCGCCGCAGCGCGACCCGCGCCGCTCAGAACAGGTTGCGCAGCTGGTCCTCGATGACCTTGTCGAGCTCCTGCTCGGAACCCGCGTCGCCGGCGACGACGCGCAGCTTCGGCGGCTCGGGAGTCGCGGTGCGGGCGAAGAACGCCGTCGGCGTCGCGGCGCCCGGACGGGCGAGCACGCGCACGAGCGCATCCACGACCTGCGGGTCGAACTGCGTCCCGGCACACGCCCGCAGCTCCTTGACGGCGGCCTCCGGCGACTGCGCGCGGCGGTAGGGGCGCGTCGTCGTGATCGCATGGAACGTGTCGGCGACCGAGACGATCCGCGCGGGCAGCGGCACGGCCTCGCCGGCGATCCCGTCCGGATAGCCGTTGCCGTCCCAGCGCTCGTGCGACGCGCGCACGATCGCGCCGACGTCGGTCATGCTGCCGCCGACCTTGTCGAGCATCCGCTGCCCGGCGACCGTGTGCTGGCGCATGACCTTCCACTCGTCGTCGTCGAGCGGACCCGGCTTGTTGACGATCGACTTCGGGACGGCGATCTTGCCGACGTCGTGCAGGAGCGCGCCGAACTCGACGAGCCGGCGGTCGTCCTCGCTGAGGCCCATCTCGTCGGCGATCTCCAGCGACAGCGCGATGACGCCGTAGCTGTGCTCGCCGGTGTACTCGTCGTCGGCGACGATGACCTCGCCGAGCAGGAACGCCGTCCCGCGGTAGGCGGCCGACAGCTCGATCGCCTGGTCGATGCGGGCGCTGCGCTCGCGCGCGAAGACCCGTAGCAGCCCGGCGAGCGGCAGCACGAGCAGGAACGCCATTCGCGCGTCCTGCGCGGCGACGGCGGCGAGGAAGCCGATCGGCGTCAGCAGCACGTCGACGAGGAAGACGAGCCCGGTCATGCGCAGCTGCAGGCGCGGGGCCACGCGCAGCACGAGCCATTCGCGGCTCGCCCCGGCGATCGTGTCGCCGGCGAACTGGCTTGCGAGCGCGAGCAGGTAGACCGGCCAGCGGTCCCACGACGGGCCCTCGATGCCGAACGAGGCGAGCACGAGCGCCGGCCCGACCGCGAACCAGGCGTTGCCGACCGAGACCAGCACCTGCCGGCCCGGGTTGTGGTCGCGGGCGATGTCGCGCATGCGCCCGAGCACGAGCCCGGCGGCGACGACGAGCGGCGCCCACGCGGGGTCGATCGCGAACAGCACCGGCACGAACAGGATCTGCGTCGGGATCGTGTAGCCGGCGCCGACGTCGAACTCCACGCGCGACACCAGCGCGAACGAGACGATCAGCGCGATCGTCAGCCCGGCGGGCGGCGACGGCGCCGCGAACAGCTGCGGCAGCGCGATCGCGACGACGACGAAGGCGAGCGCGAAGCCGGTCTCGACGACGGCCTCGCGGCGCACCGCGGGGGCGCTCTGGCGCTCGCGGCGATCGGCGAGCAGGCGCTCGGCCGCGCCGGTGAGGTGCGGCTTGCTGGCCCCGCGCAGGCGCGAGATGGCTGCCGGCTTGTGATCGCGCACGCTCACGCCATGCTCGGTATCGGCCGGATCTTTGCGGCGCCCGCGCCGCGCCGGACGGATGTCCTACCAACCCGGCGCGCGCTCACGCCGATGGGCATCTCGCGCCGACACCTGATCGGAGCAAGGGCGCCACACTCGGGAAAGGACCCCAACTTGTTCTCTCGTCGTATGAAGCTGCGCATCGGCTCGACAGCCATGATCGCTTTCGCCGCGCTATCCATGTCCGCCGTATCGGCGGATGCAGGCCTCCTTGTTAGCACGACGCCGTCATGCGACGCGGGCGCCGCGCCCACGCAGGTGTTCTCGCAGTGGCTTGACCCCTTCGGGTACGCGCCCCTTCCGGGCGGCGACTTCGAGTCCGCGGCGGCCGGCTGGACGCTGAACGGCGGCGCCAAGGTCGTCGCCGGCAACGAGTCCTACGCGGTCGGCGGATCGAGCGACGCGTCGTCGCTGTCGATCCCCGCCGGCGGCTCGGCGACGAGCCCGGCGGTCTGCGTCGACCTCGCGCACCCGACGATCCGCTTCTTCGCCAAGCGCAACAGCGGCGGCCTGCTCGGCCTCTCGCAGATGAGCGTCGAGGTGCTGTTCCAGAACAACCTCGGCATCCTCAACAGCCTGCCGATCGGCGTCGTCACGCCGTCCTCGAGCTGGCAGCCGACGCTGCCGATGACGATCCTCGCGAACCTGCTGCCGCTCAGCCTGGACGCCGGCACCCCCGTGCAGTTCCGCTTCACGCCGCTGCTCGGCGGCGACTGGTCGATGGACGACGTCTACGTCGACCCCTACCAGCGCCGGTAGCCGTCAGCTGCGCGCCCGGCGCAGCCGCAGCCGCTCCTCCTGCTTCTCGACGACGTGCACGATCAGCTTGAGGATCTCCTGGACGCCGCTGGCCTTCGCCTGACCGTAGGTGAAGGCCTCGCGCCAGTCGGCGATGTGGGCCTCCTTCGCCATGACGTTGAAGAACGAGCGGGGCATCTGGACGCGCACGCGGGCGTCCTCGGCGATGCCCTTGGTGACCTGGACCTCCTCGTCCTTGCCCTTCAGCTCGACGCGGTACATCTGCACGTCGCCGCGGCCCTTGAGCTCGACGGCGAAGACGAGCTTCAGCGGCGCCAGCGCCGGGACGTCGTCGACGAAACGCTCGACGGCGGTCTCGATCAGGCTCTTGGCGTCGTCGGCGGCCACGTGCGCCCAACCCTAGCCGTTCGGGTGCGCGCCGCGGTCCGTGCGTCGCGTCAGATCCTGTTGCGCTGCAGCAGCTTGCGGCCGATGACCATCTTCTGGATCTCCGACGTGCCCTCGCCGATCAGCAGCAGCGGCGCGTCGCGGTACAGGCGCTCGATCTCGTACTCCTTGGAGTAGCCGTAGCCGCCATGGATGCGGAAGGACTCCTCGACGCAGAAGCGTCCGGTCTCCGAGGCGAACAGCTTCGCCATGCCGGCTTCGAGCTCGGAGCTCTCGCCCGCGTCCTTCAGCCGCGCGGCCTTGCGCGTGAGCAGGCGCGCCGCCTCGATCTGCGTCGCCATGTCGGCGAGCTTGAACTGGATCGCCTGGTGCTGGGCGATCGGCTTGCCGAACGCCTTGCGCTCCTGCGAGTAGCGCAGCGCGAGCTCGAGCGCGCGCTGCGCGATGCCGACGCCGCGCGCGGCGACGTTCGCGCGCCCGACCTCGAGCGCGTCCATCATCTGCACGAAGCCCTTGTTGAGGCCAGCCTCCTCGCCGCCGAGGATGTTCTCGGCCGGGCAGCGGTAGCCGTCGAAGACGAGCTCCGTCGACTCGACGCCCTTGTAGCCCATCTTCTTCAGCGGCGGCGGGACGTCGAACCCGGCCCACGCGCCGGTGTTCTCGCTGACGCCCGGCTCCTTCTCGGCGACGAAGCAGGTCATGCCCTTGTAGCGCGGGTCGGCGTCCGGATCGGTCTTGACGAGCACGAAGACGAGGCCGGAGCGCAGCCCGTTCGTCACCCACATCTTCTGGCCGTTGATCTCGTAGAAGCCGTCGTCCTGCCTGCGCGCGGTCGCCTTCAGCGCCTGCACGTCGGAGCCCATCTCGGGCTCGGAGAGGCTGAACGCCGCGCGCAGCTCGCCGGTCGCCATCTGCGGCAGCCACTTGCGGCGCTGCTGGACGGTGCCGTACTTCATCAGCAGGTAGGAGCCGATGAAGTGCGTGTTGACGATCCCGGAGATCGAGATCCAGCCGCGCGAGAGCTCCTCGACGATCATCACGTAGGTCGTCAGGTCGAGGCCCATGCCGCCGTACTCCTCGGGGATCGTGACCCCGAACAGCCCGAGCTCCTTCATCTGGTCGACGATGTCCTGCGGGAACTCGTCCTCGTGATCGAAGTGCTCGGCGTTGGGCAGGATCTGCTCGTCGGCGAACTGCCGGACCATCGCGATGATGTCCTTCTGCTCGTCGGTGTACTCGCTGTACGGGGCGGGGGCTACGGCCATGGCTGCTCACGCTCTTTCGAGGTCTCGATCACTCGGCTCTATGGGTCGTTCGAGCAGCTTACCGGCGGCCGGTGGGCGGGCGCCGGGCCTGCCAGACTCCGCGGCGCGATGCGCAACTTCGCCTCGAGCGTCGTCGAAGCGGCGCCGCCGCAGCGCCTCGCGCTCGTCGAGCTGGCGCGCGACGGGGCGCGCCGGGAGTGGTCCTTCGGCGAGGTGGCCCGCGCCGCCCGGACGCTCGCCGCGTACCTGCACGCACGGGGCGTGCGGCGCGGCGACACGGTGCTGACGCTGGTCGGCAACCGGCCCGACTGGGTCGTGGCGATGGTCGCGTGCTTTCGCCAGGGCTACGTGGTGCTGCCCTGCAACGAGCAGCTGCGCGCGAAGGACCTGGCGCTGCGCCTCGCGGTGTGCCCGCCCGCGCTCGTGGTCTGCGACGGGCGCAACGCCGGCCTGCTGGCGGCGGCCGGCTGGGACGGGCCGGCGATCTTCGTGCCCGGCGCCGGCGACGTGCCGGCGGGCGAGCCGCCGCCCGCCGCCGACCTCGACCCGCTCGATCCCTGCCTGATCACGTTCACGAGCGGGACCGCGGGCGAGCCGAAGGCCGTCGTCCACGGGCAGCGCTACCTGACCGGGCAGGCGCTGCAGGCCGAGCGCTGGCTCGCGCCGCGGCCGGGCGACCTCGTCTGGTGCACGGCCACCAGCGGCTGGAGCAAGTCGGCGCGCAACGTCTTCGTCGCGCCCTGGATCCGCGGCGCGGCGGCGCTGCTGCACGACGCGCGCTTCGACCCCTTCGAGCGGCTCGAGGTGCTCGAGCGCGAGGGCGTGAACGTGCTCTGCATGGCGCCCACCGAGTACCGCGTGATCGCCAAGCGCGCGACGCTGCGACCGGCGCCGGCGCTGCGCGGGCTCGTCGCCGCCGGCGAGGCGCTGAACGCCGAGGTCCTGCGCGCCTGGGAGGAGGCGACCGGCCTGCAGATCCGCGACGGCTACGGCCAGACCGAGACCGGCCAACTGACCGGCATGGCGCCAAGCGAGGCGGTGCGGCCGGGATCGATGGGTCGCGCGCTGCCCGGCATCGGCCTGTCGATCGACGACGGCGAGCTCGTCGCCGACCCCGCGACCGTGCCGACGTTCTTCCTGCGCTACGAGGGGTCGCCGGCGCCGAGCGGACCGTGGCGCACCGGCGACCGCGTCGCCCGGGACGCGGACGGCTACCTCTACTTCGAGGGTCGCACCGACGACGTCATCATCTCGGCGGGCTACCGGATCGGCCCGTTCGAGGTCGAGTCGGCCCTCGTCGCGCACGAGGCGGTCGCGGAGGCGGCCGTCGTCGCGGCGCCCGACGCCGAGCGCGGCTGCGTCGTGCGCGCGGTCGTCGTCCTGCGCGACGGCTTCGCGCCCTCGGACGCGCTCGCGCGAGCGCTCCAGGATCACGTCAAGCAGCAGACCGCGCCGTACAAGTATCCGCGCATCGTCGAGTTCGCCGCCGACCTCCCGAAGACCGCCAGCGGCAAGGTGCGCCGCGCGCTGCTGCGCGGCGACGCGGACGCGTGATCGAGCGTCAGCCGCGGGGCGCCGTGTGGCCCTCGAGCAGCGCCGCGATGCCCGCAACGTCATCGAGCTTGCCCGTAGCCACGCTCATCACGAGGTCGTAGGCCTCGTCGTTGGTGAAGGTCAGCCGCAGGCCGTTCAAGCCGTAGAACGCGATCGTGCCCGCGAGCGCGAGCCTCTTGTTGCCGTCGACGAGCGCATGGTTGCGGGCGAGCGAGTGCAGCAGCGCCGCGGCCTTCTCGTGAACGCCCACGTAGGCGTCCTCGCCGAACGCCGATGCCCGCGGGCGGGCGAGCGCCGACTCGAGCAGGCCATGATCGCGCACGACCGGGGCGATCCCGAGGGCGCGTTCCGCGACGTGAAGGAGTGCCTCGAGATCGAGGAAGATCATCGGCCGAGGCGCTCGAGCGCCTCGGCATATCGCGGTAGCTCTTCGTCGAGCACCTCGTCGAGCAACTCGCGACCGCTGTTGCGCTCGATGTAGTCGCGTACGGCGCCGCGCGCGACGTCCTGCATCGAACGGCCCTCACGATGAGCGCGGGTGCGCAGGGCCTCGGTCTCGTCGTCGGTCAGTCGCAGGGTCATCGCCATGAATCGACGGTACCACAGGTGATACCACGAAGCTAGGGCTGCGCGGTAGCGGCCCCCGGAAGCGCGACGATCGCGTCGATCTCGATCTGCGCCCCCTTCGGCAGTGCGGCGACGCCGATCGCCACGCGCGCCGGCGGATCGACGTCGAAGAAGCTGCCGTAGACCTCGTTGACGTCCGCGAAGGCGCCCATGTCCGTGAGGTAGACGGTCATCCGCACCGCGTCCGACAGCGACGCGCCGGCTGCCGCGCAGACCGCGGTCAGGTTCGTCAGGCACTGGGTCGCCTGCTCGGCGGGCGTCGCGCCGACGAGCTCGCCGGAGTCCGGGTCCAGCGGGACCTGGCCCGAGCAGAAGAGCAGCCCGGCGGCGATCACGGCGTGGCTGTAGGGACCTAGCGCCGCCGGAGCGCCGATGGCGGTCACGGGCTCGCGATGTTGGGACACGGTCGCTCGACTCCTCGTACTGGTTGCTGGTCTCGGCACCGTAGCGCGCTGCTACGGTGGGATCGATGCGCCTCCCGGCAACGCTGGCCGTGCTCGTTGCCGGCGGCCTCGCGCTCGCGGCCGCCTCACCCGCCGCAGCGGCGATCGCCTTCGCCCCCTGCGCGCAGGCCGCGCCGCTGCAGTGCGGCACGCTCGATGTGCCGCTGGATCGCACGGGCGTGGTCCCCGGCACGGTGCGGCTGGCCGTCGTGCGCAAGCTCGTCGCGGCGAGCCCGACGCCGACGGCGGTCGTCGGCCTCGCCGGCGGACCGGGCCAGGCCGCACTGCCGCTCGCCTCGGACATCGAGCAGCTCATGGCGCCCGCGCTCGCCACGCGCGACCTGCTCGTCTTCGACCAGCGCGGCACCGGCGGCTCGGGGGCGCTGCACTGCTCGCTCACGGGCACGCTCACGCAGGCGGGCAGCCGTTGCGCGCGCGACCTCGGCACGCGCCGCGGCCAGTACACGACCTCGACGAGCGTCGATGACATCGAGGCGCTGCGCGTCGCGGGCGGCTACGACAAGCTCGTGCTGTTCGGCGTCTCGTACGGCACGAAGGTCGCGCTCGAGTACGCCGCGCGCTACCCCAGCCACGTCGAGGCGCTCGTGCTGGACTCCGTCGTGCTGCCCTCCGGCCCGGACCCGTTGCAGCGCTCGACCTTCGCCGCGATGGCCCGCGTGCTGGGCGACCTCTGCGCCGGCACGGCGTGCGCCGGGATCTCCGCCGACCCCACCCGCGACCTCGCAAACCGCGTGCGCAGCCTCGCGCGCAAGCCGCTGCACGGCCTGCTGACGAGCGCGAGCGGCGCGCACGAGCGCGTGACGATCGACCGCAGCGACCTCTTCGGCATCATGCTCACCGGCGACGAGAACCCGACGCTGCGCGCGGAGCTGCCGGGTGCGCTGACGTCCGCGCGCCGCGGCGACTCCGCCCCGCTGATCCGGCTCGCCGCGCGATCGGCGGGGATCATCAACCTGAGCCGCCAGTCCGGCGGTGGCGAGGACGACTTCGACGACGCGGTGTTCGCCGCGACCCTCTGCGAGGAGGGCGACTTCCCGTGGAACCGTGCCGCGGGAGCGGCCGCGCGCTCGCAGCAGGTCAACGCCTTCGCTCACACGCTGCCCGGAGCGCCGTTCAGCCCGTTCGACATCACGACCGCGCTGACGAACCAGATGATCGAGCTGTGCGTGGGCTGGCCGGTGGCGTCGACCCCCGTGGCGACCGGCCCCGAGCCGGACGTGCCGACGCTCGTCGTCGACGGCGCCGCCGACATCCGCACGCCGCTCGCCGACGCCGCACAGGTCAAGGCGCTGATCCCCGACGCGCAGATGGTCGCGATCCCGTTCACCGGCCACTCGGCGCTCGCCAGCGACCTGTCCTCCGACCAGTGCGCCGAGCGCGCGGTCGGGCAGTTCTTCGCCGGCCAGGCGGTCGCGCCGTGCGCCGCCGGCGGGCAGAACCCGTTCTCCCCCACCCCGGTCGCGCCGACGCGCCTCACACAGCTGAAGCCGACCGGGCGGGCCGGCAAGGTCGGCCTCACGATCTCGGCGGCGCTCGCGACCGCGACCGACATGCGCCGCCAGATCATCGGCGACGCGCTCGAGGCCGGAAGCGTCCCCACGCGCGCCGGCGGGCTGCGCGGCGGGCGCGCGACCGTCCACGGCGGGCGGCTGACGCTCTTCGACGTGACCTACGTCCCCGGCGTGCAGGTCTCGGGCAGCGAGCGCGTCGACGGCACCGGCACCCGGGCGCTGCGCATCCGCGGCAGCAAGGCCGCGCACGGCTCGCTGAAGATCACGAGCAAGACGATCACGGGCGTGCTCGGCGGTCGCCGGATCAGCCTCGTCTCGCGTGCGGCGGCAGTCGACGCGACCGCTGCCTCCGATCGCGGGCTCACCCGGCTGCTGGGCCGCTTCGCGCTGCACGACGTGCGCTGACGGGTAGCGTCGAGGGATGGCCAACGCCCTCGCGCACGAGACCTCGCCGTACCTCCTGCAGCACCGTGACAACCCCGTCGACTGGATGGCCTGGGGCGAGGACGCGCTGTCGCGCGCGAAGGAGCTCGACCGCCCGCTGCTCGTCTCGATCGGCTACTCGGCCTGCCACTGGTGCCACGTCATGGAGCGCGAGTCCTTCGAGGACCGCGAGATCGCGGAGCTGATGAACGCGAGGTTCGTCTGCGTGAAGGTCGATCGCGAGGAGCGCCCCGACGTCGACGCGATCTACATGGAGGCCGTGCAGACGATGAACGGCCACGGCGGCTGGCCGTTGAACGTCTTCCTCACGCCCGACCAGGTGCCGTTCTACGCCGGCACGTACTTCCCGCCGCAGCCGCGCCACGGGATGGCGAGCTGGCCGGCCGTGCTCGACGCCGTGTCGAAGGCGTGGAAGACCCAGCGCGAGGACATCCTCGCCCAGAGCGCGGCGATGGTCGCGCGGCTCAGCGGCGCGTCGGTGCTGCGGGCAGCCGAGCGGACGCCCGGCGTCGAGGCGCTCGACGAGGCCGTCGCGCAGCTGCGCTCGGGCTTCGACGCGATCGACGGCGGCTGGGGTCGCGCGCCGAAGTTCCCCGCGGCCTCGGCGATCGAGTTCCTGCTGTGCCGCGGCGAGCCCGCGATGGCGCTGCAGTCGCTGCGCTGCATGGCCTCGGGCGGCATCAACGACCAGATCGGCGGTGGCTTCGCGCGCTACTCCGTCGACGCGACCTGGACCGTGCCGCACTTCGAGAAGATGCTCTACGACAACGCCCTGCTGGCGCGCGCCTACCTGCACGGGTGGCAGGTCAGCGGCGACGCGATCCTGCGCCGCACGGCCGAGGAGACGCTCGACTGGGTGCTGCGGGAGATGACGGGCCCGGAGGGCGGCTTTCACTCCGCGCTCGACGCGGACTCGGAGGGCGTCGAGGGGAAGTTCTACGTGTGGTCGATGGACGAGCTGCGCGGCGTGCTCGGCGAGGACTTCGCAGTCGCCGTGCGCTGGCTCGGAGCCAGCGACGAGGGCAACTTCGAGGGTCTGAACATCCTCGAGTCGCGGGGGGCCGAGCCCGCCGAGGAGGTCCGCCTGCGGATCCGCGCGCGGCTGCTGACGGCACGCGCGGCACGCGTGCGCCCAGGGCTCGACGACAAGCGCCTGTGCGCCTGGAACGCGCTCACGATCGGGGCGCTCGCCGAGGCGGGCGCCGTGCTCGAGCGCGACGACTACCTCGACGCCGCCCGCCGCGCCGCCGCGTTCGTGCTGGACGCGATGCGCGACGGCGACGGCCGCCTGCTGCGGACCTACAACGCCGGCCAGGCGAAGCTCAACGCCTATCTCGAGGACCACGCGTTCCTGCTCGAGGCGCTGCTCGCGTTGTACGAGGCGACGTTCGAGCCGCGCTGGTTTCACGCCGCGCGCGCGACCGCCGACACGATGATCGCGCGCTTCGCAGACCCCGATCGCGGCGGCTTCTTTCAGACCTCCAGCGATCACGAGCGGCTCGTCGCGCGGCGCAAGGACCTCGACGACAACCCGATCCCCTCCGGCTCGTCGAGCGCGGCGCTCGGACTGCTGCGACTCGCCGCGCTGACGGGCGAGGCGCGCTACGAGGAGCACGCGATCGCGGTGCTGCGGCTCGCCGGCGAGCTCGCGCGCCGCCACCCGCAGGGCTTCGGCCACCTCCTGCAGGCGCTGGACTTCCACCTCGCGACGGTCCAGGAGGTCGCGCTCGTCGGCGCGGACACGCGCGCGCTGGCGCGCGTCGTGCGCGCGGTGTTTCGCCCGCACGTCGTGCTCGCGGGCGGCGACGGCGACGGCGCGCACGGCATCGCGCTGCTCGAGGGACGCGCGCCGATCGACGGCCGCGCGGCCGCCTACGTCTGCGAGCGCTTCAGCTGCCTGCGGCCCGTGAGCGAGCCCGGCGAGCTGTCCGCGCTGCTCGTGGCGTCCACCTGATCCGCTAGAGACCGGCACCGAAGAGCTCGCTGTTCACCTTCGTCGCCGGGTGCCGCACGAAGTGGGTCATCGCCCTGATCTGGGCGCTGATCGCCGCCGGCACCGTCGCGGCGAAGCTGCCGGGCAAGTTCTCCGATGCCGAGCGCAACGAGTCGACGTCGTTCCTGCCGGGCGACGCCGAGTCGACGAAGGCGCTCGCGGTCACGAAGCGCATCGAGGGCGGGGAGCTCGCCCCGCTCGTCATCGTCTACCACCGCGACGCGACGGCGGTCGAGGCCGACCTGCGCACCGCCGCGGCGCGCGACACGAAGCTGATCGTGCCGATCGCGCTGCCGGTCGTGTTCCTCATCCTGATGGCACGCGTGCGCGAGGAGACGCGCGCGCACGGCACCGAGGCGGGCATGCGCCGCGGGCTCGCCGTCACCGGTGCTCGACATCGGGCCGAAGGTGTGGTGGCCGTCGAAGCTGGCCAGTCCGCCGACTAGCGCGCCAGCTCAGCCGGCCGCGTAGTCGAGCTCGGCCACGGCCGAGCCGGCGAGGCGCAACTGGGCAGCGGCGACGTTCTCCTCGAGGTGCTCGACCGACCGGGTGCCCGGAATCGGCAGCACGACGGGCGAGCGCTGCAGGAGCCACGCGAGTGCGACCTGGCCCGCGGTCACGCCATGGCGCTCGGCAACGCCGTCGACGACGCCACCGGGCTCCGAGAGCCTGCCGGCGTCGAGCGGAAACCACGGGATGAATCCGATCCGCTCGCGGTCGCAGACCTCCAGGACGGCCTCGGCGTCGCGGTCGACGAGGTTGTAGCGGTTCTGGACCGTCACGACGTCGACGATCGCGCGCGCCTGCGCGAGCTGCTCGACCGACACGTTCGAGACGCCGATGTGCCTGATCTTGCCCTCGTCCTGCAGCTCCTTCAGCGCACCGACGGACTCCCCGTACGGGACGTTCTCGTCGGGCGCGTGGAGCTGGTAGAGATCGATGCGATCCATCTTCAAGCGCCGGAGGGATCCCTCGCAGGCGGCCTTCAGATGCTCGGGCCGGCCGTTGCGCGGCCACTGCCCCGGCCCGGTGCGCTCGAGCCCGCCCTTCGTCGCGATGACGAGACCGTCGGGATACGGATGCAGCGCCTCCGCGATCAGCTCCTCCGAGACGAACGGCCCGTAGCTGTCGGCCGTGTCGATGAGATCCACGCCGAGCTCGACGGCGCGCCGCAGAACGGCGATCGCCGCATCGTGGTCGCGCGGCGGGCCCCAGATGCCCTCGCCGGTGATGCGCATCGCGCCGAAGCCGAGGCGATGCACCTCGAGGTCGCCGCCGATGGTGAAGGTGCTCATGTCAGCTCCTCGTCCTCGATGATGAGGACCTTCGGGGTCGGACGCTGCTCAGAGGACCGGCAGGTAGCGGTCGAGCTCCCACTGCGAGACCTGCACGCGGTAGTCCTCCCACTCGCGGCGCTTGATCTCCACGTAGCGGTTGAACATGTGCTCGCCGAGCGTGCGCAGCACGAGCTCGGACTCCGCGGTCAGCTCGATCGCCTCGCCGAGGGTCTCGGGAAGCTGCTCGATGCCGAGGCGGCGGCGGTCGTCGGGCGACAGGTGGTAGAGGTTCTTCTCCATCGGCTCGGGCAGCTCGTAGCCCTTCTCGATGCCCTCGAGGCCGGCCTGCAGCAGCGCCGCGAACGTCAGGTACGGGTTGCACGCGGGATCCGGGCAACGCAGCTCCATCCGCGTCGCCTTCTCCTTGCCGGGGTGATAGAGCGGCACGCGCACGAGCGCCGAGCGGTTGCGCCGGCTCCAGGCGACGTAGACCGGCGCCTCGAATCCGGGCACGAGGCGCTTGTAGGAGTTCACCCACTGGGCGAAGATCGACGACAGCTCGCGCGCGTGCTTGAGCTGGCCGGCGATGAAGGCCTTGCCGACGTCCGACAGGAAGTACGGGTCGTTCTCGTCGAAGAACGCGTTGCTGCCGTCCTTGAAGAGGCTCATGTGCGTGTGCATGCCCGAGCCGTTCTCGCCGAACAGCGGCTTGGGCATGAAGGTCGCGTGCCAGCCGTACTTCATCGCGTATTCCTTGACCGTGATGCGGTACGTCATGCAGTCGTCGGCCATCTTCATCGCGTCGGCGTAGCGCATGTCGATCTCGTGCTGGCTCGGACCGACCTCGTGATGGGTGTACTCGACGTGGATGCCGAGCTGCTCGAGCGCGAGCACCGTCTCGCGGCGCACGTCGGAGCCCGCGTCGAGCGTCGTGAGGTCGAAGTAGCCGCCGTTGTCGAGCACCTGCGGGGGGCTGTTGGAGTCGCGGAAGAGGAAGTACTCGAGCTCTGGACCGACGTTGAACGTGTCGAAGCCCATCCGCTCGGCGCGCTTCAGCGCGCGGCGCAGCACGTGGCGCGGGTCGCCCTCGTACGGCGTGCGCTCGGGCGTCAGGACGTCGCAGAACAGCCGCGCGACCCCCTGCTCCTCGGGGCGCCAGGGCAGGACCGCGAACGTCGAGGCGTCGGGCATCGCGATCATGTCGGACTCCTCGATCGCGTTGAAGCCCGTGATCGACGAACCGTCGAAGCCCATGCCGTCCGTGAAGGCGGCGTCGAGCTCGCTGCGGTTGATCGAGAACGACTTCAGCTGACCGAGGATGTCGGTGAACCACAGCCGGATGAAGCGGATGTCGCGTTCGGCGACGATGGCCTTGACGTCGTCGGGCGTTTGGGGGCGGTCGGCGGACATGCGCGGGAGCCTAGTGCAGCGATCGTTACGCCCAGGTTTCGGCGCTCTTTCGCTGTTGACGGCGCGGCGGGACGGCAGGGCGGCGGGCGCAGGTCGACGCCGCGGGCGCGCGCGACGACGGTGTCGCGGTCAGCGCGCTCGGCGGGCGTGTCAGGGGTCAGCGCTCGGCGGGCGTGGCGGGCGTGTCGGGGTCAACGCTCGGCGGGCGTGGCGGGCGTGTCGGGGTCAGCGCTCGGCGGGCGTGTCGAGGTCAGCGCTCGGCGAGCCAGCGCCGCGCCCAGCGCTCGAGCTCGTAGACGGCCGGGGCGAGCTCACGCCCCATCTCGGTGAGCTCGTACTCGACGCGCACCGGACGCCCCTGGTGCACGGTGCGGATGACGACGCCGCGCGACTCGAGCTCCTTCATGCGCTCGGACAGCAGACGATCCGACAGCTCGGGCACGGAATCGGCGATCTCGCCGAAGCGCAGCGTGGTGCGGTGGATCAGCACGCTGACGATCGCGCCCGTCCAGCGGCGCCCGATCAGCTCCACGGCCTCGTGGTACAGCGGACAGCAGGGCGGGTGCCCGTTCTTCGCAGCGCCGCCATCGCCGTGCGACGCCGGCGCGCGACCATGCGCGGCCGGCGGCTGCCGGCCGTCCTCGGCAGTCCGCATGCGGCGCTACGCGGCGCGCAGCGTCCGGGTGTCTTCGACGGACCCGTCGACGGGGACGTCGCCCGCGACGTTCACCATCGCCGTGAAGCGCTCGAGCGCCACGTACGCGATCGCCTCGAGGATCTGCTCGTCCGACCAGCCGGCCTCGCGTGCCTCCTCGTGCAGATGCATCGGCGGCGCGCCCGGGTTCTCGACGACGGCCTTCAGGTAGCGCAGCAGCGCGACCTGCTTCTCGTCGCCGGAGTTGAACTTGCGCGCGGCCGCGATCTCGTCGAGCGGCACGCCGGCCTGGCGAGCGGTGCGGTTGTGCATCGCGACGCCCGGCCGCGATCCGTGGTGCTCGGCGATCGCGAGCGAGATGCGCTCGAGCGTCGCGACGTCGAGGGCACCGCGGCGCAGCTCGGAGCGAAAGCGCGCGTAACCGCGCAGCGCCGCGGGCGATCCGGCCAGGGCACCGAGGAAGTTCGGCAGCTGGCCGCCGGTCGCGAGGGCTCCACGTAGCACGGGGACCGAGCCCTCGGGGGCCGTGAGGTCGTCGTGGATCTGGAATCTGCTCATCGGTGTCTTCATGGGTGGCCTTCTGGGGGTGAGGTGGGGATCGGCGTCCGTGCCGGCTGCTCTACTCGGGGTTCGTTCCTTACTTGAGGTAAGTGTAAGCCCCTGCCCGGACTCATTGCAAGGGCACCCGATGACTTCTACGCGCCGCGCCTAACGCGTGGCTCATCAAGACGTGACGGATTTGCAAAGGCTTCCCGCGCCGCGAGGCTTCTATCCGTTCTGGCGCGTAGCCGCTCGTCACGGCGTTTGGCAGCGGTGGGTCGGTGGCGGGAGCGGCCGGTCGCGCGGCGTCGCGTCCGACGCGACGAGTCAGCGGCCGGCCGCGGCGGGACGCGGCGGGACGCGGCGTCTCGACGCCGCGGGTCAGGGGCGAGAGCGCACGGTCGAGCGGGCGCGACGAGGCCGCGAGTGGACGGCCGGGAAGCGGAGCGGGCGCAACGGGCCGCGGGTCGACGGCCGGCGGAATGGGCGCGACGGGGCCGCGGGTGGACGGCGGGACGGAGCGGGTGCGGGGCGGACCTCGACGCCGCGAGTCAGCGACGGTGGCGCGGCCGGCCGGGCGGACGATTCAGAACGGCGTGAGGGAGATGACCGCGGGTGCGTCGGCCGTGCCGATCGCCACGAGGATCAGGATCAGGCCCATCAGCAGCGCCCACATCGCGACGCGGTCGGGACGTGCGCCGACGCGCTCGATCGGGCGGCGTGCCGGGCGGCGGCGCTCCAGATCGACCACGCGCGGGACGGCCGGCGCGGGAACGGTGTGGCCGCGCAGCTCGATCGTCGCGCGGCCGGGCGTGCCGCTGCCCTTCATACGGGGACGCCGCGGCTCGATCGGATGCTCGGCGTCGTGACGCGGGTGGGTATCCGCATGCTGGCCGCGGCGCGGAGCGAGCGCGGGCTCGGGCGCACGCCGGGGCGGGCCGCTCTCGCTGTGCAGGGGACCGCTCACACGGCGCATCTCGGCCTCGACATGACGACGCTCGCGGGTCGCCCGGCGCGTCGCCAAATCGGCCTCGTCGGCGCGACGGCGTGCTTCGTCCGTGCGCTCGTAGTCGTCACGCAGATGCTGGACATCGGCCCACCAAGCGCGGGCCTCCGAATGTGCCATGTGGTGTGGTCCTCTTTCGATGAGGCCTACGGGGTTAGCTGACGGGCTCGCGCTTGAAAGAGCAGCGCTACATCCGGCGGGCCGGACGATTCGCCCCAACGTGTGGTTCCCCCGCTCCCGGTGCCTTCCGAACCCCGGGACTCGGCGATCTGACGGCGCCATCGTACCAGCGATGGATTTCCCTGCATATGCGCAGTGTTATGGAGACGTCGGACGGAAACGCCGCAGTTTGCGGGTTCGACGGCGTGCTCGTCGGCGCTGCGGGGTGCGATCGGCGCGTGCGACGCCGTGGCGGCGCGCCGGGATCTCCGGGCGAGAGGGTGCCCGCCCGGCCACGCGGCGTGGCCCGGTCGGGCGGTCCTCCGGCGGGCTGTGGGCCTCGAGCGCTGGACGTTCGATCCCTCAGAGACCGCGCGGGGGCTGGTTGGGGAGCTGGCGAAGCCATCCGACCTATGCTCCGCGGATATGACGATTCTGCGGATGGACAACGTTCTCGTCGTCGTCGACGACCTCGAGGCCGCCAAAGCGTTCTTCGCCGAGCTCGGTATGGAGCTGGAAGGCGAGGCGCCGGTCGAGGGGCGTTGGGTGGACCGCGTCGTCGGGCTCGACGACGTCCGTGCCGACATCGCCATGATGCGGACCCCGGACGGCCACAGCCGGCTCGAGCTGACGAAGTTCCACACGCCGCCGGCGGTCAGAGCCGAGCCGGAGAGCGCGCCGGCGAACGCCCTGGGCATACGCCGCATCATGTTCGCCGTCGACGACATCGACGACGTCGTTGCCCGCCTGCGCAGCCACGGTGCCGAACTCGTCGGCGAGATCGCGCAGTACGAGGACGTCTACCGGCTCTGCTTCCTGCGTGGCCCTGAGGGCATCATCATCGGATTGGCCGAGCAGCTCAGCTGAGACCTCCATGGGTGCGGCCGGGGGCGGCTCCGGACGGTACTGGCATCGCCGCTCGGTGGCTGTGAGGCGGTCCGCCCGCACCAGCGCCATCTCCACGGACCTCGCGGCCGGTGTGCAGAGCGCCGCGCCACATCTCCTAGTAGCGGGCCATATCGCACAACCAACTCGCCGGCACCTGCGACCGCAGCCTCGTCGCCACGACCCCTGACGAACCCACCTGGGTTCGGAAGCGAGCGCTAGCGGCCGGCGACGTCGGCGAGGTAGGTCGCGACCTTGCGCGCGTCCCCCGCCTCGAGCAGCTCGGCCGGCATCTGGCCCTGGCCCGCGCGACCCAGCTTGATCGCGTTGAGGGTCAGCGCGACCGGCGGCTGCAGCACGTCGAGGTCGGGGCCGACCTTGCCGACGGCGTTCGCGTCGGCGAGGGTGTGGCAGGTCGCGCACTTCTGCGAGAAGAGCACGCGGCCCTGCTCCTCGGTCTTCGTGAGCGTCGTGCCACCCGGTCCGGCGGAGGCGTCGCCATTGGTCATGACGAGGATGGGAACGGCGATGCCGAACAGGGCGACGAGCCCGGCGAGCCCGAACTCGGACGCGCGCAGCGGCCGGCGACGCCCGACCTCGAGCGTGTCGCGGACGCCGCGAGGCCCGCCGCGCATCGCGACGAGGACCACGCTGAGCCCGAGGATGATGAAGAACCCGAGGAAGAGTGCAGCAGCCATGCGGCGCGCAATCTACTTCACGGCGTCGGACGGTGACGCCGTGAATCGCATGAGCGCCGTAAATCTCGTCGATGGCGCATACGCGCGAGCGCACGCGGATGCTCCTCGCGGCAGCCCGATCGCCCTCACCGGCGCCTCCCCGCGGCGAAGCTCTGGACCGCGGGCGCGACGGCGCGGAAGTCGTCGGTTCCGGTCGCGGCGACCTCGACCTCGGCCTGGCGGGCGAGCTCGGCGAGGTCCAGCGGGGAGATGTCCTTGACCTCGGTCGCGATGCGATCGGGGACCTCGAGCCGCAGCACGCGCCGCGCGAGCAGGTTGATCGCACCGCCCGCCGAGGCGTGGCGCTCGAGCCGGCCCTCGACGAGCAGCAGCGGCTCCGTGCGCACCGCGAGGCGATCGCGCTCGTAGACCTGCGGCGAGACGACGACGTTGATCGTGCCGTGCTCGTCCTCGAGCAGCAGGAAGAGGATCCCCTTCGCCGTCCCGGGGCGCTGGCGCGCGACGACGAGCCCGCCGACGCGCACCTCGGCGCCGTGCGGCAGGCGGGCGAGCGCGTCGATCCCGACCGCGCGGTTGGCGCGCAGCCGCTCGCGCAGCAGCTCGATCGGGTGCGCCGCCGCGGTCAGCCCGGTGGTGGCGTAGTCGGCGATCATCGCCTCCCACGCCGGCAGCGGCTCGAGCCTGGGCGGCGCCGGCAGGTCGAGCCCGAGCGAGAGCTGCACGCCGACGGTCCGGATCTCCGTCGAGGGCTTGGCCGCGCGAGCATCGGATCCGGGGGCCGCTCGGGCACGCGCACCTCGTGCGGCCGTCCGCGTGCGGATCTGGATCCCCGGCGCGGCGACCCCGAGCCGCCACAGCGCGACCCGGCGATCGCCGCCGGCAAGCGCGTCGCAGGCGCCCGACCAGGCGAGGCGCTCGAGCGCGGAGCGTCCCGCGCCCGCACGCGAGGCGAGATCCTCGAGCGAGGCGAACGGCCCGCCGGCCTCGCGGGCCTCGACGAGCGCGGCGATCTCGCCCGCGCGCACGCCGGCGACATACCCGAGACCGATCCGGACCGCCCCGTCTGCCGTCACCGTGCAGCCGGCGGCGCTCGCGTTGACGTCGGGGGCGAAGACCTCGATCCCCCGCCGTTGCGCCTCGTGGACCAGCGCGTCGGGCGGATAGAAGCCCATCGGCTGCTCGTCGAGCAGCGAGCAGAGGAACTCCGGCCCATAGTGCACGCGCAGCCAGGTCGACTGGTAGGCCAGCAGGCCGAAGGCCACGCCGTGGGCCTTCGGGAAGCCGAAGCCCGAGAAGCCCGAGACCATCTCGAAGACGCGCTCGGCAAGCTCGTCGGTGACGTCTGCGTGCTTCGCCTTCGCCCCTTCGACGAAGCCGCGATGGTGCGCCTCGATCGCCTCCTCCGAGCGCTTGCGGCTCATCGCCCGGCGTAGATCCTCGGCATCCCCCGCGCTGAAGCCGGCGAACGCCTGTGCGACCTCCAGCACCTGATCCTGGAAGATGATCGTGCCGAGCGTGACCTCCAGCGGCTCCTTCAGCGACGGGTGCAGGTAGGGCACCTGGAACGACGGATCGGCGTTCAGCTTCTGGCGGTTCTCGATGTAGGGGTTGACGGCGCCGCCGACGATCGGCCCCGGCCGCACGATCGCGACCTGGATCGTGATCTCCTCGAGGTTCTTCGGGCGCGTGCGCCGCAGCGAGCCCATCTGCGCGCGCGACTCGATCTGGAAGACGCCGGTCGTCTCGGCGTTCTGGATGCACTCGTAGGTCGCGGGGTCCTCGAACGAGATCCGCGACAGGTCGATGCGCTCGCCGCGCCGCTGCGCGACGTGGTCGATGCAGCGCTCCACGGCGCTCAGCATCCCCAGGCCGAGCAGGTCGATCTTCAGGAAGCCCGCGTCCGCGCAGGAGTCCTTGTCCCACTGCGCGAGCTGGCGGCCCTCCATCGCGGCCGGTACGAGCGGGACGCAGTCGACGAGCGGCCGGGTCGCGACGATCATCCCGCCGGAGTGCTGGGAGAGATGGCGCGGCAGGCCCTGCGCCTCGGCGGCCAGACGGGCGAGCCACGCCCAGCGACCGGTGCGCCTTCCGGGACCGAGCGCCGCGTCGATGTCGCGGTCGACGTCGCCCGTCGACCAGCCCTCGCTGCCGCGCGCGACGCGCTCGATCTCGCCCGGCGGCAGGCCGAGCGCCTTGCCGAGCTCGCGAATCGCCCCGCGGGCGCGGTAGGTCGGGAAGGCGGCCACGAGCGCGGAGCGCTCGATGCCGTATTCCTCGTGGACGCGCGGGATCAGCTTCTCGCGGATCTCGCGCGGGAAGTCGAGGTCGATGTCGGGCAGCGCCGTGAGGTCCTCGCTGAGGAAGCGCCCGAGCAGCAGCTTGTTGGCGATCGGGTCGACGTGGCTGAGGCCCGTGAGGTGGCAGACGATCGACGAGACGCTCGACCCGCGCCCGCGGCCCGGCGGCAGCAGCGCCCGCGCGCTGTCCGGGCCACGCACCTGCACGGCGATCTCGCGCGCGAGCTCGAGGATCTCGCGATGCAGGACGAAGAACCCCGCGAGGCCGAGCGAGCCGATCACGCGCAGCTCCGCCTCGAGACGAGCCGTCGCCTCGGCTCGGTGCTCGGACCCCTTCCCCGTCAGGGGATAGCGCTCGTCGAAGCGCGCGCGGCAGATCTCGGCGAGCTCGCGGTCGGAACCGGCGTCGTCGGCGCCGGGGTAGCGATAGCCGAGGTCCGTCGTGAGGTCGAAGGTCAGTCGCTGCGCGAGCGCCTGCGTCTCGGCGATCGCCTCTGGGTGATCGCAGAAGCGCGCGGCCATCGCCTGTGGGGTGCAGAGCACGTGCGCGTGGTTGCCGCGGCGCAGCGGCTCGGAGGCGTCGAGCGTCGCGTGCTCGCGGATCGCGACGAGCGCGTCCTGCAGCAGCGCGCGCTCGGCGGTGTGGGCATGGACGTTGCCGGTCGCGACGGTCGTGACCCCGAGCCGCGCGGCGAGCGCGGACAGCGCGCGGTTCAGCGCGCGGTCGTGGCGGGCGAGCGGGCGCTGCAGCTCGACGCGGAGGTCGTCGCGACCGAAGACGCCGAGCAGGCGGCGCATCGTCGGCTCGTCGCGCACGCCACGGGCCGCACAGCCGCTGAGGCAGATGAGGCCGTCGCGGTGACGCTCGACGTCGTCGAGCGAGACCGAGGGCTCCGTGCGGTCGCGCTGCGGCCCCTCGCGCGTGTGCGCGTGGGCCTTCGTCACGAGCCGGCAGAGGTTGCGCCAGCCGGTGTCGTCGCGAACGAGCAGCGTGATGTGGCGGGCGTCGTCGAGCGTCACCTCCGCCCCGTGGATCGCGCGCAGGCCGAGCGACCTCGCCGCCTGCGCGAACTCCATCGATCCCGACAGCGAATCGTGATCGGTGAGCGCCATCGCGCCGTGCCCCAGGCGCAGCGCCGCCGCGACGAGCTCCTCGGGCTGGGAGGCGCCGTCCAGGAAGGAGTAGGCGGAGTGGGCGTGCAGCTCGACGTACGACATGCGAACAGATGTTCGCAGAGCGCCCGGATAAACCGGGATGGAGTGAGGAATGAGAGAGTCCGACATCGAAGGAGTAGCGATCCACGGTGGCCCCGAGTCATGCGTTGGCGTTCGTGAGGGCGTCGGCGAAGCGTTGACAGGGGTACACGTAGGCTGGGCTATTGAGCCGCGAAATCCATGGTTCCGGGGTGCCGACGTCGTTGCGAAAGGCGGAAGGCAACATCGGCGACAGCGCTATCGCGAGCTGTCGTCGGACCCTGCGCGGTCAGTGAACCTGTGCATGCGTGGAAGCTCCATCCGCGAGAACGGGGAGGTCCCGTGGTTGCTCGTGCCGGTCGATGATGCCCCGCCCTTGATGGTTCGCGGGGTGGCAGGTCGGCTGGTGGCGGGCCGCGGGGGGAACGCCAAGGCGGTAAGCCCCCGATGAACGACGATGGGAAGTCAGACGGCCTCGTAGTACCTGCGAAGCTGCCGAACAACACCGATTCGTCGGTGGCGGAGGTGGTGGAGGGAAGGAGGCCGGCCAAGGGAAACGCGGCCAGCAAAACGCGTCCCGGACACCGAGCCGGGTCAGACGCGCCGAGTGCGCTGGATCGCGTGCGCCACAGCGCGCAGCAAGACAAGGAGGCACGGTTCACCGCGCTCCTGCACCATGTCGATGTCGATCGTCTGCGAGCGGCCTATCGGGCGTTGAACCCGCGGGCTGCGACGGGGACTGACGGCGTGACGTGGGCGGCCTACGGCCAGGATCTCGAAGCGAACCTTCGCGATCTGCATGGTCGGGTGCATCGCGGGAGCTACCGGGCGAAGCCGACGAGAAGGG
Source organism: Solirubrobacteraceae bacterium (assembly GCA_036271815.1). Taxonomy (GTDB): domain Bacteria; phylum Actinomycetota; class Thermoleophilia; order Solirubrobacterales; family Solirubrobacteraceae; genus CADCVQ01. The sequence goes on from DATAZX010000013.1 coordinate 25,392, forward strand.
TGTACATCCCGAAGTCCGATGGGCGCAGGCGCCCGTTGGGGATCGCCGCACTGGAGGACAAGATCGTCCAGCGCGCCGTCGTGGAGGTGCTCAACGGCATCTATGAGACGGACTTCCTCGGCTTCTCCTACGGATTTCGGCCGGGTCGGTCAGCGCATGATGCGCTGGACGCGCTCGCGGCCGGGATCTATGGCCGGAAGGTGAGCTGGGTGCTCGACGCGGACATCCGCGACTTCTTCGGCCAGCTCGATCAGGGCTGGCTGAAGCGGTTTCTCGAGCACCGCATCGCAGACCGGAGGGTCCTGCGCCTGATTGACAAGTGGTTGGGCGCGGGAGTCATCGAGGACGGGAAATGGACCAGGACCGAGGGTGGGACGGCGCAGGGAGCATCGGCATCGCCGCTGCTGGCCAACGTCTACCTGCACTACGTCTTGGACCTCTGGGCCCATCAATGGAGAGGACGCAACGCGCACGGCGAGATGATCATCGTGCGGTACGCCGACGACTACATCGTGGGGTTTGAACGCGAGCGAGACGCCCGCCAGTTCCTCGCCGACCTTCGCGACAGACTCGCGAGGTTCAGCTTGGAGTTGGCGCCCGAGAAGACGCGGCTGATCGAGTTCGGGCGGCTCGCCGCCCGAGACCGCAAGCGGCGCGGACAGGGCAAGCCGGAGACGTTCGATTTCCTGGGCTTCAAGCACTGCTGCTCGAAGACCAAGAACGGGCGGTTCATGCTCAAGCGCATCACGATCGCCAAACGGATGCGGACCAAGCTGCGCGAGGTCAAGGACGACCTCAAACGGCGCCGTCATCTCCCGATCCCCGACCAAGGGCGATGGCTGGGCAGCGTGGTGCGAGGGCACTACGCCTACTACGCCGTGCCCGGCAACAGCGACTCGATCAACGCGTTCTACAACGAGGTCACCCGGTACTGGTACCGGTCGCTACGGCGTCGAAGCCAGCGCACACGGCTGACCTGGACGCGCATGAGACGCCTCAGCGCTCGATGGCTACCACCCCCCAAACGCATGCACCCCTTCCCCAACGCGCGCTTCGACGCCAGAACCCAAGGCAGGAGCCCAGTGCGCTAGCAGCGCACGCTGGGATCTGCGCGGGGGGCCGCCCGAAAGGGCGGTCCCTACCGCGATTGACAGCAGGACGGAAGCTTCACTGGGGAGCCAGGATTCGAACCTGGACGAGCACTTCCAAAGAGTGCCGTGCTGCCATTACACCACTCCCCAGTAATTCGGCCACAGGGCCTCGGACAAGATAACCCTAGGATGCGCGGATGCCAGATCTCACCGTCGTCGTCCTCGCCGCGGGCCAGGGCACGCGCATGCGCTCGACGATCCCGAAGATGCTCCACGACCTCTGCGGGCGCCCGCTCGTCGGCTGGCCGATCGCCGCCGCGCACGAGGCCGGCGCGACGACGATCGTGGTCGTCGACTCCCCGGCGGGCACGCTCGCGGGCCACCTGCCCGAAAGCGTGCGCAGCGTCGTGCAGCCCGAGCCCAACGGCACGGGCGGCGCGGTCCGGGCGGCCGCCGAGCAGCTCGCCGACGGCGCGACGATCGTCGTGCTCCCCGGCGACGCGCCGCTCGTCACGGCGACCGCGATCGCGGAGCTCGTCGACGCGCACGCGAGCGGCGCGGCGGCCGCGACGATGGCGACGATGACGCTCGAGGACCCGGCCGGCTACGGCCGCGTCGTGCGCGACGCCGACGGGGCCGTGCGGCGCGTCGTCGAGACCAAGGCGCCCGGCGACGCGACGCCCGAGGAGCTGCTGATCCGCGAGGTCAGCACCTCGATCTTCGCCTTCGACGGCGCCGCCCTGAAGGCCGCGCTGGACACGCTCACCCCCGACAACGCCCAGGGCGAGCTCTACCTCCCCGACGTGCTGCCCGCGCTGACTCGCGCCGGCCACGCCGTCGCCGCGCACCGCATCGCCGATCCCGACCTCGCGCTCGGGGTCAACGATCGCGTCCAGCTCGCACAGGTCCGCGCGATCGCCCAGCGCCGCATCCACGACGCCCACGGCCGCAACGGCGTGACGATCGTCGATCCGGCATCGACCCTGATCGACGTCACGGTGACGCTCGGCGAGGACACCGTCGTCGAGCCGAGCTCGTTCCTGCGCGGGACGACGACGGCCGGGCGCGGCTGTCGCATCGGCCCGCTCACCACCCTGATCGACGCGATCCTGCACGACGGCGTCGCGATCCCGCACTCCTACGTCGTGGCGGCGGAGATCGGCGATCAGGCGACGGTCGGGCCGTTCGCCTACCTGCGGCCCGGCACCCACCTGCGGGAGCGCTCGAAGGCCGGCACCTTCGTCGAGATCAAGAACTCCGACGTCGGGGCCGGCAGCAAGGTCCCGCACCTGTCCTACATCGGGGACGCCGACATCGGCGAGGAGACGAACCTCGGAGCGGCGACGATCACCGCCAACTACGACGGGACGAGCAAGCACCGCACGACGATCGGCGACCGCGTCCACACCGGCGTCGACACGACGCTCGTCGCCCCCGTCACGCTCGGCGACGACACGTGGACGGGCGCGAACTCGGCGATCACGAAGGACGTCCCGGCGCGCGCGCTCGCCATCGCCCGCGAGCGCCAGACCAACTACGAGGGCTACGCGGACCGCCGGCTGCGCGGCGGCGACGACCAGACGGACCACTAGACTCAGCCAAACCGATGAGCGCGGTCGAGACGCAGCCGTTGCCGGCCACCCGCCTGAACCTCGGCTACGACAAGAACCTCATGCTGTTCTCCGGGCGGGCGAACCCGGAGCTCGCCGCGAGGATCGCAGCGAAGCTCGGGATCGAGCCTGGGCCGGTCACGCTGAAGACGTTCACCAACGGCGAGGTGTACTGCCGCTACGGCGAATCCGTCCGCGGCGCCGACGTCTTCATCGTCCAGCCGACGTGCGCGAATCCCGTCACCGGGCTGTCGCCGAACGACGCCCTGATGGAGCTGCTGCTGATGATCGACGCGGCCGTCGGCGCGAGCGCGCACCGCGTCATCGCGGTCACGCCGTGGTTCGGCTACAGCCGCCAGGACAAGAAGTCCGCGCCGCGCGAGCCGATCTCGGCGCGGCTCGTGTCGCGCATGCTCGAGCGCGCCGGCGCCGATCGCGTCCTCACGATGGACCTGCACGCCGGTCAGATCCAGGGCTTCTTCTCCAAGCCCGTCGACCACATGACGGCGCTGTTCATGCTGACCCAGCACTTCAAGGACCTCGGGCTGTCGGACCTCGTCGTGGTCGCGCCGGACGCCGGCCGCGTGAAGCTCAACAAGAAGTTCGCGTCCAAGCTCGGCGCCGACCTCGCGATCCTCGACAAGGAGCGACCGGCACAGCAGGTCGCCGAGATCGGCCACATCATCGGCGACGTCAAGGGCAAGACGGCGATCATCGTCGACGACATCATCGACACGGCGACCACGCTGCGCGTCGCGGGTCAGGCCGTGCTCGACGCGGGAGCCAGGGCCGTCTACGCGGCCGCCACGCACCCCGTCATGAGCGGCCCGGCCTTCGAGAACCTCGCCGCGTCGCGCTTCGAGCAGATCGTCGTCACGGACACGATCCCGCTGCCGCCGGGCGCGCCCGCGAACATCACCCAGCTCTCCTGCGCCGACCTCCTGACCGACTCAATCCGCAGCATCTTCAGCGACCGGTCCGTCAGCGACGTCTTCGGCGGCGAGAACCAGCTCTTCTGAACGCGGCGGCGCGTGCCTAGGGGCGTCAGCGACTTGTGCCCCGGTTCGCGCCAGTCGCTGATGTGAACGGGATGTCTGCGGCGTCCAAATTGACGGCATGGGTACGATGGCTATCGCAGGCTTGAACCATTGAGCGTCGCTTGCCGATACCGCTTGCAGTGACCATTCCGCCGCCGCGGTGGCCATCATGTTCATGGCGGCGATGAAAAGGGACGATGACAATGACCGTGGCAGAACAAGTCCGCGCCGAGGAGAAGCTCAGCGAAGCGCTGGAGGAATTCGCTGGCGATTGGGTCGCTGTTCGCGAACACGCGGTGGTAGCCCATGCTTCTGGTCTGGAAGAACTCCTTGACGAGATCAAGGACACCGAAGTCGAGGCATTCTTCCAGGTCGCCGAAGACAGCTCCGCCTGCTTCTTCTAGACCGAAGACCTTCCCGTATCGCGCACGGAGCGCCGGCGCAGTCCTGAGCCCGGCCATCCCGCTGAAGCTACTGAAGCTCAACGGGGACATCCTGCCGTCCACCCTAGGGCTGGTAGACAGTGGCGCGGATACGTCGATGTTTCCGGCGGCTCTCGCTGCCATTCTCGGCATAGATCTGATAGTCGATTGTGCGACGGCGATGGGCACGACAGCCGGTGGGACAACGACGAACCACGTCTACCAGCCGGGCGTTGACGCGATCGTGATGGGCGAGAAGATCCACCTGGGTGCCACGTTCAACCAGGGGCTGCCGGTGATATTGCTCGGTCGCTGCGACTTCTTCGCCCTCTACAGGGTCTCATTCGACGAGCGACGACAGCAGTTTGGCCTCGACCGCTACGACGCAGCACCGTGACGCGCGCCCTCCACCTGGGTCCAGCGCGGCTGACAGCGGGTTGTGGGCGCAGCATCCCGCCAGCCTGCCCGTGATGCGGTCCGGCTTCGACGCTGGCTCGGCTAGCGTTGGCCCCAGCGCATGGAGAGCCCCGCCGTCGACCTCATGCAGCGCCTCGGGCTCTCCGACGACGAGCTCTGCGAGATCCTCGCCGTCGACCCGATCTCGGTCATCACCGGCGAGCTCGATCACCGGCCCGAGCTGAGGATCCTGCTCGACCTCACGGCGGAGGCGCTGCAGCAGGTCGGCCACGGGACGCTGCGCTCGTGGCTGCGACGCCGCGGACCGAACGGGGTCCCGCTGGAGCATCTGCGCGCCCGCGACTTCGGTGCCTTCGAGGACGACCTCGAGGTGCTGGCAAACCGCGGCTTCGTGATCGGCGGCTGACGAGCGCACCCGAGACCGAGACCGGGGACCGACCGGGCCGTCAAGCGCGTGCGGCAAGGCGCCGAACCTCGGACGTCCGTCCAGGCGTCGCACGCCGCCCGCCACACTCGACAGGATGTCGCCGGCGCCTCGTGGTCAACGGCACGAGGCGTCCGGCGGCGTCATTGCAGCTCGGGGCGCGTCTCGCCCGGCCAGATGCCGGTCAGCCAGTGAAAGCCCTTCGCCCCGCTGCGATTGACCGCCGCCTTCGTCACGGCGAACGTCGCGCCCTCGATCGCCGCCGCGCCGAGCACGCGACCCCACGTCGCCTCGAGCGTCGTCGGCTTCGGCGGCTCGCGCTCGTCGATGCGTCCCCAGACCTGCTCGAAGGCCTTGCGCGCGAGGATTCCGGCCACGATGCCGATGACGATTCCGAAGGGTTTGTAAAGAAGCTTCATATGCTCGCGCAGGGTACCCCTCCTGCGGCACAATTGACCGCAACTACCGGGAGGCTGACATGGACCAGGCCGACGATCTTCTCCAGCGTGCGCTGCTCGACGCGGAAGCCTGCGCGTCCGTCGCCCTCAAGGTCGCAGACCTCCCGCTGTCGGAGGCCGTGACCGTGATCTTCCACGGCCGCCGCGACCTCGGCACGCTGCAGACCTACGTCACCAACGGCGGCCGCGACGCCGGCTCGGCCGTCGGCGCGGGCGAGTTGCTGCGCGTCCCCTGCGACCTCGACCTCGCCGACGCGTCCACGCGCGACGAGGCGGAGGAGCTCTACGCGGCGCAGGCACGCGCGCTGCGCGACGCCATCGTGGCCGCCGACACGGTGCTCGCCGTGTGGGCCGGGCCGCTCGCCGCCGCCACCGGCGGCGACATCGAGATCGAGCGCTCGATCGACCTCGGCGTGCGGCTTCCCGCGCACCGCCTCATGCCGGTCGCGCTGACCGCCCCCGAGCGCCGGATGCTCGTGGCCGCCGTCTGCGGGGCGCGCACGCTCGCGGAGGGGCGCCCGCCGATGGGGATCGTCTGCGCGCAGCAGGACCTCGCCCACGTGTACCCCCTGTCCGACGACCCCGAGCGCTGCCTCGAGGACTTCGAGCAGCGCGCGGCCAAGCACGCGCGCCGCCTCGTCGAGCGCCTGGACCACCAGGAGGCCTCCGTGCAGCGCTTCCTCGAGCTCAACGGAGACGACTTCCACCGCACCGGCTGAACCTCGCACGAGCCGGGGCCGAGCAACGCAGCGCGGCCCGGTGCCGCGCCGCGGGGCGCTCGCACGTGAGAATGGGCGCGTGAAGCGTCCCGTCATCATCGCCGTCGCCGTCATCGCCTTCCTCGCCATCGCGTTCTTCGTGACGCGCTGGCTGAACAACGACACCGTCGAGCGGGGCGACGTCGTCACGCTGCTCAAGGCACAGGCGCGCGGGGACCTGCCGGGAATGCTGAGCGTGCTCAAGTGCCCCGACGCGGCCTGCGTCGCCGTGGCGCGGGCGGACTCGCAGAAGCTGCACGGCACCGGCGAGGTGAAGATCGCGTTCTACACGTCCGGGACGGCGCATGCGGTGACCGACAAGACGAAGCCGACGCGCGTCGTCTGGTACACGCCCGACCGCCTCGCCAAGGGCCTCACCACCGTCCAGTGCGTGCTCGTGCGCCGCAGCGGCAACGTGCTGGCCGGGGCCTCCATTACGCTGCTGCGCCTCAGCGCCCCGATCGGACACGAGGCGAGTTGTCCCTAGGCACAACTCGCGTGGACGCGAGGTGTTGGGTCCCGACGAACATGCGCATCCTCCGTCCGCTCACACTCGCGACCGCCGCCCTCGTCGCGGCCATCGTCCTCGCCGCGATCGCGATCGCGGGCGCCGCGCCCGCCCAGGCGGCCGACGGCATCACCCACGGGACGATCTACCACGACGGCCCGGACAACCGCTACCTGCTCGGCGGCGACTGGCTGTTTCGCCTCGACACGGCCGGCGTCGGGCTCACCCAGCACTTCCAGCGCCAGACCGCCGACGCCGGCTGGAAGAAGACGAGCGTGCCGAACGCGTGGAACGCCGGCGACAACTCGGTTGCCTCGATGCTCGGCACCGTCGGCTGGTATCGCAAGGACTTCCACCTGCCCGACGCGAGCAGCCGGATGGACTGGCTCGTGCGCTTCGAGTCGGTCAACTACCGCTCGCAGGTGTGGCTGAACGGCACGCCGATCGGCCGCAACACCGGTGCCTACCTGCCGTTCACCCTGCGCTTCCCGGGCTCGGTCCTCAAGCGCAAGGGGCTCAACCACCTCGTCATCCGCGTCGACAACCGCCGCCTGCCGAGCGACTTCCCGCCGTCCGGCCTCACCGGCGAGGGCGACCCCGCGGGCGGCTGGTGGAACTACGGCGGCCTGCTGCGCGAGGTCTACCTGCAGCGCGTCGATCGCGTCGACATCTCGAGCCTGCTCGTGCGCCCCGACCTGCCCTGCACGACCTGCGCCTCGAAGGTGCTGATGCAGGTCACGGTGCGCAACTACCAGCAGCATCCGGGCCGCGTGAGCATCGACGGCAGCTTCGGCGGCACGGCGGTGAGGCTCGGCACGAAGACGGTGTCCGCGCGGAGCTTCGCGACGTTCAAGGCATCGGTCCGCGTGGCGCATCCGCAGCTGTGGTCGCCCGCGTCGCCGCATCTGTACAAGGCGCGCTTCACCGTGCGACTCGCCGGCAAGAAGGTCGTCGGCTGGCACCTGCACAGCGGGATCCGCTCGATCAAGGTCGTCGGCGGGCACCTGCTGCTCAACGGCCGCCAGCTGCATCTGCGCGGCGTCGGCCTGCACGAGGACGACCTCGTCACCGGGGCCGCGATCACGAGCGCGCGCCGCAAGCAGATCGTCGCGCAGGCCAAGGAGCTCGGCGCGGACGTGATCCGCGCGCACTACCCGCTGCACCCCGAGCTGCAGGAGCTCGCCGACAGCAAGGGCCTGCTGATCTGGTCGGAGATCCCGGTCTACGCCGTCAAGACGCAGTACCTCAAGCGCCCCGAGGTCCGCAAGCTGGCCACGCGGATGCTCGAGGAGAACATCGTCGCCAACCAGAACCACCCGTCGATCATGCTGTGGTCGATCGGCAACGAGCTGTCGTCCAAGCCCGGTCCGGTGCAGGCGGCGTACATCTCGGCGGCAGCGCGCGAGGCGAAGGCGCTGGACCCGACGCGGCCGGTCGGGCTGGCGATCAACGGCTACCCGTCGGCCGGCTGCCGCCCGCAGTACGGGCCGCTCGATGTGATCGGCGTCAACGAGTACTTCGGCTGGTATCCGGGTCCCAACGGCGAGATCGCCGACCGCGACAGCATGTCGGGCTACCTGGACTCCGTCCACGCGTGCTATCCGAACAAGGCGATCTTCATCTCCGAGTTCGGCGCCGAGGCCAACCGCGACGGGCCGGTCGAGGAGAAGGGCACGTACGCCTACCAGCAGGACTTCGTCAACTACCACCTCGGGGTGTACGCGACGAAGCCGTGGCTCAGCGGCGCGATCTACTGGGCGTTGCAGGAGTTTCGCGTGCGGCCCAACTGGGACGGCGGCAACCCGCATCCCGACTCGCCGATCCACGCGAAGGGCCTGCTGCACTTCGACGGCGAGAAGAAGCCCGCCTGGTTCGACGTGCAGCGCATCTACAAGGCGACCGACCAGCTCGGCGGCGGGTAGCGCACGCCGGCCGGCGGCCCCCGTTCGCTACCCTTCGCCGTCGCCATGGCAACCCAGAGCACCAAACTTGCGATCTCACCGCGCACCCCCGAGGGGTCCCGCGCCACCCGCCGTCTGCGTCGCAGCGGCCGCGTTCCCGGCGTCCTCTACGGCGGCGGCGACGAGCCGATCGCCTTCAGCGTGGACGCCCGCGAGCTGCGCATCGCGCTTGCCGCGAGCGGCGCCGTGCTCGAGGTCGTCGACGACGGCACGGCGATGCCCGCCGTCCTGAAGACCGCCCAGTACCACCCGGTCCGCGGCGAGACGATGCACGTCGACCTGCTGCGCGTGAACCTGAACGTCGCGATCGCGGCGGTCGTCCCGCTCGAGCTCGTCGGCGGGGACGACTCCCCCGGCGTCAAGGACGGTGGCGTGCTCGAGCACATCACCCGCGAGCTGAACATCGAGGCGCTGCCGACCGAGATCCCCGAGTCGCTGAGCTACGACGTGTCCGGGATGCAGATCAACGACACGATCACGCTCGCCGACGTGCCGGTGCCCGCGCACATCACGCTGCTCGACGATCTCGAGGACACCGTGATCGCGACGCTGTCGCCGCCGCGCGTCGACGCCGCCGCCGACGAGATCGAGTCCGAGACCGAGCGCGTCGGCGAGTCCGCCGCCGCGCCCTCCGCGGGCGACTCCGGCTCCGACTGAAGGCAGCGCCCATGCGGCTCTCCGGCCGCGGTGCGAGCGCCCCGGTCGACTGGCTCGTCGTCGGCCTCGGCAATCCCGGCTCGCGCTACGCGGGGACGCGCCACAACATCGGCTTCGAGGTCGCCGGCAGGCTCGCCGAGCGCTGGCAGCTGCCGCGTGCGAAGACGAAGTTCAACGGGCTGCTGTCGGAGGGCCGCACCGGGCCGGGCGGTCCGCGCGTCGCCGTGCTGCTGCCGCAGACCTACATGAACGACGCCGGCCGCTCCGCCGGGCCGGCACGCGGCGCCTACAAGCTCGCGCTCGAGCGGCTGCTCGTGCTGCACGACGAGATCGACCTGCCCTTCGGCGAGGTGCGCACGCGCGTCGGCGGCGGGCTCGCGGGCCACAACGGCCTCAAGTCGCTGAAGGCCGAGCTCGGCGGCGTCGACTTCGCGCGGGTGCGGATCGGCGTCGGGCGCCCCGACTCGACGGACCCCGAGATCGTCTCCGCCCACGTGCTCGGCGCCTTTCGCGAGCCGAAGGCCGACGTCGCCGACCTGATCGATCGCGCCACCTCCGCCGCCGAGGCGATCGTGCTCGGCGAGCGCGAGCCGTAGCCCGCAGGCGTTCGCGTCGCACCCGCAGGCGTTCGCGCCGCACCCGCCGGCGTCCGTCCGCGGGCACGGCGCCGGCCGCCGCCGGCGCCGGCGGCCTCGCGCACCTCGCGGGCGCCGGCGCGGTTGTGCGCGCGTCGCGGTCGCGGCTCTCCAGCGCGGGCCTCGTTCTGCCGATGAGCACCGCATGGCCCTTCGCCGCCTCGCGCTCGTCGCCGTCGCAGTCGCCGGCGCCGCGCTGGCCTTCGCGGGTCCGGCGCAGGCCGTCGATCCTCCGTCGTGCGACGCCACGACGATCTGGGCGCGGCCGGGGATCGCGCACGTCCACGAGCTGTCGTGCTGGGGCGTGGACAGCGTCGAGCTCGCCTCGCCGCCGCAGCACGCGCGACTCGAGGGGCTCGTGCTGTCCTACGAGGTGAAGTTCCGGCTCACGCCCGACGCGTCGTCGCCCGAGGACGACGCGTTCACGCTGCACCTCACCGGCCAGGGCGGCACGACCGATCAGGTCATCCACATCGACACCGTCCCGCTGAGCCGCAACACGCCGCCGCATTGCTATCCCGTCAGCGTGGCGCAGCGCACGAGCGCCGCGACGCCCACGCTCGTCGGGTTCGAGGTCTCGTGCCTCGACGACGAGCACGACGACTTCACGATCTACGGCGGCGGACCGGGCACGCATCCGGACGCGCCGCTGTTCGACGACGGCCACCTCGGCAGCACCGTGGCCTGGCACTACCTGCCGACCATCGCGTCGGGCCAGGAGCAGACGACCTACTACGCCGTCGACGAGCTCGGCGCGCGCTCGGCGGACGCGCCGATCAGCGTCGAGGTCGGTCCGGCGGTCGATCGCCGGCCGCTGTGCAGTCAGGACGGCTTCTTCCCCATCCCGTCGCTCGGGGTCCTCTCGCGGCCCGGAGCGACGCGCCACGTCGTCGTGTACTGCGGCGACGCCGATCGCGACCCGGTCGTGCCGCGGGTGGCGATCGCGCCGTCGCGCGGCGACCTGACCGCGTTCGATGTCGGCCCGCTCCAGCAGCTCGCAGCCGGCAGCGGCGTGCGCATCGACGCGACGTATGTCCCGAGGACGCCGTTCGAGGGCAGCGACCAATTCGCCGTCGTCGCCGGCGGCCCGCGGGGCGACGGCTCGCCGCTCCCCGTCGAGGTCACGGCACGAGCGCTGCCGGCGAACGAGCCTGCGACCTGCTGGGCGAGCCCGGCCCACATCGGCGACGACCCCGAGGCCGACCTGACGGCGTCCTGCCGCGACGACGACGGCGACCCGATCACCGCCGCGCTCGTCACCGCGCCGGCCCACGGCCACGCCGCGGCGCCGGTCGTGCGACCCGACTACTTCGCCCCGGACCAGGACCTCTCGGTCGGCTACACGCCCGATCCCGGCTACGTCGGGCACGACGCGCTGACCGTGGCGATCAGCGACGCGAGCGGCGTGACGCAGACGCTCGAGCTGACGGTCACCACGGGCTGGACCACCGGCATCACCGCGCCGTACACGATCGGCGAGCCCTATGCGTGGCCCGAGCTCTCGTGGCCGAGCGGGCCGACGTGGCAGCCCTCGGTCGGCCAAGCGCTTCCCGTGACCCCGGTCGAGCAGGCGCGCCGGGCGCTCGGCACGCGTGCCGTGCGGCTCGTCGCCCGGGTCGGCGACGCCGGCGTGTACGCCCGGCGCGACGTGGTGAGAGCGTCGGCGCACACCCGCGCGCTCGCGGTGACGTGCCCCGTGCGCTGTGCCGTGACGTCGCGCAGCTCGGTCGCCGGACGCGGCGCGGGAGCCGTGCGGCACCGGGTGTCGCCGGGCCGGGCCGCCGCCCTGAGCCTTGCGCTGAGCTCCGCGCAGCGCGCGCGGGTGCGGCGCGCGGGCCATGCTCGGGTCCTGTTTCGCCTGACCGTCACGCGCACCGGCGGCAAGCCGCGCCGCGCGACCGTGCGCGTCGCGCTGCGCGGCTGATCGCGGCGACGCTCGCCGGTCGGCGCAGGACCGCGCCGCGCCGGCCGCGCTCGAGCCGGCCACCCCCGCGACCGCCCGCGCCAGGCCGTCGCCGGGCGTTCGCGGGCGCCGCAGCCGGCGACCGCCCGGTCGCCCGCCCGGGCGACCGGCCGGCCGACCCCGCGACCTAGACTCAGGAGCACCGGCCGCGCCCGTGCGCGGTCGCGCCGCGTGTACCGATGTCGCTCCGACCCCTCCTCAGCCACCTCACCGACGACCCCAACGGCGCGACGCTCGCGCGCGACGGCGGTCGCGCGTTCGTGTCCGCGTCGCTGCGGCCCTACGTGCTGGCGGCGCTCGCCGACGAGGATCCGGGGCGCCCGACGCTCGTCGTCTCCGGCGACGATCGCCAGGCGCGCGACCTCGCGAGCGACCTGCGCGCGTGGCTCGCGCCCCGACCCGTGCGCTTCTATCCCAGCCGCGGGGTCGCCTACGAGTCGCACCTGACGCCGCCGCCGCACCTCGTCGGCCTGCGCGTCGCGGCCCTCGACGCGCTGCTGGACGCGCGCGCCCCGGGCGCCGGCGCGGGCGGCGACGACGCGCCCGTCGTCGTCGTCTCGGCGGTCGCGCTGAGCGAGAAGGTCCCCGATCCGAGCCTGCGCCCGCACTCGTTCACGCTGCGCGTCGGCGACCTGCTCGACCTCGACGAGTGCATGCGCGACCTCGTCGCGGCCGGCTACGAGCGCGTCGACCAGGTCGACGACCGCGGCCAGTTCGCGGCCCGCGGCGGGCTGCTCGACATCTACCCGGCGACCGAGGACCGCGCGGTCCGCGTCGACCTCTTCGACATCGAGATCGAGTCGCTGCGGTGGTTCTCGACGTTCACGCAGCGCTCGCTCGGCGATGCGAACGAGGTCGAGATCGCGCCCGCCGCAGAGCTCGCCGCGGAGCATCGCGAGCTCGCGGAGATCGCTGCGATGGAGTACCGCGACATCGCCGCTCGGAGCACGAGCGGCGACGTCCCCGACGATCGTCCCGACGTCGCCGAGCTGCTGCCCGTCGATCGCTTCGGCGCGTTCCTCGACCTCGCGCCCGACGCCGCGGTCCTGCTCGCCGCCGAGGAGGAGCTCGGTCCCGCGCTGGCCGACCACTGGCAGGACGTCTGCGCGGCGTTTCACGACGACGACGCGCACCACCTCTACGTCGCGCCCGACGCGATCACCGCCGCGCTCGACGCGCGCGCGCGGGTCCGGCTGTCCTCGCACGACGCCGGCCAGGAGCTCGAGTTCCGCGCGCAGTCGCCGGACATGGCGGCGCGCTCGCTGAAGGAGGCCGAGCCGGAGCTCGAGAAGCTCGTGCGCTCGGGCTACCGCACGGTCGTCGCGTGGGCGACGCGCGGCGAGGGCGAGCGCGCCGCGTACAACCTCGGTCGCCTGAAGGCGTCGTGGCTGGGGGAGGGGGACCCCGCGGGCATCGAGAACCCGCTGAGATTCGCGCGCGTCCGGCTGCGCGACGGCTTCATCGCCGCCGGCCTGAAGCTCGCGGTCCTGCCCGAGCACCGCATCTTCCGCCGCCGCCGCCAGGAGCGCACGGGCGGTCGCGACCATGCCGCCCGCCGCCGCGGCGCGCTGCGATCGTTCGCGGACCTCAGAACGGGCGACATCGTCGTCCACGAGGACCACGGCATCGCGCGCTTCGCGGGCTTTGAGACGAAGACCGTCGCCGGCGTCACGCGCGACTACCTCTACCTCGAGTACCAGGGCGACGACAGGGTCTTCGTCCCCTCCGACCAGCTCGCGAAGATCAGCCGCTACGTCGGCGCCGGCGGCAGCCACCCGCCGCTGTCCAAGCTCGGCGGCAAGAGCTGGGAGACGATGAAGAACCGCGCGCGCCGCGCGGCCCAGGAGCTCGCCGGCGAGCTGCTGAACCTCTACGCCGAGCGCCGCCGCCGCACGGGCCTCGCGTTCCCGCCCGACTCCGACTGGCTGCGCGAGTTCGAGGCGGCGTTCCCCTACCAGGAGACGGCCGACCAGCGCGAGGCGATCGAGCTCGTCAAGGTCGACATGGAGTCCGAGCGCCCGATGGACCGGCTGATCTGCGGCGATGTCGGCTACGGCAAGACCGAGGTCGCGCTGCGCGCCGCGTTCAAGGCCGCCGACGCCGGCAAGCAGGTGCTGATGCTCGTGCCGACCACGATCCTCGCCCAGCAGCACTACGGCACGTTCGCCGAGCGCCTGAAGGACTACCCGTTCACGATCGAGCAGGTCAGCCGCTTTCGCCCGGCGGTCGAGCAGCGCAACGCGATCGCGGGCTTTCAGAACGGCGCGGTCGACATCCTCATCGGCACCCACCGGCTGCTGGGCCGCGACGTGCGCGCGAAGGACCTCGGCCTGATCGTCGTCGACGAGGAGCAGCGCTTCGGCGTCAAGCAGAAGGAGCTGCTGCGCCAGCTCAAGCTGCGCGTCGACGTCATCTCGATGAGCGCGACGCCGATCCCGCGCACGCTGCAGATGTCGCTCGCCGGGCTGCGCGACATCTCGGTCATCGAGACCCCGCCCGAGGGCCGCCGCCCGGTCAAGACGTATGTCGGCGAGTACGACGAGGAGCTCGTCAAGCAGGCGCTGGTGCGCGAGCACGCGCGCGGCGGGCAGGCGTTCTTCCTGCACAACCGCGTCGAGTCGATCGACGAGACGGCCGAGCGCCTGCGCGGCTTGTGCCCCGGGATGCGGTTCATCGTCGCCCACGGGCAGATGGAGGACAAGGTCCTCGAGGAGCGGATGCTCACGTTCCTGCGCGGCGAGGCCGACGTCCTCGTCAGCACGAGCATCATCGAGTCGGGCATCGACATCCCGCAGGCGAACACGCTGATCGTCGACCGTGCCGACATCTTCGGCCTGTCGCAGCTCTACCAGATCCGCGGGCGCGTCGGCCGCAGCCGCGAGCGCGCGTACGCGTACCTGCTGTATCCGAGCGCCGCGGCGCTGACGCGCGAGGCCGGCCAGCGGCTCGCCGCGCTGAGCGACTACACCGAGCTCGGCGCGGGCTTCAAGATCGCGATGCGCGACCTCGAGCTGCGCGGGGCCGGCAACCTGCTCGGCGACGAGCAGTCCGGCCACGTCGCCGCGCTCGGCTTCGAGCTGTACATGCAGATGCTCGACGAGGCGGTCGCGGCGGCCGAGCAGGCCGAGGGCGGGGAGGGCGCGGCCGAGATGGCCGAGCCCGTGCGGATGGACGTCAACGTCGACGCCTACGTGCCGGCGGACTACATCCCCTACGAGCAGGCGAAGATCGACGTGCACCGCCGCATCGCGGGGGCCGTCGACGTGGCCGACCTCGAGCTGCTGCGCGAGGAGCTCGAGGATCGCTTCGGCGAGCTGCCGCAGCCGATGAGCAACCTCATCGACCTGCAGCGCGCGCGGATCAAGCTCGGCCAGGCGGGTGCGACGGTCGTCAGCTTCCGCGGCGGGCGACTCGCCGTGACGCCGATCCAGCTCGACTCGGTGCGGGCGAAGAAGCTACGGGCCCAGATCCCCGGCGTGCTCTACGAGTCGGGCAAGAGCCAGATCTCGATGCGCGTATCCGACGACCCGGCGCAGCGCTTCCCCGCGGTCGTGCGCGCGGCCGACATCCTGCTCGCGGTCACGCGCGAAGCTGCATAGGCGGCGGCACCCGATATCGAGGAACAGCGCGTTGGCGCGCGAACGTGGCTATGATCGCCGCGTTGTGAACCGAACTCTTCGTCTGCTCCCGGCGCTTGGCGCCTTTTTTGTGCTCGCGATCGCCGTCGCCGCGTGCGGCGACTCCGTGCCCGGCAATGCCGTGGCGCGCGTCGGTGATGCCACCATCACCAAGGCCCAGTTCAACCGCTGGTTCGCGATCGCGGACTCGAGCAACCCGGCGGCACCCGGCACGAAGGCGACGTACGACCCGCCGAGCTACACGGCGTGCATCGCGAACAAGCGCAAGACGGCGCCGAAGCCCGCCAAGGGCCAGCCGGCGACGACCGACGCGACGTACAAGACGCAGTGCGGCCAGGAGTACACGAGCCTTCGCGATCAGGTGCTGCAGTTCCTGATCCTCGAGAAGTGGGTCGCGGGCGAGTCCAAGGACGAGGGGCTCAAGGTCTCCGACAAGGCCAACGAGGCGGCGTACGTGAAGGCCAAGAAGGAGGCGTTCCCGACGGATGCGGACTTCACGAAGTTCCTCCAGCAGTCGGGCATGACCGTCACCGACGCTCGCTTCCAGGTCGCGTTCAACACCGTGTACACGGCGCTGCGCGAGAAGGCCGTCAAGCGTGCGCAGAAGGTGACGACCGCGGGGATCGCCGCGTACTACAAGAAGAACAAGGCTCGCTTCGCGACGCCGCAGACGCGCGACGTGCGCGTCGTGCTCGCCAAGACCGAGGCCAAGGCGAAGGCCGCGCTGAACGCGCTGAAGTCGGGTCAGAGCTTCAAGACGGTGGCGAAGAAGTACTCGATCGACCAGGCATCCAAGGCGACCGGCGGCGTCCTGTCGGGCGTGGCGAAGGGCTCGCAGGAGAAGCCCTTCGACACGGCGCTGTTCGCCGCTCCGAAGGGCAAGCTGACCGGGCCGGTCAAGGTCCAGTTCGGCTACTACGTCTTCAAGGTCCAGAAGATCACGCCCGCCTCGCAGCAGACGCTGAAGCAGTCCAGCGCCGCGATCCGCCAGCAGCTCACCGGCCAGTACCAGAAGGCGGCCGACGACAAGTTCAACGCCGACCTGCGCAAGAAGTGGAAGGCGAAGACGAACTGCCGCAGCGGCTTCGTCATGGACCAGTGCAAGAACGCGCCGAAGACGACGACGTCGACGACGGCCACGCCCGCAGCGTAGCTCGCGATCCAGCCGCAGTCGTCGTCCGCCGCAACACCACCCCCGCCGAGATCGCCGAGGCGCTCGGACGCCTGGACGAGCTGACGCGCCGCCTGCGGGTCGCATGCCCGTGGGATCGCGAGCAGGACGAGCGCTCGATCGTCCCGCATACGATCGAGGAGGCCTACGAGCTCGCCGACGCGGCCAACGCCGGTGACGACGCGAAGCTGCTCGACGAGCTCGGCGACGTGCTGTTCCAGGTGCACTTCCTCGCGCTGCTGCTCGAGGAGCGCGGCGCCGGCGACCTCGCGGCCGTCGCCGAGCACTGCCGGCAGAAGCTCGTCCGCCGCCATCCGCACGTCTTCGGCGAGACCGAGGTCGCCGACGCGGGCGAGGTGCTGCGCAACTGGGATCAGATCAAGGCGGGCGAGGCCGGACGCGAGCCGGGCATCTTCGGCGAGGTGCCCGAGAACCTGCCGGCGCTGCTCTACGCGCGCAAGGTCCAGCGCCGCGCCGCGACCGCCGGCGTGGTCGAGCCCGCACCGCCGGCACCGGAGACGCCGCCGGACCGCGAAGCGGCCTTCCACGACGTCGGCGAGCGGCTGTTCGAAGCCGTCGACGAGGCGCGCCGCCTGCGCGTCGATCCCGAGCTTGCCCTGCGTGCCGCGTCCCAGCGCTTCCGCGACCGCATCATCGAGACCCAAGGAGAGTCATGAGCCAGATCGATCGCGTCCATGCCCGCCAGATCCTCGACAGTCGCGGCAACCCCACGGTCGAGGTCGACCTCGTGCTGCGCTCCGGCGCGACGGGGCGCGCGGCGGTCCCGTCGGGCGCGTCGACCGGTGAGTTCGAGGCGACCGAGCTGCGCGACGGCGGCAGCGCCTGGGGCGGCAAGGGCGTCACCCAGGCGGTCGCGAACGTCAACGGCGAGATCGCCGAGGCGATCGCCGGACGCGACGGGCTGGATCAGGAGGGGCTCGACGGCGCGCTGATCGCGCTCGACGGCACCGAGAGCAAGTCTCGCCTCGGCGCCAACGCGATCCTCGGCGTGTCGCTTGCCGCCGCCCACGCGGCCGCCGCGCACGAGGGCGTGGCGCTCTGGCGCCACCTCGGCGGCGAGTCGGCGCAGATCCTGCCGGTGCCGATGATGAACGTGCTGAACGGCGGCGCGCACGCCGACAACAAGGTCGACTTCCAGGAGTTCATGGTGATGCCCGCGGGCGCGCCGACCTTCGCGGAGTGCCTGCGGATGGGCGCGGAGGTGTTCCATGCGCTGAAGAAGACGCTGCACGACGCCGGCCTCGGCACCGCGGGCGGCGACGAGGGCGGCTTCGCGCCCGACCTCGGCTCCAACGAGGAGGCCCTGGAGATGCTCGTCAAGGGGATCTCGGCGGCCGGCTACGTGCCCGGCGAGGACGTCTTCATCGCGCTCGATCCCGCGACGAGCGAGATCTTCGACGACACGTCGTACGTGCTCGAGCACGAGGGCCGCTCGCTGTCGCCGCAGGAGCTGGCCGACTACTGGGCCGACCTCTGCGCGCGCTACCCGATCGTCTCGATCGAGGACGGCATGGACGAGGAGGACTGGGCCGGCTGGAAGGTCCTCACGGACGCGGTCGGCGAGAAGGTCCAGCTCGTCGGCGACGACCTCTTCGTCACGAACACCAAGCGCCTGCAGCGGGGCATCGACGCGGGCGTCGCCAACTCGATCCTCGTCAAGGTCAACCAGATCGGGACGCTCACCGAGACGCTCGCGGCGATCGCGACCGCGCGCGCGGCCGGCTACACCGCCGTCATGTCGCACCGCTCCGGCGAGACCGAGGACACGACGATCGCCGACCTCGCGGTCGCCACGGGCTGCGGGCAGATCAAGACGGGCGCGCCGTCGCGCTCGGATCGGGTCGCGAAGTACAACCAGCTGCTGCGCATCGAGGAGCAGCTCGGCGCGAGCGCGCGCTTCCTCGGCCGCGACGTGCTGCGCTCGTAGATCGTCCCACGCGCGTCGCGCCGGCGGGCCTTGCTCGGCCGGCGTCGCGTTGGGGACGTCGCGTCGGTGGCCGTCGCGTCGGCGGGCCGGCTCGGGCCGGCCCCTTCGGTGCCGGACGTCAGATCGCGGACATCGGGGCGGCGGGAAATGATCGCGTGCACGTGCAGGAGCGGCACGCCGCGGGGCGAACGGGTCTCGGATGGCGGACACCACTCCACGCGTGCGCTGGGACAGGATCGGGCGCATGGCGCTGCTGCTCGTGGGCCTGCTGCTGATGTACCTGTACGTCAACCCGCTGCGCACGTACGTCGCGACGCTGCATGAGGAGCACGGCAAGAACGCGACCGTCGCCGAGCTGCAGCGCGAGCACCGTGCGCTGCAGCGACGCGACAGCGCACTGCGCCGGCCCGGCAGCGTCGAGCTCGAGGCGCGCCGGCTCGGCATGGTGCGCCCGACCGAGCGCGCCTACGTCGTCAAGGGCCTGCCGCACGGCGACTGATCCGCGTGCCGGGCGGTGGGTAGCCTGGCGAGCGTGGCGA
The DNA here is from genome assembly GCA_036271815.1 of Solirubrobacteraceae bacterium. Classification (GTDB taxonomy): domain Bacteria; phylum Actinomycetota; class Thermoleophilia; order Solirubrobacterales; family Solirubrobacteraceae; genus CADCVQ01. Next base: position 44,629 of record DATAZX010000013.1, read on the forward strand.
CGAGCTTCGAGACAGCGCTGCTGCAGTGGCGCGAGGGCGAGCGCCGCATGGCCGGAGCCCCGCCGGACCAGCGACCGGCCCTGGAGGCCGTGGTGAGCGCGATCGAGGCCGAGCTGCGCCGGCGGCTCGGCGGCACGTTCACGACCGACGAGCTCGCCGAGCTGTACGACCGCGGCACCGACTGGTGCACCGATCTCGCGGCCGACCTCGCGCCGCGGGCGCCGTGGGCATGGGATGCCCGCACGGTCGCCGACGCGGCCTTCCTGCGCTACCTGCGCGACGCTCGGGACTTTGCCGGCGGCCGCCGGACCGAGCCCTGACGGCGGACGCCGATCGCCCCCAGGCGGCGTCCTCGGATCTCGGAGGGCCGGCGCACTCCGTCGATCCTGCGTCCCCTGCCTGGTGGCGGCGGCCCGGGGCGGGCCGATCACGCGCCGGCGCCCCAGGGCGCCGGGATCTCAGCCGTCGTCGCTGCCGCTGCGGCGGATGACGATCTGGTCCTCTTCGATCGTCACCTCGACGGGCCGGTGGCCGGCCCAGTGCTCTGCGTAGATCGGGTTGTCGGCGATCGCGGGGTCCAGCCACAGCCCGTAGCCGTCCTCGCCGTGGTCGAACGTGGCCTCGAGCGCGGTCGTGCCCGTACGTGCGCCGGCACGCCCGCGTCCTCCGCGGCGCCCGCGGCGTCGCGGCGTGGTCCTCGCGGGGGCATCGGGGTCGGCGTCGTCGTCCTCGCCGGCCTCGGCACGGCGGGCGTCCTCCTCGGCCTTGATGCGGTCCTCCTCGACCTTGCGCGCCTCGGCCTCCTCGAGCTCGGCCGCGACCTTCGCGTCGTCTTCGGCGCGCAGGTCGATCTCGTCGTCGAAGTCGATGCCCGGTGCGTCGCCGTTCTCGGCCTCGGCGGGCGTCAGCTCGTTGTCGCGCTTGAACGTCTCGATCTGCTGGACGGTCGCCTCGAGCTGGTGGGCGATCCAGGCGTCGGTACGGCCCTGGCGGACCCAGCCGCGGATTTGATTGAGATGTGGGCGCAGAGATCGGCGAGCCATGGGCGCGAGACCTTACAAGAAGCGCCAGCCGACCACTTGGCACGTGTCTGCGTATTGTCGAGCCTCCGCGCGCGCTGTTGCCTTTGCGCGGGAGACGTGATTGAGTGGCCTCGGCGACAAGGAGGGTGGCCGTACATGCTGGTACTGACACGCAAGTCCAACCAAAGCATCATGATCGGCGACGAGATCGAGATCACCGTCTTGTCGATCATGGGCGAGAAGGTGCGCATCGGCATCCAGGCACCGCGGGACATCCCCGTCTTCCGCAAGGAGGTCTACCTGGAGATCCAGGCGGAGCGCGGGACCGTCAGCGCCAGCGACCAGGTCGAAGCCGCGCTCGGCAAGCTCAGCTCGTAGCGGCGCGGACCCTTCGCGCGCTGCTCGTCGGCCCGGACGGGCGCTCAGCCCATCACGACGTACAGCGTCTGGAACATCGCGACGGTCACGATGACCGCGGTCGCGATGAGCACCAGCACGAGGACGATGAACCGTGCGGTGCCGCGCTTGTGCGTCTGCTCGAGCCTGCGCTGCTGAGCGCGCAGGACGGCCCGGCGACGCAGCGACTCCCGGCGGACCCGGTCGTCGTGGGTCTCCTCGTGGAATGCCCGCTCGAACTCGTCGAGAGACTGACGCATGCGCGTTGCCATTCGTTACGGAGCCTAGCCCACTTCGGCGCGGCTGTGGGAGCCGGCGCGCCCGCGACGAGAAGGTCGCCCGCCCGCCCGCTCCGGTCCGCGAGCCGCACGACGCGCTACGCCGAGCACGCGCTCCAGAGGCCGCGTCCGGCGATGCTCGCCGTGCGGGCGAGACGTGCGAAGCGCTCCGCGTAGCGGGTGTTGGGGGCGATCGGCAGCGGCCGCGCGTAGCCGCGGGCGACGAGCTGCTCGTTGAAGGACCTCCCGTCCGGCAGGACGAGGTACACGAGCGCGCGGCCGTAGCGATCGCGCGACTCGGCGCCGATCTCGTAGCGCACGCGCAGGCCGGTCAGCGTGCGCTTCGTGAACGCCGACGCCTGCGGTCCGAAGCAGTCGCGATGGCCGAAGACCTCCGGCGTGTCGACACCGATGAAGCGGCTGCGCCCCAGCGTCGAGAGGATCGCCGTGTCGCCGTCGACGACGCGCGTCACGAGCGCCTCGCCCGTCGCGCCGCCGGTCACCGGCGACGCGTCGCGGTCGCCGCCGCGACGCGGCAGGCCGGTGGCACCCGCGACGGCGGCGACCACGCACAGGCCGCTGACGAGGAGCGATCGCTTGGACATGCCGGCGACGCTACGCCGTCAACGCCGGCGGACCCCGCTTCTGCGCAGATCCGGCACGAGATCACGCGCCTTCCTGCGCGAACGTCACGCGATCGTGACGTCCGGCGAGAGGTAGACGTCCTGGATCGCGTGCAGCAGCGCGATGCCGTCCTCGAGCGGGCGCTGGAACGCCTTGCGGCCGGAGATCAGCCCGAGGCCGCCCGCACGCTTGTTGATCACCGCGGTCCGGACCGCCTCCGCGAGGTCGCCGTCGCCCGACGACGCCCCGCCCGAGTTGATGAGCGGGACGCGGCCCATGTAGCAGTTGGCGAGCTGGTAGCGCGTGAGGTCGATCGGGTGGTCGGTCGTGAGCTTGTCGTAGACGAGCTTGGAGGTCTTGCCGTACGAGCCGCCGAGCTTGCGCGCGACCGCCGCATAGCCGCCGTTACGGTCCGGCAGCTTCTGCTTGATGATGTCCGCCTCGATCGTCACGCCGAGGTGGTTGGCCTGGCCCGTGAGGTCGGCGGCGGCGTGGTAGTCGACGCCGTCGACGACGAAGTCCGGGTTGCGCAGATAGCACCACAGCACGGTGAACATGCCGCGACGGTGGGCGTCCTCGAAGGCGCGTGCGACCTCGACGATCTGGCGATCGGCCTCGGCCGAGCCGAAGTAGATCGTCGCGCCGACACCGGCCGCCCCGAGCTCGTGCGCGCGCTGCACCGACGAGAACATGATCTGGTCGAAGCTGTTGGGCGCCGTCAGCAGCTCGTTGTGGTTGAGCTTGACGATGAGCGGAAAGCGGTGCGCGAAGCGGCGGCTGACCGAGCCGAGCACCCCGAGCGTCGACGCGAGCGCGTTGCAGCCGCCCTCGATCGCGAGGCGCACGAGGTTGCCGGGATCGAAGTAGATCGGGTTCGCAGCGAAGCTCGCGGCGGCCGAGTGCTCGATCCCCTGGTCGACCGGCAGGATGCTGACGTGGCCGGTCCCGGCGAGTCGCCCGGACGCAAGCAGCCACTGCAGGTTGCGCAGCACGTTCGTCGAGCGATCGGAGTCCAGCAGCACGCGATCGACGAAGCCCGGGCCGGGGAGGTGCAGGTCCGCGGCCGCGATCGTCTCGCAGCGGTGGGTGAGCAGATCCCGCGCGTCCGCGCCGAGCAGCTCCTCGAGACGGGCGGTGGACATCTCGGCTGTCGCCACGATGGGTCCCTTCGTCGCTTCTAGAACGTGGCACGGAGGGTACGCTCCCGCCGAATGCGCGAGAACTTCACCGGGCCGGTCGGGACGGTCGGCGTCGAGGAGGAGCTCATGATCGTCGACGCGTCGACCTACGCGCTCGTCAACGCGATCGAGGCACTGCTCGAGGACACCGGCGCGGCGAACGCCCACCGCGAGCACGGCGACGTCAAGCCCGAGCTGATGGAGTCCGTGCTCGAGATCGCCACGAAGCCGTGCGCGACGACGGGCGAGGCGGAGCGCCAGCTGCGTGCGCTGCGCCGCCAGGTGCGCGAGACCGCGTCGGGGCGCGGCCTGACGATCGGCTCCGCCGGCACGCACCCGTTCGCGATGTGGGAGGACCAGCGGATCGTCGCGCGCCCGCGCTACCGCGACCTCATCTCCGCGCTGCGCTTCGTCGCACGCCAGGAGCTCATCTTCGGCATGCACGTGCACATCGGGATGGACGACGCGGACAAGGCGATCCACGTCGCCAACGGGATGCGCGTGCACGTCCCCGTCCTGCTCGCGCTGAGCGCCAACTCGCCGTTCTGGCGCGGCGACCGCACCGGCCTGCTCTCGACCCGCACGCCGATCTTCCGCCAGTTCCCGCGCGTCGGCATGCCGCCCGCCTACGCCGACTGGGACGACTGGGAGCGCCAGGTCGCGTTCATGGTCGCAAGCGGCGTGATGGAGGACTACACCTACCTCTGGTACGACGTGCGCCCGCACCCCAACCTCGGCACCGTCGAGATCCGCTGCTGCGACTCGCAGACGCGCGTCGAGCACACGGTCGCGCTGACGGCGCTGATCCAGGCGATGGTCAAGGAGCTCGCCGAGCACTACGAGGAGGGCAAGCAGCTCGCCGCATATCCGTGGCAGATGCTCGACGAGAACAAGTGGCTCGCGGCGCGCCACGGCCTCGAGGGCGAGATCGTCGACCTGCCGTCGTCCGAGCGCGTCGGCACGCGGGCGCTGACGCGGCGCCTGCTGGACAGGCTCACGCCACACGCCCAGGATCTCGGCTCGGCGAGCGCGCTGGACGGCATCGTCGACCTGCTCGAGCGCGGCAACGGCGCCGCACGGCAGATCGTCGTCTACGAGGCCAACAACGACCTCCACGAGGTCATGGCCGAGATCGTCGCGGCGACCGCCGCATAGCGCGACGCCGCCCGCCGCCGGGTCTTCCGCGATCCTTCGACGGGCGCGCTCGGCAGCTCCGTAGAATCGAGTAGATGCCGCATCCTGACCTCTTCGTCGTGTGCAAGAACTGCCAGGCCGAGGTCAGTCCCTACATCACCGAGTGCCCGTATTGCGGGATGCGGCTGCGCAAGCGCGCGCCGAAGATCGAGCGCCCGGACGCGCCGCCGCCGAAGCCGCCGCGGCGTCTGGGTCGCGGGACCTCGCGCGGGCGCGCGAAGACGCCCAGGCCCGCCGCGGAGCCGCGCCTCGGCCGGCTGCGCGGCGGCGAGATCCCGGGCATCCGCGGCGACGCGCTCGCGAAGCCGTGGGCCACGATCGTCCTCGTCGCGCTGTCGTTCGGGATCTGGTTCTCGCTGGCGTTCTACGCGAGCGAGAACTTCGCGCTGACCGCGCTCGGCGGCGATCCCTGGCGCTACGTCACGGCCTCGCTGCTGAACGGCAACACGGCCACCCAGTTCGTGATCGTCCTCGGCCTCGGGCTGTTCGGCTGGCTGATCGAGCGCCGGCACGGCCCGATCGTCGTCGTGGCGCTGTTCGCGCTGTGCGGACCGGGCGCGCTCGCGATCGCCGTCGCGCTGGACCCCGGCGCCGGCGTGTTCGGCTCGCAGGGCGCCGCGCTCGGACTGCTGTGCGCATGGGTCGTCCCGGTGCTGATCGCGCGGCGCCGCGGAACGGGCGACGACGACGTCGACCTGCTCGGCGCGCTGGTCATCGGCGTCGTGCTGCTGCTGGCGCCGGTGCTCGCGCAGGGCGACGTCGTCTCCGGCGTGTCGGTGGGGAGCACGTTCGCGGAGCTCGTCGGCGCCGGCCTCGGCGCGCTCGCCGGCCTGGTGCTGTCCACGAGGCCCGCGCGCTAGTGCCGGACGGACCGCCGGTGCGCGAGACCTACACGGCCGCCGAGGTCGACGCCGCCGTCGCGGCGCTGTCGGACCCCGAGCGCTTCGGGCATGCCCAGGAGATCGTCGCGCATGCCGCGCCGGGACTGCAGCGGGTGCTCGGCAGCGCGCTCGAGGCCGGCGGCTGGTTCGACCAGGCCCACGAGGCCCAGCTCACGCAGGTGTCCGGCGTCGAGGATCGCAGCGAGCGTGCGCGCGCGATCCACGCGCTGATCGCCGAGGAGACGCGCCTGGCGATGCTCGTCGGCGTCTCGGTCGGATTCGAGCTCGCGCGCGAGCTCGCCGCGCAGCCGCACGACAACCACGAAGGGAACACCGGATGACCCACGCGATCGTGCTCGTCGAAGCCGAGCGAGACGTGATGTCCACGCTCGGCGGGGCACTCGCCGAGGTCGACGGGGTGCGGGAGGCCTACTCCGTCACGGGCGAGTGGGACTTCGTCTGCATCGTGCGCGTCGATCGCCACGAGGACCTGGCGAGCGTGGTGACCGGCGCGATCTCGACGATGCCCGGGGTCGCGAGGACCCACACGATGGTCGCCTTCGAGGCGTTCTCGCGCCACGACCTGGAGGCGATGTTCTCGATCGGCGAGTGACGGCCCGCCGGCCTCGGGCTCAGTCCTCCTGCCAGCCGCGGCAGAACCAGACCGAGCGGTCCTTCCAGTCGTGGGCCATCAATGCGACGCCGACGGCGCCGGCGAAGGTCAGGATCGCGCCCGTCGCACCATGGTGGCAGCGCTGGCCATAGATCCACAGGCGACGGCGCACGCTGTCGTAGTGAATCGGCTTGTGCAGGTGTGGAGTCGTCGTCGTGGCCATCGGATCGTCACTGCTTCCTAGATCGGAAAACGCCCGCGGGAAACCACAGTTGCGCTCCACGACCGATCATGCGTCCAGGCGCGTTTGCGTCGCCGGTGGGCCGGCCGTCGCGGGCGCGCGTCAGAATGACCCCGTGCCCGTGATCAAAGCCGAGTACGGCCCCACGATGCCCGAGCTCGTCGGCGGCCTGCCGCGTGCGGCGCGCGCGGCGGCGATCGCGTTCGGGGCGCTCGTGGTCCTCGCCGCGATCGCGATCGCGCTGCGCGCGCGGTCCGGCGACACGGCGCTCGTCGTGCGCGGACCGGTCACCTTCAACCTCGCCTACGGGCCGCAGCTGCAGCACTTCTCGCAGCCCGGCTCGCTGCTCGCGCTGCGCCAGCGCCGCGGCGGCCTGTTCCTGGACTCCTACGTCGTGCGCCGCCTGAGCCTGCCCGCCTACGAGGGCGCCGTCGGCGGGCTGCTGCCGGTCTACTCCGACAAGTACCTCGCGGCCCTGCTGCGCCGCTACGGGCCGTCGTTCGATCTCGTGCAGGAGGGTCGCACGCGAATCAACAACGGGATCGGCTACCAGCTCGTGCTGCGCGGCACGCGCGACGGCCGGGCGCTCTACGTCCGCCATCTGCTGCTCGTGCCCGAGACGCCGGACGGCGTGCGCCAGGGCGTCGTCATCGAGCTCGAGTCCACGCCGGCGTCCGGCACGCCGAACGCGCTCGGCAACGGCAACGCGGGCGCGCTCAAGCAGGCGCTGCGCTCGTTTCGCTTCGGCACGTCGACGACCGGGGGCACGCAGTGATCGCCTGGGCGGACTTCGAGAAGGTCGACATGCGCGTCGGGCGGATCGTCGCGGTCGAGGACTTCCCGCAGGCGCGCAAGCCGGCCTGGAAGCTGCGCATCGACTTCGGCCCCGAGATCGGCGAGAAGCGCTCCTCCGCCCAGATCACGAGCTACACGCGCGAGCAGCTCGAGGGCCGGCTCGTCGTCGGCGTCGTGAACTTCCCGCCGCGCCAGATCGGGCCGGTGCGCTCCGAGGTGCTCGTGCTCGGCGCGGTCGCCGACGATCACCCCGTGCTGCTGCTCGAGCCCGACGCGGGCTCGCGGCCGGGCGACCGCATCGCCTGATCCGTCAGCCGACGGTGATGACGACGCTGCGGATGATGCGATGCGTCTGGACCTGCGCGTGCTTGAGGCGCGCGTGAGCTGAGCGCGCCGGGCGCGCCGCGCCGGGGTGCGCCGTCGCTCCGCCCGTGCCCGAGACCGCGGTCGTCGTGTCGGGCTGGGCGGGCGTCGCCGGTGCCTGCGACGGCGGCGAGGTGACGGGAGGCGTGGACGTGGACGGCGGCGTGGCGACGACCGGCGCCGGGTTGGACGCCGGATCCTGCGGCGTGAGGATGACCGGGGGCGTCGTGACGGGCTCCGCGGGAGCGGCCACGCCGCCGGTCTGCGCGGGCGGCGCCGTGGCGCTGCTCAGCGTCGTGCTGTCGCTCTCCTCCTGGACGGGCGCGAGGCCCGGGGTGGTCGTCGCGGTGGGGTCGGTCGTCGCGGGCGCCGTCGTCGCGGTGGGCGTCTGGAGGGCCGTGGCGGCCGGGTCGACGGCGACCTTCGCGCCGGCGGTCTTCGCCGGATCGGCCTTCCGGACCACCGCCGTCGCGACGGCCGGCGGAGTGCTCGCCACCGGCTTCGCGGCGTTGACCGGCTGCTGGGCGGACGCGACGACCTCGGGCTCCGTGCGCTTCGCGACGGCGGGCGGTGCCACGGCGGCGGCGACCGCGCGGACCGGCAGCTTCGTCTGCACGTGCTTGACCTCGACGGCACCCGCCGTGACGATCGCGGCGGCGGCGAGGCCCGCCGCGGTCTTCGTCGCGATCGTGCTGATGCCGGCGGTCATCGCGCTCGTGCCGCCGGTCGCCGCGACGCTGACGGCCGCGGCGCCCGCGGCGCTGCCGGCGCCCGCGGACGCGGTCATGCCGAACTGCGCGAGCAGCGCCTTCTTGAAGAGCAGCAGCGGCGCGACGGGGAAGACCGCGGCGAGCGCCTTGTTCGTGCTGCGCAACTGCGCCTTGAAGCCCTGGCAGCGCTCGCACGAGCGCACGTGACGGCGGGCCGGGGCGGTCGAGCGCTTGAGGCCCTCGGCGACCTCGCCGAGCTCCTCGCGAACCTCCTCGCAGGTCAGCGTGCGCGCCTCGGCGGCCTCGGCGAGCGAGACCCGCGCGCGCACGAGCAGGGACTTCACCGAGGGGATCGTCGTCTCCATCGCCTCGGCGATCTGCTCGTAGGAGAGCGCGTCGATCTCGCGCAGCAGCAGCGCGGTCTTCTGCGTCTCCGGCAGATCCTGCACGTCGGCGACGAGCAGGCGGAACTCCTCGCGCTTGTGGACCTTGTCCGCCGTGCTGGCGCCGCCCTCGGAGATGTGCACGTCCATCGAGTCGACGCCGATCGCCTGGACGCGGCGCAAGTGGTTCAGCGAGCGGTTGCGGGCGATCCGGTACAGCCACGGGCGCACGTTGATCGCGCGGTCGTCGGCGAGGATCGCGTTGAACGAGGCGGCGAAGACCTCCTGCAGGACGTCCTCGGCGTCCTCGCGCGAGCCGAGCATGTGGCGGCAGAAGGCCAGCAGGCGCGACTGGTAGCGGGCCACGAGCGCCTCGAACGCGCCGTGGTTGCCGCGCCGCACGAGCACGATCAGGCGCTCGTCGGATTGCAGGCGCAGCAGCGGCGTCGAACCCCGAAGGCCGATCTGCGCTGAGTGCTTGAGAGCTGAGGCTTCCATGGTTGCCGGACGGCGCGTGCTGCGCCTTCGACGTTGCAAACCCCACAACGGTCGCGAAGTTCCGAGGTTGCGCCTGAAGTCCAGGCTAGCGGCCCGCACGGGAAGGCCCGCCCGCGCCCGCTCGCGCGGCAATGCCCGGGGCGGGATTCGAACCCGCAAGCTCTTGCGAGCCAGCGGCTTTTAAGGCCGCCTGCCTGTGCCGATTGGGCCACCCGGGCGCACGCCTATCCTACGGCGCGCTCCCGGGCGATCCGACGATCTCAGCGCTTGACGTTCTTCAGCTGGGCCTTGTAGACGGCGTACGCCGGTCGGGCCGTGCCGTTCGCGTTGACGAGGCCGGCGTCGAAGCCGTCGCAGGCGTTGCCGAACCAGTTGTAGGAGTACAGCCGGTCGATGTACTTGTCGTAGGTCTTCAGCAGCCCGAACATGAACTTCGTCCGGTTCGCCGCGCGCGACTGGTTGCAGGGCAGGTCGCCGCCGAAGTTCACGACGCCGCCGGTCTCCGTGAGCCAGAACTTCGAGACCTTGTTCTTCAGGCGCACGGCCTTGACGATGCGCGCGATGCCGGGGTAGCGGCTGCTCGCGTTCTTCTCCGTGATCTTGCGGTTGACCTGGGAGTAGTTGTGGATGCCGATGATCTTCGCGGTGCGGCCCGAGGGGCCGGCGGCGGCCATCCACTGCTTGATGTACGTCTCGACGCCCTTCTGGTCGAGCACGTCGAGCGCGACGATGTTGCAGCCCGAGCACAGGCTCTTGAAGGTCTTGTAGTACTGCGCCGCGCGCTTGGGGCTCTTCGACGTCGGCTGGGTCGTGTGGTTCTCCTCGTTCCAGACGCCCCAGTCCTTGACGCCGAACGGCTTGTAGCGCGCGATCAGCGCCTTGGCGGCCTTCTTGTAGGCCGCGACGCTCGGCAGCGTGCCCTGGCCGGCGGTGAGGTTGTCCGTCGAGAGGTGCATGAGGACCTTGACGCCCGCGGCCCTCGCGGCGGCGACGAACTGGTCGGCCTTGGTCAGCTCGGCCGGGTCGGTGGCCGCGTCCCAGTGGATGAAGTAGCGCGTCTGCTTGAGGTGCAGCGCCTGATAGAGCGGGTCGGCGAACATCTTCGGGCTCTGGTCGCCGATGCCGACGGTGACGTTGACGCGGGCCTGCGCGGCGGCCGGTAGGGCGGCGAGGCCGATCACGACGAGCAGCGAGACGAGCATGCGACGGGGCAAGGTTTGCTTCCTTTCGGCGAGGTCAACCGTTGGGCACCACATCGGCAGCACCTTGGCGCAGCTGAAGCCTAACCGGGCAGGCGACCCCGCGGGCGGGTCGAGCGCCGTGGGCCGCGGTGAGCTGCGCGCCCGAGTCGCGCCGCGCGGCGAGCGCGGTGCCGGGCCGCGGCCCGTCAGGCCGCGCGCACGCCGACGGCCGGGGCGCCGACGCCGTCGAGCAGGAGCGTCGCGAGCCGCTCGTTGCCTTCGATCTGCAGGCCACCGTGGTCGCTGTTGGGTCCGAGCGCGTCGATCCAGTCGGCCTGCGTGCCCGACACGCGCGTGTCGGCGTGGGCGGCCGGCTGCTCGGCGACCGTGACGGAGTCGGCCTGCACGGTCAGGGTGTAGTGGCGGGTCGTGGCGGCGTCGAGGTCGACCGTGAACTCGGCCGTGCCGCTCAGGCCGCTGGGCACGTCGACGAGGCCGGGGGCGATGCGCAGGATCGCGCCGATGTCGATCGCCTCGGACTCGCGCGGCGCGGTCCACGCCCACTCGTAGCCCCAGCGGGCGAGGGCGCCGAGGACGGGAAGCAGCTCCTTGGAGCGGGGCGTCAGCTCGTAGTCCACGCGCGGCGGGACCTCGCGGTAGCGCTGGCGCGTGAGCAGGCCGCCGGCGACCATGCGGTTCAGCCGCGAGCGCAGCTGCTCGGTCGAGATGCCGGGCAGCACTCGCTGCAGCTCGACGAAGCGGCGCGGGCCGGTGGACAGGTCGCGGATGATCAACAGCGTCCACTTGTCGCCGACGAGGTCGAGTGCTCGTGCGTCGGGCGCCCATTGGTGGTACGGGTGGCGCTTCGGACTGGGGGTGGTGGGCAATGCGATCGCCTCCGAGAGGGGCCGGGCGTGTGCTGGACGCCGCTGCACGGACGTTGTCGGTATCAGAGGCACCATATGGCAGCTTTCTAAACGTTGTGCGCCTTTGGTCCAGATGTTGGACCTTTGACGTGCCAAATCCGGTGCGAAGGTTCCCGCAAGTTCTCGGGAGGGCATGCGTTGTGCTGTACGTGGACGTCATCTCGCTCGACAGCTACCGCCGCGCAAGGGCGCGGGACCGTCAGCACGCGCGCCCGGCGGCGGCCCCGCTGACGTTCTACTTCGACCTGCGCTCGGTCTACACCTACCTCGCCGCCGAGCGCGTGGACCGGATGTTCGCGGGCGTGCGCTGGCTGCCGGCGTCCGCGAAGGCGCTCGGTCGCGGCATCGTGCTGGGAGACGACGAGCGCAGGGTGGTGCGCACGCGCGCGACGCTGCTCGGCCTTCCGCTCGTCTGGCCGGGCGAGCCGCCGGCGCTCGAGCTCGGCGCGATGCGCGTCGCGGCGCTCGCGGCCGAGCGCGGGGTCGCCGCGCAGTTCGTGCTCGCGGCGAGCCGGCTCGTCTTCTGCGGCGGCTACGCCATCGCCGATCCGGAGACGCTCGCCGAGGCGGCGGCGACCGCCGGCATCGACTGGCGCGACATGCTCCGCGCGGCCGGTGACGTCTCGCGCGACGGGCCGATCGAGGAGGCCGGGCGGCTGTTGCTGGCGGCCGGCGCCGATCGCCTGCCGGCGATGCGCGTCGGCGCGCGGCTGTTCTGCGGGGAGGACCGGCTGTCGGAGGTGGCGGCGGCGCGCGTCTCGGCGTGACGTGGGCTCGTCGCGTCGGTGGGCGCTCGTCTGTCCGCGACGGCGTGTCGGCCCGTTGGTAGGGTCGAACGGCGATGCCGATCGACGACGCCGGTGGCCACGCGCCGGGCTCCGCTGACGTCGTCGGCGGGCATCTCGTCGCGCGGCGGCTGAAGGCGCACGGGGTCACGAAGCTCTTCACGCTCTCCGGCGGGCATCTGTTCTCGATCTACGACGGCTGCCGCGCCGAGGGCATCGACATCGTCGACGTGCGCCACGAGCAGTCGGCGGCGTTCGCGGCGGAGGGCTGGGCGAAGGTCACCCGCACGCCGGGGGTCGTCGCGCTGACCGCTGGCCCGGGCGTCACGAACGGGCTGAGCGCGCTCGCGTCGGCGCTGCAGAACCACTCGCCGATGCTCGTGCTGGGAGGCCGCGCGCCCGCCGCGCGCTGGGGGCAGGGGTCGCTGCAGGAGATCGACCACGTGCCGTTCGTCGCGCCGCTGACGAAGTTCGCCGCGACCTCGACGAGCACCGCCGCGATCCCCGAGCTCGTGGACGCGGCGCTGGCGGCCGCGGTCGCGCCGCACGGCGGGCCGGCGTTCGTCGACCTGCCCCTGGACCACGTCTTCGGCGCGGCGCCGGAGGATGCGGCCGCGGGGGTCGGACCCGGGCGGCCCGTCGAAGGGGAGGCGGATGGGAACGCGGTGGCGCGCGCGGTCGCACTGCTGCGCGGTGCCCGCCGGCCGGTCGTGATGGCGGGCACCGATCTGTACTGGGGCCGCGGCGAGGGCGCGCTGCTCGCGCTTGCCGAGCGGCTGCGGATCCCGGTCTTCCTCAACGGGCTGGCGCGGGGCTGCGTGCCGGCCGATCACGAGCTGTTCTTCTCGCGCGCGCGACGCGAGGCACTGCGCGACGCCGACGTCGCGCTCGTCGTCGGCGCGCCGATGGACTTCCGGCTGGGCTTCGGAGCGGTGTTCGGCGACGACACGTCGCTCGTGGCGATCGATCGCGTGCCTCCCGCCCGCGAGCATCCGCGGGCGGTCGCGGTGCGGCTGTACGGGGGGATCTCCGGGACGCTCGACGCGCTCGCCTCGGGCGCGGGGTCGAGCGCGGGCTCGGGCTCGGAGTGGGGCACGGGCTCGGACTCCGGGGCGAGCCGCGAGGCGTGGATCGCGCGGCTGCGCGGCGTCGAGCACGAGGCGCGCGCGGCGGAGCGCGCCGAGCGCGAGGACGACCGGGCGCCGCTGCATCCGATGCGGATCTACGCCGAGCTCGGCGCGCTGCTGGACCGCGACGCGATCGTGATCGGCGACGGCGGCGACTTCGTCTCCTTCGCGGGACGCATGATCGACTCCTACCAGCCGGGCTGCTGGCTGGATCCGGGGCCGTTCGGCTGCCTCGGCTCCGGACCGGGCTACGCGCTGGCGGCCAAGCTCGCGCATCCCTCGCGCCAGGTCGTCCTGCTGCTCGGCGACGGGGCGTTCGGCTTCGGCGGAATGGAGTTCGACACGCTGGCACGCCACGGCGTGAACGTCGTCGGGGTCGTGGGCAACAACGGGATCTGGGGGCTCGAGAAGCACCCGATGGAGACGATCTACGGGTACTCGGTGGCTGCCGACCTGCGGCCCGAGACGCGCTATGACGGCGTCGTCGCGGCGCTTGGTGGGCACGGCGAGCTCGTGCGCACGCCGGCGCAGCTGCGCCCGGCGCTCGTGCGGGCGTTCGAGGCGGGGCTGCCGGCGCTCGTCAACGTGTCGACGGACCCGAGCGTGGCGTACCCACGGCGGTCGAACCTCGCCTGACGAGCGCGCGCTCGCGTGTCAAAAGGCGGAAGCCGCCCCCAGGGGAAAGGGCGGCTTCCTGATGCTGGCCTCGGCAGGACGGGCAGGGGGTACGTGCCTAGCGAGGTCTATGTGTGATCCGGGCGGCGGGAGGCGCCGATCTATCGGCAGGCCCGGACCTATGGGCCGGCGGTCGGTCCCCCTCTCAAAGCCTGGGTCCCTCACCGGCACTCTGAGTATCGGACGCTCGCGCGGAAAGCTTGAGTCGGACGTTCGTCGAGTCTTCAGGAGGCCGCGAGCGCGAGCGCGCAGCCGCGCAGGATGTCGTGCTCGGAGACCTCGACGGACTCCAGGCCGAAGGCGCGGATCGCCTCGATCAGCATCGCGATGCCGGCGACGATCGTCGGCGCGCGCTCCGGATGCAGGCCGACGACCTCGCGGCGCTCGGCGTTCGTCATCTGGGCGAGCCGCGCGAGCAGCAGCTCGCACGTGGACAGCTCGAGCCGGTGGCCGTGGACGCGCTTGGGGTCGTAGGGGTCCAGGGCGAGCTCGATCGCGGCGCACTGGGTCGCGGTGCCGGCGACGGCGATGGCGGTCTGGACGCGCTCGCGAAGCTCGTGGGGGACGGCGCCGATGACGATCGCCTGGACCTCGGCGGCGAGCGCCTGGATGCCCTCGGGCGGGGGCGGGTCGTCGTGCAGGTGGCGCTCGGTCTGGCGCACGACGCCGGCCTGCGTGGAGACGTGGAAGTCGACGACGCCGTCGCGGCCCGTGACGAACTCGGTGGATCCGCCTCCGATGTCGATGACGACCACCTCCGCGCCGTCGTGGGGGCGCTCGCTCGTCGCGCCGGCGAACGTGAGCGCGGCCTCCTCGTCGCCGCCGATCGTGCGGGCGCGCAGGTCGAAGCGATCGTTGATCTCGGCGGTGAAGGTCGCGCCGTTGGCGGCGTCGCGGACGGCGCTCGTGAGGACGCCGGTGGTGGCGGTGGCGCCGTGCTCGTCGATCGCCGCGCGGTAGCGCTCGAGGACGTCGAAGACGCGCTGCATCGGGGCGTCGCCGAGGCGGCCGGTCGCGTCGACGCCCTCGCCGAGCCGGGTCACGATCGACTCGCGGCGAAGCTCGGTGACCGTGCGGTCGGGCGCGACCTCCGCGACCAGCAGGCGGGTCGAGTTCGTTCCGATGTCGACGACGGCGACGCGCACGCTGCGAGGGTAGCCGCCCGGCCATCCGTCGACTGTCCGGCGGGCTGTTGCTAAGCTGTGACCCACACGCCGCGGGGTGGAGCAGTCTGGTAGCTCGTCGGGCTCATAACCCGAAGGTCGCGGGTTCGAATCCCGCCCCCGCTATACGGAAACCCCCTCTCGCCAGGGGGTTTTCGTTCTTAAGAGGCCGGTCGGCCGGTTCTGCGTGTGGGCTGCTGGACCAGGGTGCTGGACGAACCTGCAGCCCGCTTCGTGGTCACCGCTGCTCGGCGTCGAGGATCGCGGCTTCGACGTGCCGGCGGATGTAGCGCACGTGCCGGCAGAGCTTGACGCGCGGCAGCGTAGGGCATCCTGTCCTTGCCAGCTTCCCGGCGCGCAGCCCCTTTCGCTTCACCCGCGCCCAGGCCGACCAACTCGCGGCCGAATTCGCGGCCGCCGACTCCGACGTCGCGCTGTCGGCGCAGCCACCTCGACAGGCGGTGGTAGGAGGTCTCCAGCTCGGCGGCGAGGCCGCGGGCAGCAATCAGCTTGGTCGGCTCGGTCACCCTCCGCGCCTCCATCCGCGCTTCGGCGCCTCACCGAATGTCCCGGCGAGTCGCCACGACGTGTCGACCTGCTGCGTGAACCCGCCGCCGAGACTGAGGACCTTCCGCTGGCGGATCTTGCTCGCGACATCGGCATCGATCCCGAAGTCCTCGCGTGAGGTGACCTGTAGCTGGAACTCCCGCAGGCCGTACCTCGCGCGACCCTCCGCAACGGCCTGCCAGGTCGGCTCGTGGCTGAACCACACAAGGCCGTCGGGAACCTCGGGCATGGTGGCCGACACGAGCCTGGCCTCGAAGACAAGAGAGCGGTCGCGGCGGCTGCCGATGCTCAGCGTGGCGTGATTCTTGAGGACGCGCTTGATCGGGGCTTCGATGTTCGCGCTGATGTCACGCTTCCAACCGTGCTCGGATCTGACGGTCAGGCGCTCGGCGCCGAGCGCCATGAGCAGTCGCATCGCCTCGCCGAAGCGCTCTTCGAAGACGCGGACGTGGAAGTCAGCTATCGGGTAGTAGCGCTCGGCGACCGCTGGGCTGCCGATGTAGACGACGTTGCGAAGCGGGTGCCCGATAGGCATGTCGAGCTGACCCACGTGCGACTGCCTCACCGGCAGCAGGTGCAGGCCGTCGTCGTCGGCTTCTTTGAGCGCCTTCAGCGTCGGATGCCGCGGATCGCCGCGGAGTACGCCCCACGGACGTCGAGGTTGATCCAGGACACCTGCGGCGCCCGGGTCGTTCTCGGCTTCAAGGACGTCATCGGGGTCGAGCGGGCCGGGTTCTGGCGCCGGCAGTTCCTCAACCCGTTCGCCCTCGAGGGGTACTGAGCGACTGCGCCCCAGCCGGCGGCGAGGCGCCGACTCTCCCGCCCGTCGCGCGCCGACACGAGGCCGGGCGCGCGACGGCGGAAAGTCAAGCCGGGGGAGGAGGCGGCGGCGGGCGCCAGGGCTCGCCGGGCTTGCGCGACGGGGGCGTCCAGCCCTTCGCGGTCATGCCGAGCGTGTTCATCGCGCGCTCCTTGACCGTCCACGGCAGGCGCCGGTACAGCGGCACGAACAGCGTCCGCCACAGCGTGCCGCCGGACTCGCGGTAGGGCGCCACCGTCGACGGCTGGTCGCGCCCGATCTCGCTCAGCACGGCGAGGCGCAGGTAGTGCTCCGAGCGCTCCCGCAGGTTGCGCTTGGCGTCCGAGACCGAGCTCACGTCGCCACCACCAGCTCGTTCGCGCGCTGCGCCGCCAGCGCGTTCTGCGCCGCGATCGAGATCGGCTCGAAGAGGGCGCCGATCGGCGGCGAGTAGATGTTCTCCATGTAGGCGAGGTCGTACAGCGTCGCGCCGCGCTTGGCCGCGAACGCGAGGAAGTCGCAGCGCTCCTTGACGCCCTCGCCGCCGTGGATGACGCCGCCGATCAGCCGCAGCGTGCCCGGCTCGGCGAGCAGCTTGACGAACGTCTTCGTCGCGCCCGGGAAGTAGCGCGCCTTCGTGACGCCGACGCCCTTGGCGAGCACGTACGGGATTCCGATCGACTTGGCGAGGTTCTCGCCCATCGAGAAGCCGCCGATCGTGTAGTCGCCGGCGACCATGCCCCACGGCACCCACACCGGGTCGTAGGCGAGGTCGGAGCCCGTGATGTTGAACGCCGCGACCCGGCCCTGGGCGTACGCGTGCGCGCCCGTGAGCCCGACGATCGGGACCATGTTCAGGCCGTGCGGGACCTCGATGACGTCGCCCGCCGCCCACACGCCCTTCGCCGACGTGCGCATGTGATCGTCGACGACGACCGCCCCGGTCGTGCCGAGCTTCAGGCCCGCGGCCTCGGCGAGCGCGGTGTTCGGGACCTTGTGCAGGCCCGTCACGACCGCGTCGCATTCGATCACGCCGTCGGACGTCGTGACGGCGCGGACGTGCCCGTCGGCGTTGCCGTCGAAGGACTCGAGCCGCGTACCGAGGTGCAGCTTCACGCCGCGCGCCTCGAGCGAGTCGTGGACGGGCTTGGCGACGTCGGGATCGAGGATCTCGTGCAGCACCCAGGGACCCTCGTCGACGAGGTCGACCTGCAGCCCGCGGTGCGCCAGCGCCCCCGCCATCTCGACCGCGATCGGGCCGCCACCGTGGACGACGACGCGCTTCATGTCGTCGAGCTTCTCGTCGAACTCCATCGACTTGCGGATGTCCTTGACGTAGTGCAGCCCGTCGAGGTTCGCGCCCGGCACCTTCGGCTGCTCCCAGAAGAAGCCGGTGCAGAGGATCAGCTGGTCGAAGCCCTCCGGCTGGTTGCGGACCGTGATCGTGCGGCGGTCGAGGTCGATGTCGGTGACGGTCGTCTCCATGCGCATGTCGAGGCCGTCCTCCTCGTAGCGCGCGACGGTCGAGAGGAAGAGGTCGTCGAACTTCGGGATCTCCCTGCCGTGCACGAAGGGGATCCCGCACGGCGAGTAGGCGATGTCCGAGAACTCCGTGAACACGCTCACCTTCAGGGCCGGGTTCAGGCGTTTGGTGATGGTGGCGGCTGCCGTACCCGCGCCGCCACCGCCGATGACGATCACGCGCTCCATGATGGTTCCTCTCGGTCGTTGACAATCAGATCTGAGATCTCCTCGCGGCGGCGATGCAGGCGCCACGTGCCCCCGTCGCGCGCGACGATCGCCGGGCGCAGGTCGCCGAACTGCGTCGACTGCACCTGGTTGTAGGCGCCGACGTCGCGGGCGATCAGCACGTCGCCCGGGGCGAGCTCGCCGAGGCGGGCGGCGGGGGCGAGGACGTCGATGTTCAGGCACAGCGGCCCCGCGACGAGCGCCGGTGAGGCCGTGGCGTCGCCTCGCGGTCGCAGGGGCTCCAGGCGCGGCCACGCCCACAGGGCGCTGGCGAGCAGGTTCGTGCCGGCGTCGACGACGGCGCAGATGCTCGCGTCGGCGAGGGTCTTGACGGCGACGACCGTGCAGGCGAGGTCGACCGCGTCGGCGACGAGCGCGCGGCCCGGCTCGAGCAGCAGGCGCCCGTCGAAGCCCGCGCCGCGCAGGGCGTGGGCGACGGCGGCGGCCGTTGCCGTGGCGGCCGTCGACGGCGCCGCCGGCCAGCCGCCGCCGAGGTCGATCGTCGTGACGCCGAGCTGGGCGGCGAGCCCGGCGAGCGTCGCGGCGGCCTGGGCGTGGACCGCCGGCGACTTCGCCCACGCGACGCGGACGTTGGCGGCGAGGTTGTCCGCGCGCTCGCCCCCGGCGCCGGCACCCGCGCCGGCATCGGTGGGAGCCGTGAAGTCGGTCGAGACGAGGTGCACGGACAGCGCCTCGAGCGTCAGCCCGAGCTCGATCGCGCGGCGACCCGCGGCGACCACGTCCGCGGGGGCGATCCCGAAGCGGCTCGCCTGACCCTCCGGGCCGGGCAGCCCGACGCGGATCCCCGCCCGCTCGACGCCCGCGAGCGCGAGCCGTCGCAGCTCGGGCGCGCTGTCGACGATCACCAGCGCGCCGTCGGCGGCGGCACGCTCGAGCAGTGCGTCGGGCTTGACCGGGCCGTTGACCGTGATCCGCGGCCCGTCGACGCCGACGACGTCGCGCGCCAGCGCGTACTCCGCGGCGCACACGACCTCGGCCCCCGCGCCGTCGTCGGCGAACGCACGCAGGAACGCCGTCGTGCGGTTCGTCTTGTAGGAGTAGGAGATCTCGGTGTCTGGCCAGGCCGCCGACCACGCCTCGCGCATGCCGGCCAGCCGCTCGCGGGCGCGGTCGACGTCGGCGAGCCAGAGCGGGGAGCCGTGCTCGGCGACGAGCGCGGCGACGGCGCTCACAGTCCCTCCCGCACGGTCGCGGCGAGGTGCAGCGCCCGCGGCGTCCCCTTGCTGTCCAGCAGCGCGGCGACCGGCTCGCGCCAGCGCCCGGATGCCGCCTCGGCGATCGCCTCGGGCAGCACGCTGCGCAGGTGGCCCATCGCCCACGGGTCGGGTCGCGAGAGGTTCAGGCGCAGCGTCGTCGCGGCGCCCGTCGCGCCCATCCCGTCGCCGGGGTACGTGGCCACGTGGCGTGCGAACAGGGCGACCATCAGCTCCTGCGCCGTGACGCCGGCACCGGACGTGTCCAGCGCGCAGGCCAGGCCGCGCACGGGCGAGGTCGTCAGCGCCACCCCGTCGACGGCGGCGAGCGTGGCCTTCAGATGCGAGAGGTTGCCGCGCACGATCCGCTCGGCGTGCGGCAGGTAGTCGACGTCCTCGAGCGCGCCGAGCGCGCCGTGCTGGGCGATCAGGCTCGTATTCAGGCGCGTCAGCGCGGCCTTCAGGCGCAGGCAGCTGCGCATCAGGCGCGACGGCCCGGCGAGGAAGCCGATCCGCGCACCCGCCATCCCGAAGCAGTGCGAGACCGAGAACGTCGCGACGGCGTTCTCGGTCAGCCGCAGGGCGGGCAGCGAGGCGAACGGGACGTCGGGATCGATGACGAGTGGCGCGTGCGTGACGTCGTGGATCAGCAGCAGGTCGTGCTCGTCGGCGAGCCGCGCGAGGGCGGCGAGCTCGTCCGGGGTCTGGACGGTCCCGTACGGGTTCAGCGGGTCGACGATCACGATCGCGCGGGTGCGCGGCGTGATCGCCGCGGCGACGAGGTCGGGGTCGAGGCGAAAGCCGGTGCTCGCGTCGATCGAGACGGTCACCGGCACGGCGCCCGTGGCGATCACGGCCGACGGCACGTGGAAGTAGCCCGGATCGGACAGGATGACCTCGTCGCCCGGGCCGGCGACGGCCATCAGCGACAGCGCGATGCCGGCCTGCGCGCCCTCCGTCCCGATGACCTCGAAGCTCTCGTCGCGCGGGCGGCCGAGCACGCGCGCGGCGGATTCGCGCAGCGGCTCGACGAGATCCGGGCTGTACTGGTTGAGGTGCTCGGCGGTGACGGCGTCGCGCATCGCGTCGACCGCGCTCGCGGGCGGGCCGGCGAAGCAGGTCAGCCAGCCGAGGTCGGCCCACGTCGCGGGATCCAGCCGCGTCGTGCCGCCGGGGTACATCGTCGCGGGGTCGAAGCCGACGATCGCGATCGCGTCGCGGTAGGTGAGGTAGTTCCACATCGCGTGGTGCGAGCGCTCGAGCGCGATCAGCCGCTCGGACGCAAGCTGCGGCGTGCTGTCGGGGTCGGTGCCCCAGGTGAGGACGGAGGAGCTCATGCGGCCGCACCCCGCTCGGCGGTGGTGCCGGCACCGGCGCCGGCATCGGGGTCGCGCACGAAGCGCATGACGCGGTAGATCGCGTTGCGATCCGAGGTCACGGTCGCCGGCGCGTACCCCGCAGCGCGCGCGTAGCCCTCGATCTGCCCGGCCGGGCGCAGCCGCCACACGCAGCGCCCGCCCTCGGCGTTGCGCCACACGCGGGCGATGTACTCGATCTCCGGGTTGTCGACCTGGACGTTGCAGACGATCTGCGCCGGCGCGACGGTCTCGGCGAGGTCGAGGAAGTGGCGCGCGATGAGGGCGTCGTCGTGGTAGATGCCGTACAGCCCGAGCTCGCAGACGACGTCCGGCCGCGGGCGCAGCGTCAGCAGGGCATCGCGATCGAAGGCGCTCGCCCGGCGCGTCGTCATGCGGTCCTCGACGCCGAGCTCGCGAGCCGCCGCGGTCGCCTGCTCGAGCGCGGCCGCGTCGATGTCCCACAGGACGGCGGTGACGGCGGGGCGCCGCGCGATCGCGCGCAGCAGGTATGGGCTCGGGCCGGCGGCGAGGTCCGCGACGACCGGTCGATCGCCGGTGGTGGCGTCGATCGCCTCGAGCACCGCCGTCTCCGCGAGGCCGCGGATGTCGCGAAACGCCTGGCAGGTCGGGCGGCTCAGCAGCCGGCGGTCCAGCCGCCGTCCGATCGTCGTGCGCCCGGCCGCGCGGTTGGCGTAGACGTGCGCCATGAACGGCCCGGAGTCGAAGCCGTGGCGGTGCCCGATGCGCGTCCCCTCGGACACGCACGCGCTCGCCCGCGAGGCGAGCGACAGCGCCGCGAAGCGCCACGCCCGCGGCGAGCTGCGCGGCAGCTCGGCCCGCAAAGCCTCAAATCGCCGGGCTGAGAGCTCAGCCGACATACAACCCCGTCTCGACGAGCTCGCGGCGGCGGTACAGCTCGTGCGCGTCGCCGGCGGCGCTGTGCGGTCGCGTCATCAGCGTGGCGAGGCGCTCCTGGGCCGCGTCGTTGTCGGCGATCACGACCGCGAGCGTCTGCGCGTCCTCGCCCGCGGCGCCGGCGGCATACGTATCGAGCAGCTGGCCGAAGTGATCGAGCGAGCCGGCGGCGTAGGCGACGAGCTCCTCGAAGTCCGCGATGACCTCGATGCGCTCGTAGATCGCGTCGCCCTCGGGCGGCGCGACGTACGCGTCGGGGTCGACGCCGTGCGCGAGCGCGCGGACGCGGAAGAGGTTCATGTGGCGCGCGTTCGCCGCGACGAGCTCGGCGAGCAGCTGCTTGGCCTCGGGGTCGTCGGTGCCCGGGACGCGCGCCGAGAACAGGTCGACCCACCGGCGCATGCCGTAGGCGTGGCGGGCGAAGACCTTGCCGATGCGCTCGGGGTCCTCTCCGAGCACGGTGAGCAGTTCGTCGCGGTTAGTCAGCATCGGTGGGCTCCGGTTCGGAGAGGTCGACCGCGACGTAGGTGACGTCGAGATCCGGGGAGAGCATGTTCGAGACCCAGCAGAACGGCTTCGCGCGGGTCACGAGAGCCTCGAGGTCGTGCTCGCCGGCGCGCGCCGCGACCTCGATGCGCAGCGTCCCGTAGCGCAGCTCGCGCCCGGCGCGCTCGGCGTCGATCGTGACGCGCAGGCCGGGAAGCTCGACGTCGCGCTTGGCGGCGACGTGCGCGACGGCCAGGCAGAAGCAGCTCGCCAGCGCCGACAGCATGAGCTCGGTCGGCATCATGCCCGCGTCCGCGCCGCCGACCTCGACCGGCTCGTCGACGCGGACCTCGTGCCCGCGCGCGGTCGCCGTGGCGCCGAGGTCGCCCGTCCACACCGCCTGCACGTGGCGTGCGTCGCGGGCCACCTACACCGCCCCGATCCGCTCGGCCTGAAACGACCGGTACGCGTCCTCGTGGGCGCCGGCCGCCGTGTCCCACCCGTAGGCCGCGACGACGCGCTGCCCGCCGGCCAGCAGCCGCGCGCACAGCGCCGGGTCACGCGCGACGCGCGCGAGCGCGGCCCCGAGGGCGTGCCCGTCGCCGGCGGGGCACAGCAGGGCGTTCTCGCCGTCGGCGAGGAAGGTCAGGAAGACGTCGAGCTCGGATGCGACGACGGGCAGCCCGGCGGCGAGCGCCTCGAGCGCGACGAGGCCGAAGCCCTCCTTCGTCGACGGGAACGCGAAGACGTCGGCGGCGCGGTAGTGGCGCTCGAGCTCGGCGGGGCTGACCGTGCCGGCGCGGCGGACGTGCTCGTCGACGCCGAGCTCGCGCGCCCGGGCCGCGAAGCGATCGATCTCGTCGCGGTAGTCGAAGAGGGTCGCGCCGCCGACGACCAGCAGCAGCGGGTCGCGCTCGGGCACGAGCTCGCGCAGGCGGGCGAAGCCCTCGAGCAGCGTCAGCGAGCCCTTGCGCGGCTCGATCCCGCCCACGGTCAGCACGGTCAGGCGGTCTGCGAGCCGCAGGGCGTCGCGATCGGCCGCACGCTCGGCGTCGTCGCGAGAGCAGCGGAAGCGGGCCTGGTCGACGCCGTTTCGCACGAGCTGGGCCTGCACGCGGAACTCGACCGCGAGACGGTCGATCCACGGGTGCGAGACGCAGAGCACGAGGTCGGGGGCGAGGATCGATCGATCCTGGCACGCGATCAGTGATGGGGAGATGAACTCGTCGACGTGGTGGACCGTGCGCACGACGTGGCCGACGACGCCCTCGTCGCGCAGGTCCAGCGCCGCGTTGGCCGAGATGCAGTCCTGTGCGTGGACGATGTCGAAGTCGCCCTCGGCCAGCAGCGCCCGCAGGCCCTCGCGGTAGGCGTCGACCATCGCGAGGATGCGCTCGTCGAACTGCGCGTGGGTCGGGACGTGCTCGACGAGGTGCGTCGCGACCGCGGTGTCGCGAAAGAAGCGCTCGCCCGGCTGCGCGAGCGCGCAGACGCAGACGTCGTGCCCGCGCTCGGCCAGTGCCTCGGCGACCGCGAGCGCGTGCTCGACGCCACCGCGCGGCTTGACCGAGTACGTGAGCATCGCGACCTTCATGCGGCTGCTCCGTTGCCGAGCGCACGCAGGGCGAGCCGCGTCGCGGCGGCATTGGACGGCGCGACGATCGCCCCGGCGTCGCGCAGGATCCTCATCTGGCGGACCGCGTCCTGCGGGTCGCCGGGGGTTCCGCAGACGCGCGCCAGCACGACGGCGTCCCTCGCAGCGAGGGCGATCGCGTCGGCCAGCCCGCCCGCGGGATCGGCGTGCCCGCCGTGGCCGAGGACGACGTCGAGCAGCACGCAGCCGACGGCGTCGTCTGCGGCGGCGTCCGCGAGGAAGCCGAGCCGCACGTCGAGGTCGACCATCGGGTGCGGGCGACCCTGCGTGTACTCCTCCTCGCCGAGGTCGAGCACGGCGTGGCCGCCGTTGCGCTCGTCGGGACCGTGTCCGACGTTGCCCTCGAGCGGGCCGAGCTCGCGCTCGAGCAGCGTCACGGCCTCGTGCGCCAGCGAGCCGCCGGAGTACAGGCCCAGCAGGCGCCGGCCGCTCGCGCGCTCGCGCGCCGCGTCGACCGCGGACTCGAGCTCGCCCAGGTCCTCGACCGCGGTCCCGGCCGCCGCGCGCGCCGCGGCCTCGAGCGTGTCGTGGATCTCGAACGGCGCCTCGCCGCCCTCCCAGCCGACGAACGCCGCGACGACGCGCTTGCCGTCGGGCAGGTCGTCGGCCAGCGACGCGACGACCTCGGGTGCCGGGGGCTTGGAGACGAGCAGCAGCGTCTCGGTCTCGTCGTCGGCGGCGAGCATGTGCATCGCCTGGCGGAACATGATCCCGCCGATCGCGGCCGACAGGTCGCGCCCGCCGACGCCGACGATCTGCGACACGCCGACGCCGGCCGCGTCGAGCAGGCAGGCCGATTCCTGGGCGCCGGTGCCCGCGGCGGCGACGATGCCGACGGGTCCCGCGCTGACGACGTTCGCGAAGCCGAGGCCGACGTTGCCGAGCATCGCCGTCCCGCAGCCGGGACCCATCACGAGCAGGCCGAGCTGCGCGCCGCGGCGCTTGAGGGCGAGCTCGTCGGCGAGCGAGACGTGGTCGGAGAAGAGGAAGACGTGCATGCCGGCGCTGAGCGCGCGGTGCGCTTCGAGCGTCGCGTACTCGCCGGCGACGGAGATCAGCGCGACGTTGGGATCGGCGAGCCGGCGGCCGGCGGAGACGAGCGAGCGCGGCGCCTCGCGCTCTGCGGTCACACCCGAGCCCGAGCCGCTGCCCGCGCCGCCGCCGCTGGACAGCTCGTCCTCGGCGCGCTCGAGCATCTGCGTGGCCGTCTCGTCGCTGTCGGTCTCGACGGCGACGACGATGTCCGAGGGACCCGCCTGGCCGACGTCGACGCCGCGCGCGGTCAGCAGCTCGAGGTTGGCCGCCGTGCCCATCCCCATCTCACAGCCGCTGACGCCGTCGGCGCCGCGCAGCCCGCGGGCGATGCCCATCAGCTTGACGCTGTCCGCGTAGCGGTTCGCGATGACCTTCGCGTGCCAGCTCACAGCAGCGCCGCCTGCGGCTCGGCCTGGATCCAGGTGCCGTCCTCGCCGCGGATCGCGGCCAGCAGCGAGTCGGCGTCCGTGACGATCGCGGCCCCCCCGCTGCCGGTCGCGAAGCGCTCGGCGGACTCGATCTTCGGACCCATGCTGCCGGGCGGGAACTCCCCGTCCTCCAGGCGCCGGTGCGTCTCGTCCGTGCTCATGTGAAACAGCGGGCGCTCCCAGCGGGTGCCGAAGTCCGAGACGACGCGGGGAACGGCGGTCAGCAGCACGAGGATGTCGCAGCGCAGCGCGATGCCGAGCTCCGCCGAGCAGCGGTCCTTGTCGATGACCGCCGCCATGCCCGCGAGCGTGCCGCCGCGGGTGCTGACGGGAATCCCGCCGCCGCCGCCGGCGATCACGATCGAGCCGCTCTCGGCGAGCACGCGGATCGCCTCGAGCTCGAGGATCTCGACGGGCTTCGGGCTCGCGACCATGCAGCGCCAGCCGCGCCCGGAGTCCTCGCCGACGACCCAGCCACGCTCGCGCGAGAGGCGCCGCGCGTCCTCCTCGGTGTAGAACGGGCCGACCGGCTTGGTCGGGTTGTCGAACGCGGGGTCGTCGTCGTCGACGCGCACGCGCGTGAGGATGGTCGCGGTCGGCGCGTCGGGATCGATCTCGGCGATGCTCGTCTGCAGCAGGTACCCGAGCTCGCCCTGCGTCATCGCGCCGAGCGCGTGCAGCGGCAGCCCCGGCACCTGCGGCTCGCCCATCGCGTGCTGCAGCATGAGCGTGCCGACCTGCGGGCCGTTGCCGTGCGTGAGCACGACCTCGTGGCCGTCGCGGCGCAGCGCGACGACGGCCTCGGCCACGGGCCGGGCGCTGTCGAGCTGGTCGGCCCAGGTGCCGCGCTGGTTCTCCTTGAGCAGGGCGTTGCCGCCCACGGCGATGATGATGCGCACTTTCAATCAACTCCTCTGACCATGAACCAGAGTGCGCGCGCGGGCGCCTCGGACGGATTTGCCCACATGTGCGGCCGGTCGGTGCGAAAGTGGATCGAGTCGCCGGGCTGCAGGTCGGTGACGTCGTTGTCGACGGTCACCCGCAGGGTGCCCTCGAGCAGGTAGATGAGCTCCTCGCCCGGGTGGCGCATCGGGTCGGGTCCGCTCGTGGCCAGCGACTCGACGAGCGCCTCGGCGCCGGCGAGGCGGTAGCGGCCGTAGCGCCCGGAGACGTTGTCGAGCGCGATCCCGCTCTTCGAGGTGTACAGGCGCGCCCGCAGGTCGCCGCGGACGACGATCGCGGCGGGCGCCGTGACGTCCTCGTCGATGAAGTAGCTGACGCTCGTGCCGAGCGCGGCCGCGACCTTCATGAGCGTCGCGATCGTCGGCGTCATGCCGCTCTTCTCGATCTTGTGGACCGAGGCGGTCGAGACGCCGGCGCGGCGCGCCAGCTCGGCCAGCGACCAGCCGCGCTCGGCGCGTGCCAGGGCCAGCTTGGCGCCGAGCGCGGAGACCGTGCGCTCGATGTCAGGGAGCGTCAGCGGGGGGATCTTCTCGGAGCGCGTTTCCATGTCGTATCGGATAGTACACACCAGTCAAGGTCGCAACAAACTCGAAACATTCCGGCGGATCGGGCTGTTTGGGGGGTCGGACTTGACGTGCGGCCCAGGTCGCGCTAGGAATGCATCCACAATCCGATAAGGGCTCCGGCGAGGTCGGGGTCCGGCTGGCTGCGAGGCCGGCTCGACAGAGGGAGACGGCATGGCCGATCTGACAGAACCGGGAACCGAGCTCTTCAACACCAGCGAGAAGCTCTTCGAGGACATCAAGGCGGAGCCTGGCGAGAAGGCGTACACGTTCATGCACACGGTCCCCTACGAGGGCTCGGTCGGCCTCGTGAACCTGCTGACGACGACCCGCGTCCTGCGCAAGGGCTTCGACACGAGCCTGATCCTGTACGGCCCCGGCGTCCTCATGGCCTCGGGTACTCGCGGCTTCCCGAGGGTCGGCGACGAGGCCTTCCCCGGTCACATGGCGATCAACAACCAGCTCGCGAAGTTCATGGAGGAGGGCGGCAACGTCTACGCCTGTCGCTTCGCCGCCGGTGCGCTGTATGGCTTCCCCGAGGCGAACTTCATGCCCGGCGTCAAGCCCTTCCACCCGCTCGACGTGCTCGACTCGGCCCTGACGGCGTGGCGCCAGAAGGCCTTCCAGCTCAACACCTGGACCCTCTAGGACCATGCTCGTGCTGGACCGGGACGGAGCGGTAGCCGCGTGGCGGCGGGCCGAGGGGCGCATCTACCCCTCGGTGATGATGAACGCCTCGCTGTACCAGGAGTACGTGGCGGTCGTCCGGGGGATCGCCGGGGAGCTCCTCGACGTCCACAGCGAGGACGACCTCGTCGTCGCGTGGCACGAGCGCGGCGACCTCGTTCGCATGGTGATCGACCGCCTCGCTCCGTCGATGGCCCAGCTCATGGACCGCGAGGCGGTGCGTGACGCGGCGTTCTGCCATCGCCATCGCGAGATCACGCGCGAGACGGGCAAGGAGCTCGCCGCGCAGCGCCTCGCGGACGCCAAGCGCAGCGGCGCCGAGTGGGTCACGTTGTTCGACGACGTGACCCCGCTCGGCGCCCAGCGCCTGGAGATGCACGTCCGCAGCGGGCGTGCCCTGCACACGAGCACGAGCCTGCCGCTCGACGGCACGCACCCGGAGTGGGAGCTCGAGGTCGTGCAGCTCGACCCCAACGACGGCGTCTGGTTGTTGGACCAGGCCCCACTGCTCAAGCCGCAGAAATTCGACCGTCAAGACGAATGGGAGGCGCGCATCCAGCAGGCCCGATCCTCCTTCGGAGGTGACCAGTAGTGCCGACCCACCCGAAGAAGATCATCGACGCGCACTGCCACATCGGGGAGATCCCGCCGTGGAAGTTCTACGACCTCGAGCATCCGGTGAAGCCGACGGTCTACGACTACAAGGACACGAAGTCCTTCGTCAAGAACCACATGCAGGAGTTCAAGGTCGAGCGCGCGCTCGTGATGTCGAACTACGGCGTGCCGATCCCCGAGCTGTCGTTCGACCTCAACGACGTGGTGCTCGAGGCGTCGACCTCCAACGACCGCATCCTCGCGGCGCTGTGGGTCTCGTTCCTGCCGCGCAACGCCGAGCTGACGCGCAAGGCGCTGAAGCTCGTGACGGAGTCGAGCGTCGTGGCGCTGAAGACGACGTTCCTGCTCGGCGGCAACCCGGACCCGGGCACGTGGGACGAGGAGACGACGGCGATCGCCGACGAGTGCTTCGACATCTGCGAGAAGCACGACCTGATCTTCCACTTCCACACGAGCCCGGGCGGCAACTCGGACTTCGGCAACTTCATCCCGCTCGTCGAGAAGTACGGCAAGCGCTGCAAGATCTACCTCGTGCACATGGGCGGCGGCGTCTCGGGCCACATCAAGCTCGTGCCGAAGTTCCTCAAGTGGGTGGAGGAGGGCTACAAGGTGTACACCGACACCTCGTGGGCCGTCGGCTTCGGCGCGCGCTGGCTGCTGACCGAGATCGAGAAGACCGGCGTCGGCGGCGATCGCGTGTTCTTCGGCTCCGACGAGCCGTGGTCGGACTTCGACTCGGAGTACTGGAAGCTCAACGGCATCCGCGGCATCTCGCAGGAGCTCAAGGACAACGTCTTCTGGCGCAATTTCGAGACGCTCTACGACGGTCGTGGCTGAGTCCGGCGTCAGCGACGTGCCGGTGCCGCTGTCGCTCGACGATCGCAGGCTGCTCGTCGAGCTGCAGTCCTTCGGCGTCCGCGTGGTCGGGGGCGACGGCGCCCTCGGCCGCCGCGGCGGCGCGGGCCCGTCCGACGCGCTGTTCCTCTACGTGCGCGGGCTGCCGCTGACGGTGCCCCAGCACGCCGAGTACGTGACCAGCTCGCCCTACACGCTGCGCCTCGACGGCGCGAAGCCTTCGCTGTATCGCGACGACGACCTCGTCGGCGTCGTCGGGCTCCCGCGGCGGCCGAAGATCTACGACATGCAGACCGCGGATGGGATCCCGTACTGGAAGATCGCGCTGCTGCACCTCGACTCGATCGCCTCGACCGTCGTGCAGAAGTGCATCTACTGGGGCACGCCCGAGCAGTGCGGCTTCTGCGGGATCGAGCTGACGCGCGGCGAGCAGACGATCCCGGTCAAGACGCCGGCGCAGCTCGCGGAGGTCTGCAGCGCGGCGCACCGCCTCGACGGCGCGGTCGACGCGACGCTGACGACCGGCTCGATCAACCGCCGCGACCGCGGCGCGCTCTACATCTCCAAGTGCGCGGCGGCGATCAAGGACGCCTGCGGCATGCCCGTGCAGGTGCAGTTCGAGCCGCCGGACGACCTCGCCGTGCTCGACGAGGTGCACCGCGCCGGCGTCGACGCGGTCGGCATCCACATCGAGACGTTCGATCCCGACGTGCTCGCGCGCGTCGCGGCCGGCAAGGCACAGTGCGGCGTCGAGGGCTACTTCCGCACGTGGGAGCGGGCCGTCGAGGTCTTCGGCCGCGGGCGCGTGACGACGTACGTGATCCTCGGCATGGGCGAGCGTCGCGAGCTCATCGAAGAGGGCTGCCGGCGGGCGATCGAGATGGGCGTGTACCCGTTCGTCGTGCCGATCCGGCCCGTCCGCGGGACGCTGCTGCAGGACACGCCGACGCCCGACCCGGACTACGTCGCGGCGATCTACAAGAGCGTGTCGGCGATGCTCGCCGCGTCCGGCCTCGACCACTCCGAGGCCGCCGCCGGCTGCGCGCGCTGCCAGGCCTGCTCCGGGCTGTCCGCCTGGGAGCGGGTCTTCGAGAAGGAGGCCAACGGTGGCCATTTCGAGCTCGGCGCCGTCCACGCTTCCTGACCGCGCACCGCTCGCGTGCGGGCTCGCGCGCGGGCGCGCCGAGCTCGACGAGCACTTCGCGGTGCGCCGGCGGATCTTCGTCGCGGCGCAGGGGCTGTTCGCCGACGACGACCGCGACGCCCACGACGACGACCCGGCGACGCTGCACGCGGTCGCGCGCTCGGGCGGGGACGTCGCGGGTGCCGTGCGCCTGTACCCGCTCGACGGCGACGGCCTGTGGAAGGGCGACCGGCTCGCCGTCCTGCCCGCCGAGCGCGCCCTGCAGCTCGGCGCGATGCTCGTGCGCTTCGCCGTCCGCACGGCGGGAGAGCGCGGCGGCCGGCTGATGATCGCCCAGGTCCAGGTCCCGAACGTGCGCTTCTTCGAGCGTCTGGGCTGGAGCGCCGACGGCGACGTGACCCCGATGTTCGGCGTCGATCACCAGCCGATGGCGATCGCGCTCGGCGCCGGCAGCGGTCGCGGTCGTGGCCGCACCGCCGGCGCCGGCCTCAGCCCAGGCCGGTGAGCGGGGCGATGTCGAAGTCCCAGACGGTGGCGCCGGCGCCGCCGCTCTCGAGCTTCAGCGCCCGCGAGTCGTCGAAGTGCCCGCACGGCTCGCAGGCGAGGCCGCGGCGCGTGAAGACCTCGCAGGCGGCCCTCGCGTGCTCGGGCGCGGCGGCGAGCAGGAAGCCGAAGCTCGGGAACGTCTTCAGCCAGCGCTCCACGGAGACGCCGTCGGGACGCGGGAGCCGGTCGACGTCGAGCACCGCGCCGCAGCGCGCGGCCTCGAGCAGCTGCAGCAGCGAGCCGGCGGCGCCGGGCATCGAGACGTCGCGCGCGGCGTGGCAGAGCCCGACCTCGGCGACCTCGGCGAGCGCCTCGCCGTCGTCGCGCAGGTGCTCGGGCGCGCGATCGCGCAGCGACGTGAAGAAGTCCGTGTCGTCGCCCATGTACCGGCCCTCCAGGCAGAACGCGCCGAGCAGGACGTCGCCGGGGCGCGCCGCCGCCGCGCGCAGCGGCCGGCGCGCGATGCCCGTGCACGTCGCCGACAGCGACGGCGCGCCGCCCATCGTCAGGTGCCCGCCGACGACCTCGACGCCGAGCAGGTCGGCCGCCCACGCCAGCCCCTCGAGCACGAGCTCGGCATGGGCCTCGTCGGGGCTGACGAGCATGTCGAGGATCGCGAGCGGGCGCCCGCCCATCGCGCGCACGTCGGAGACGTTCGTCACGACGGCCGACGCGCCCGCCGCGCGCGGCTGCGCCGCCACGAACGACGGCAGGATCGCCTCGCCGCAGAGCACGATCCACTCGTCGCCGTGCGCGATCAGCGCGCCGTCGTCGCCGTCGCCGACCGGGCCGAGCCTCTTCACGAGCCGCAGGTCGCGCTTTGCGTGCAGCGCGGGCGAATCTCGGACGAGCGCCGCGAGGGCTTCAGGGTCGGGCATCGCGGCGAATCTAGTGGACGAGCACAACCAATCGGAATCGGAGGCCACACGTGACGCTTGATCAGGCGGTGCTGCGCAGGGTGGAGGTCGTCAACGTCGGGCTTGCCGCGTTCGGCGAGGCGATCCGCGACCAGGACACCCCGGTCGTCGACGTCGACTGGCGCCCGCCGGCGTCCGGCGACCCGCGGGCCGTCGCGGCGCTCGAGCGCCTGTGGGGCGAGCACGGCGCGACGGTCGCCGCGGCGAACGAGACCGTCGTGTCGCGGATGGAGGCGGCGTCTCCGCGCGCCGTCGCCGTGTCGACCGCGCGCGACGTCCTGCCGGTGCTGGCCGAGGGTCGCACGCTGATCCACTCCGGCCCGCCGATCGCGCCCGACCGCCTCGCGGACCCACAGCGCCGCGCGCTCGTGGCCGCGGCGATCTTCGAGGGCTGGGCCGACGACCGGCCGTCGGCCCGCGCGCTGATCGCGTCCGGTGCGATCGGGCTGGCCTCGGGCAACGAGAACAACCACGTCGGCGCGATGACCGGCGTCTGCTCGCCGTCGATGCCCGTCTGGGTGATCGAGGACGAGGGCTCGGGCGCGCGCACGTTCTCGACCTTCAACGAGGGCGCCGGCAAGACGCTGTGGTTCGGCACCGACGCCGACGAGGCGATCGAGCGGCTGCGCTTCTTCCGCGACGACCTCGGCCCGCTGATGAACCGCCTGATCGAGCGCCTCGGCCCGATCGAGATCTTCAAGCTCGCGGCCCAGGGCCTGCATCAGGGCGATGAGCTGCACATGCGCAGCCAGGCGACCGGCAACCTGCTGATCCGCGACCTGCTGCCGGGCTTCGCGGCGCTGGGCGGCGAGAAGGCGGCGCGCTTCCTGTCGACGAACTGGCACTTCTTCCTCAGCCTCACGATCGGCGCGTCGAAGTGCACGCTGCTGGCGGGGTCGGGGGTGCCGGGCGCGAGCGTCGTCTCGGTGATCTCGCGCAACGGCACCGACATGGGCCTGCAGCTCGCGTCGATGCCGGGCCGCTGGTTCCTGGCGCCGTCGCCGCCCGTCGAGGACGCGCTGCTGCGCGAGGGCTACACCGAGGACGACGCGGCGAAGGACATCGGCGACTCGGCCGTGATCGAGTGCGTCGGTCTGGGTGGGATGGCCGTCGGCGCCGCGCCGGCCGTCGCGGCGTTCTTCGGCGGCGACGCGGCGGATGCGATCGCGCGCACCGAGCGCATGCGGGAGATCTGCGCGGGCCGCTCGCAGCGCTTCACGATCCCCGCGATGGACTCCGCGCCGACGCCCGTCGGGATCGACGCGCGCCTGGTCTGCGAGCTTCAGATCGCGCCGCAGATCACGACCGGCGTGCTGCACGCGCGCGACGGCGTCGGCCAGATCGGCGCGGGCATCGCCCACCAGCCGACCGCGCCGTTCCAGGACGCGACGATCGCGCTGGCCGCGGAGCTCGACGCCGCGAGCGCGGGCCGGGCGTGATCGAGGCGGCCGTCGCGCAGCCTCGCGGGACGGGCGTGGCGACGGACGTCGTCCTGCGGACCCCGCGCGTGACGGCAGCGCAGGCGGCCGGGACGGCGGACGGGCACGAGGTCGCGCGCGTTGCGTCACCGGCACTCGCGAGCTCGCGCGCGGGGCGGGCGCGATGCGGCGGCGACGCCCCGCGCGTGCTGCGCGCGACGGCGCTCGGGCTCGGTGCAGCCCGCGCGCTGCGCGGCGGCGCCGAGGGCGCGGTCGTGCTCGCGTTCGGGCCGGGTGGCTACCTGCTGCTCGGCGATCGCCACGTGCTGCTTGCGCCGGTGCGCTCGCCGCTGGGTCCGCTGTCGGTCCTCGTCGCGGGGCTCGCAGCCGGCCACCTCGTGCCCGGCGATCGCGTGCGCGTGACGGACGACGCGCTCGAGCTGGCGTCGCTGCGGATCGTGCTCGCGGGCGCGCGCCCGGCCCCGGCGCCGCGCGCGACGCCGCTGTCGGCGGACTGGCGGCCGGCGCTCGCCGCCGCGCTGCGCGTCGTGGCCCCCGTCCCGGCGGACCTGATCGCGGGCCTCGACGCGCTCGCCCGCGGCGACGTCGGCGGCGGCCTGTCGCGGCTCGCGGGGCTCGGCGAGGGGCTGACGCCCGCGGGCGACGACGTGCTCGCGGGCTACATGGCGTGGCGCTGGTCGCAGGGGACGCGCCTGACGCTGCCGGCGCACAACTGCGCGCCGCTCGGCCGCGACTACCTGCGCTGCGCCGAGCGCGGCGAGCTGCCTGCGCCCGCGGCGCGCGTCCTGCAGGCGATCCGCGACGGCGAGCCGCAGGCCGCCGAGCGCGCGGCGCGCGGCCTCGGCGCCTGGGGTGCGAGCTCGGGCCGGGCGCTGCTGTGGGGGATCGCGGCCGGTGCCCGCTGCGACCATGCTTGATCAGACCGTCATGCTCGATCGCGACGGCATGCGCCGCGCGCTCGTGCGGATCGCGCACGAGATCGTCGAGAACGGCGGCGATCCCGCGCGGCTGGCGCTCGTCGGCATCCACCGCCGCGGCGCCGTGCTCGCGGCGCGGCTGCGCCGGCTGCTGATCGAGCTGCACGACATCGAGCTGCCGCTCGGCGACCTCGACATCTCGTTCTATCGCGACGACGTGACGCTGCGCGCGGGCTCGCCGGTCGTCCACGCGACGCACCTGGACTTCGCCGTCGACGGGCTCACGGTCGTGATCGTCGACGACGTGCTGTTCACCGGGCGCACCGTGCGCGCCGCGATCGAGGCGCTGTTCGACTACGGCCGCCCCGCGCGCGTGCAGCTCGCCGTCCTCTGCGACCGCGGCCATCGCGAGCTGCCGGTGCGCCCGGACTACGTCGGGCGCAACCTGCGCACCGCCCGCTCGGCCCGCGTCTTCGTCGCCGTCGACGAGCTCGACGGCGACGACAGCGTGACGTTGAGCGACCTCGACTGACCCGGCGAGGCGAGGCGACCGCTACAGCGGCGTCGCGAGCTCGAGCAGCGTGCCGAACGGGTCGCGCACGTAGGCGACGCGCTGGCCCTGCGGCTTGTCCTGCGGCGGTGCGAGCGGGCTGCAACCGGCCTCGAGCGCATGCGCGTACGCGCCGTCGACGTCCTCGTGGACGAGCGCGAGCTCGACGTTCGGCGGCGGTCCCTCGATCGCGGCGTGCCGCACGCCGCCCGCGAAGTTGTGCTCGCCGAGCCCGTATGCCGCGAAGCCGACCTTCGTCGAGCCCGTGTCGAGCTGGGCGTACTCGCCGCTCGGCACGCTGAACTCGACGCGCATCCCGAAGACGCGCTCGTAGAACTGCGCGGCGGCGGGCGGGTCCTCGACGTAGACGATCACCCAGCCGAGCGTCATCGCGAAGTCAGGCATGCTCGCGCGCCTTGCGCTCGCGGCTGAACTCCCACCACGGCCGAGCCGGCTCGCCGTCGGCGAACGAGACCGCCGCGACGAACGTGTCCAGCAGGCAGGGGTCGTGGCGCCGGCCGTCGAGCGCGCAGAGGCGCTCGAAGAGCTCGTGCGGGTCGCGGCCGCGCAGGTCGCCGGCGCCATGCACGTCCAGGCGCTCGAGCTTGCGCGCGACGGCCGGGCCGATGTTGGGGATCGCGGTGAGGTCGCTGGTCATGGGGGACATGATCGCGTGTCGGCGGCGCGCCGTCTTGTAGGAAACGGCCGTCTCGCCTACGCCTACGCCTACGCCGCGAGCAGCGCCGAGGGCGCGACCCCGGCGAGGTCGCGGCAGTCGTTGGCGAAGTGCGCCTGGTCGGCGTAGCCGGCGTCGAACGCGACGCGTCCGAGCTGCGCGCCGCCGCGGGCCGCGTCGAGCGCCCGCGCGAGGCGCAGCACGCGCGCGAGGCGCTTGGGTCCGTACCCGACCGCCGCCGCGAAGCGCCGGCGCAGCTGGCGCTCGCTGACGCCGAGGTCGTAGGCGAGCGCCGAGACCTCGAGCGACGGGTCGTCGAGCGCGGCCACTGCCGCGCGCACGAGCGGGTCCGGCGGCGCGGAGGCGGGCGCGCGCGCCGCGAGCGCGGCGAGCAGGACGCGCCCGCGATCGTCGTGCGCGTCGAGCGCCTGCGCGAGGCGCAGCCCGTCGTCGCCCCAGACGCCGTCGACCGCTACCCGCGCGTCGCGTAGCGCCGCCGCATCGACGCCCAGCAGGGAGGGGGCGGCGCCCGGATGCAGGCGCACCCCGGCGACGCGCGTGCCGGCCTCGAGCCCGACGAGGAACGCGCGCGTGTTTGGGCCGACGACCTGCGTGCCCACGCCCTCGGTCCAGACGATGTCGATGCAGCCGTCCGGGACGACGCGGACCGGCGGGCCGCCGTCGCCGCTGCGCTGCCACGTGCACTGCACCCACGGCGCCAGCATGGCCGTCGGCGCCTGCTCGCGGTAGGTCATGCGGCGAGCCTACCCGCCCCGAAGCGCTGCGTCGCGAGCGTCGGACGGGTCCCGCGAGCGCCGCGCCGGCGGCGGCGATCACGGTCCTACGCGCGGCGAAAGCCGGCTACGCGCCCCTGCCGCCCGCAGGAGGATCGGGCGGACTCGGGCGCTCGAGGACTCGCACCGGCCGCTGCGGCGGGCGTGCTCTGCCGCGCGGGGCGCTCATACGGGTGCGGGGGCGTGCGCGCTGGGTCTTCATCGGCATTCGTCTCCTGTGCTGCGGTACGCCCGGGCGAGCGCGATCCCTCGCGCAAGAGGCAACCGCTGCCGGCGCGGGTGGATGGGGCCGCGCGGGACGCGCGTCGAGGGTGGCACGCGGTGCGGTGTGCGTCGTTGCATGCCGACCATGATCGGCGGCCCCGCCGCGCCGGTCCTCGGACCCGGGGCGCAAATCCCCGGCCGGCCCTTGGACCGGATGTCGCCAACCGCCCGCGACGGCGCCTCGATTCCATCATCCGATTTCACACCAGGTTCGGAGACTGGCCAAGCCAATGGGAATTCATGGAATGGGGACAGATCGAACGCCGCGCCGCCCGCCGCTGCGGCGCACCGGACCCACGGATCCCGACCGCGCTGCCGCTGTTCAACGCGTTCGGCACATTCTCCCGAGCGCTCGCCGCAGCCCAACGCACCGACCCTCGTACCGCGCGACACGACGACGATCGGTGACCGTTGGTGAACCACGCTCGAACGGGGTCGGATCTTGCCGGCCGCGTGGATGCGGCGCAGCCGCCCGCGGACTTGTGCGACCCGGGGCGGAGGGCGTGCGCCTTGGAGGTCAAGCAAGCAGACCGGGGCGAACGCGTCCGACTTTCCAGGCGACCGAGTGCCCGTCGGCGCTGCCGTGGCGGAGCAGCTCGATCGTCATGCCCAGCAGTCCGACGTGCACCAGTCCGGATGCCTGGAAGTCGATATAGATCGAAGGTCGCGCTTCGCTCTGCGCTCGTCCCCGGGAATTTCGCATGTCAGCATCAGAATCCCGCCGGGTGCAACGTGTGGGCGAGCTTCCCAGGTGTGCGGCGATGGCCGCAAGGGCTCTCGTCTGGTTTGCATCGGGAGGCGACCGCCGGAAGGTAGATCGAGTACCACGAGCTCGACCTCCGCGCCGTGCAGCCCGGCGTTACGAAGTCCTCCGGTGAGCACTCCGTCGCGCAGGGTGAACAGCCCGTTCGGCCCTTCCGAGATCGCTTCCCATCTGGGCGCGAGATCGTGCGCGGCGTCGACGCGTTCGCCGGCAACGCGTCGGCGGTCCATCTCAAGGCGTTCTTCCTGGGCCGCGGCGCTTCGTTCGGCGGCGTCCGCGGAGCGCTGCGCTTGAGCGGAGCTTTGCTCCGCCGCTGTCGCAGACCGGCTTCCGTGCCGCTCACTTGCGCGCGCGGCGTCGGCCGATCGCTTTGCCTGGCGGGCGCCGTACACCGCTACGGCGAGTGCCATCGCGGACAGGCCAACGGAGATCGCGACTACCGCGTCCACGGTGCTGACGTGATAGCTCTCGGGGCGGAGCGCCGGGTCCGCCTCGAGCTCGCTACGCGAATTCCCAGACACTGTGAGGCCACGGCGGATGGACGCGGTCTTCGCTGAGGTCACGTTGCAGGAGGTCGGTGCGGATAACCACCCCGAAGACGTTGAGGGTCACCGGCATCGCGTGCTGTCCGCCGACGAACGTCCGCTCGTACTCGAGTTTCACGCTCGGCGTGGCGATCGTGTCGCGGTCCAGGGTCGCCCATCCAGCGCAACGGTCGTCGAGGATTGCGTCGCGTGCGCCGTCGAAGATCTCGAGGAACGCGACGCGTGGCCCTGCGTCGAGGTAGATGAGCTCCAGCGTCGACTTCCAGACGCTGCGGACGATCCGGCGGGCGCGGCTCGGGGTGATGGGCTGGCCGGGGAGGTCGAGTTGACCTCCCCGCGGTCCCATCCTTCGCGTCGCTTTGCGGCTGTTGCTCTCGACGGTGATCTGACCGCGCCCGCCGAACCAGATGGTTGCGTTGCCGAAGGTAGCGGCGACGGGCCTGCCCGCTTTCGTCGGCGATCCGCGTTCGGCGCGCAGCATCACGATCGGCTCGAAGCTGGTGAGCTCGCCGTCGCCTACCGACAACGGACCGTTGTTGCAGCGGTCGCAGACGATCCCGGGCGGAAGGACATCGTCCTCGAGATTTCCGAGAGACTCGCTGAAGATGTGCTCGCGGCTGACGAAGCCGCCTTCGTGACGACGGCAGAAGAGGCAGCCCTCGCGATGAAGTGCATTGTCAGTCGCAGCCAGCGGCATGCGTGGAGTCTGGCGGCCGCGGCAGACGCATCTTCAGAACCGCGAGGCACCGGTCATGACGGCCAGAGGAATGGGGTGTCGCCAGCGACGCTCCGGGCAGCGCCCGCGAGAGCACCCCAGCCGCCGTCACTGTGTGAGTGCGCCTGATCCACTGACAGAGAATGATCTCGGTGACGTCGGACAGACTCGCTACCGCTTGCACTATCCGGGCCTGCTCGCAGCCGCTCCTGGGGGCGTTACGGGGTCATGAACCGCGCCCGGGAACGCAATGCCCCGGCGTGCGCCTTCCGACCGGCCCCAGCCAAGTCGTCGCAGTTCACCGGCCCGCCGGTCGGTAATCACCGCCCGCATACCCCTTGCTGCACAACGAGTCGCGCGTGCGATGACCAGCCGCGAAACTTCGGTAGTGGGTCAGTTTGAAACTCGGACGGGCCAATCCCGTGGCACGCGAGGTTGGCAGGACTGTAGATCGCGACCTTGAAGGAGACGCAATGTGCGCAGTAGCCGTCGGCCAGCCGAGCGCGCGCGAAGT